>NZ_JADEWY010000051.1 GCF_015207375.1 Coleofasciculus sp. LEGE 07092 | reverse complement strand
CAAGAGTGATAGCGGTTTTTACCTCAGTTGAGTAGAATTATCTGACTGCGTAAGGGAACTTCAAAAAATCAATTATTCCGTAGGACAGGCAACATGAGCTGTCCATGGCAGGTGAAATATCTCCCGTTTCCGAACCCCTAATTCCTATAATTTACGATGAGTTTAACCTGTCAACAACTTCTGCAAAATCACGAGCAAGTATGGCAGGAAGCGACGGTGCATCCTTTCCTGGAACAGTGTAAATCAGGAACAATTAAGCCTGAACAATTCAATACCTGGCTGGTGCAAGATTATCTATTCGTTTTAGAATTCACGCGGATGGCGGGACGACTGTTGGCATCTGCACCTCCAGAACATTTTGATGTTATTCTGAGTGGATTGAGCGCCCTGAAAGACGAACTGAATTGGTTTAAGGAAAAAGCAGCGAATCGACAGCTCGATCTCGGCACCCAAAAACAATCAACCTGCGCTGAATACTGCGATTTCATGCACAGTCTTGGGGCAATGCCCTATCCCGTTCAAGCGACTGCTTTTTGGACAATTGAACTGGCATACAATCAAGGTTGGCAATTGCCAGGTCAGATGCTTGAACCTTACAATGAGTTTGCAGACCGTTGGGGCAATCCAAGTTTTACAGACTATGTGAAATGTTTGGAATCTCAAGCCAATGAGGTATTGCAAACGGTGCCAAAAACGGTTAAAAAACAAGCCGAAGACGCCTTTTTGAAGGTGGCAAGCCTGGAGAAAAATTTTTGGCAAATGGCTTTTAATGCGGCACAATAGGGAAGCTCTCTTGCCACTCCCAAAAACTGGGATTTATTTTAGGAGTAAGGAAAAATCATGACTCACGCCATTATGGAAACCGATAAGGGGACAATCAATCTGGAGTTATTTGATAAAGATGCCCCGAATACGGTGAAAAATTTTGTTGACTTGAGCGAAAAAGGGTTTTACGACGGACTAAGCTTTCACCGAGTTATCTCCAATTTTATGATCCAAGGGGGCTGTCCTCAGGGTACAGGTACAGGAGGACCTGGCTACACGATTAAGTGTGAAATTAACAAAAACAAGCATGAGGCAGGGAGTTTATCAATGGCTCATGCAGGGCGCGATACGGGTGGTAGTCAATTTTTCATTTGCCATTCTCCCCAAGCCCATTTAGATGGAGTACATACCGTTTTTGGTAAAACTGAGAATATGGATGTTGTCAATGCTATCCGTAAAGGGGATAAAATTCTTTCAGTCAAAATAGAGCCGTAATTTAATTTTGAACCAAGACGTTCAGAATTTAGAAGTTCAGGAGTTCAGGAGTTCAGAATAAAAATATTAGGCTTCTGAATTTCTGTGACTTCTTCATTGTTTTTTTAGTTGAAGCAGCCTCTCACTCAGGTAAAGGGTTTGTAGTCAGTGGTTTAGCACTCCTAGCACACTCAGTGCTGACTACGAACTAAGTTATTCGATGTTACCGCCTTCGAGACATCCCTTGCTTGGCTCTAGCTGCTTCGGGGATGGGTTCGGCGTTCTCATCTGGCTCAATTTTTGATCCGTATCTCCTCGCGTAAACCTGAGTGAATTCGGCACCGAAAAAGAGTATTTGAGCCGAGTAATAAACCCACGCCAAAATAATTACTAATGAACCCGCCGCACCGTAAGTTGAACCAAAACTCCCTTGCCCTAAGTAAAAACCGAGGGCAAACTTGCCGACGGTAAATAGTAAGGCAGTAATAATAGCTCCAATCCAGACATCATCCCAAGCAATTTTAACATCGGGCAAGAACTTGTACATCATCGCAAATAGCAGCGTAACCACCCCAAAGGAAATAACAAAATTGAGGATTTGCCAGAGCCATTCTGCACCAGGAATTAAACCGCTCATCATATGTGATAGTGCTGATAGCACAGCACTCAAAACTAGAGAAACGAGCAATAAAAAACCGATACCCAGCACCGCTCCAAAGGATAATAGCCGTTTCTTTATAAAGCCCTTGATGCCCCGTCCCGGCTTAACTCGTACTTCCCAGATAGTATTGAGTGCATCTTGAAGTTGAGCAAAGACTCCAGAGGCACCAAATAGCAAAACGAAAACACTAATCAGAGAGGCTACACTACTAACATTTGGCTGATTCGCATTTTTAATGGCTGCTTCAATAGCTTGTGCGCCCTCATTGCCAACTAATCCTTGGATTTGTCCGACAATTTCACCTTTAGCGGCTTCTTCCCCAAAAATTGCCCCCACGATCGCGATCGCAATAATGAGTAAAGGCGCGAGGGAAAAAACGGTGTAATAGGCTAGGGATGCTGCCAAGCGTGAGGCTTTATCTTCTTGCCATTCTCCAAATGTTTCTTTGAGCAATTCGACAATAACCTTTGGTTTCATTGTTTTCTCTTATTTTGAACTTAGAATTTTAGGTAACGGGGGTGGCGAATCCAGTTGTAGTGGAACAAAATAACGGCTTTTGACAACATGGGTAGGACGCCAAGGGGGATGCCAGTAAATTTCCTGAATCACGGCTTTAGCATTATCATGGGGCGACCATTGAAACCGCACCACACTGAAGTTATTGCGTCCTACGATTTCTTCACCTTCTTGCCACCACCGATTTCGCCACAACCTCAATAAGGAATCCGCTAAAACCCGTCGCCATTTCGCCGATTGCTCCTGAGGTGATTCCAGCTCTAGCCGCCGTTTTATCCCAGGCACTGGCTGGGATTTTTCGCGCTTGATCCACTCAATCCGATACCGCCAATCGGGTAGCGATCGCTCGTCTTTTAGGGCGATTTGCCAAGCCACGTCCCAATTTCCTCGCAGAGAGTGGATTTGCTGCCAAAACGGGCGGCTGTCGGGGACTTCAACATCAATAACTCTGACTTGGCTGGGGGTGGTGACAATTTCTACCAGTTGCGGGGGGTGCTGCCATCCTGCCCAATATTCGGGTTGTTCGAGTACTAGGGATTTAGCTTTGGTATGCGCCACATAAGTCTTCAGTTCAGAATTTTTGAAAGAACTGGAGGTGAGCTGTACCAGTACGGATGCCCGATAGGAGTAGGTTGAGTTGGGTTGAGTGGCACTATTACGGGTATGAAACCAGTAATTGAGGCGAACGGCACACCCATAGTGAATATCTCCTGTCAGAATCACGATGCGATCGCGTCGTTGGCAAAGTGTCTCTAGCAGTTGAGTAAACGCTACCTCGTGAAAGTTCCACGAATCCCCCACATCATGATCAAAAACCTTACCCTGCTGCCAATCCCATCGTTGCGCAATATCGACAAAGGACAGGCTGACTAAATTGGTGGGCAAAACAACTAGAGTGGCTTCGATGCTCGATGTACCCGCTTGATTGAGTCGATCGGTCAGTTCCAGGGGGTTTTGAATCTGCTGCTCAAAGGCTGTGGGACTCAGAAGCATCGGGGGAGCGATCGCGCCCTCTTCCCCCACCGGATAACCACGCCAAGTGCGCGTATCCAGCACGAGCACTTCGTGTTTAAAACTCCTAACGCTATAGTGCCAGTTTAGAGCTGAGGTGCCATCAGAATAGTCTCGATCCAGAATTAAAACCTCACCATCCTGTTTCAGCTTCGGCAGTCCTGTTTTTGCTTCCATGGGAGGAAGTCCTAGATACTTGCCCATCTCATCCCAGGCAGACTCATCTGTACCCCCTGATACCGACCATTGCTGGAGAGCCTGTAAGAGTTTTTCTCCCGGTTGTCCCTCTGTGAACTGTTCAGGAGTATTTCCCCACCCCTGAAACAGAGCATACGCCAGCAGTCCGTTCTGCACTATCCGTCTGCCTAAGGGTTTGCCCAAAACGCGGTTGCACCACTCCCGATTCAGATACCAGTCATCGCTGATGTCGTGATCGTCACAGATGGTATACGTGGGTACATTTGCCATTCCTCGCCTAACGTGCCACAGTTCGCTCGCAAAACCCCGGATAGCCTGCGCTTCTTCATCCCATAAAGATGCTTGTTTGGGGTCTTTTCTGATGGTTGTCCCTTTGGGAAAACGAGGGGGCAAAAGCACCGGCGACCAACTGAACAAGTACATGGCACAATATTCACTGAAGCCGAAAAGGTGGCTTTTCGCCCGTTGGGGTTGATCGTCCAGCATCGCTGTCAAACCGGCATAATATCGGGCAATGTCAGTACGCTGTCCCGGTTTCCAGTCGCTGATTTTTTGGTACTGATAATTCCCGGCGGGTTCTTGTTTGTAGGGTAGTGCCTCTTCCCAACCCAATAGGGTAGTTCCCACATCGCACAATGCCCCCAACAACGGATCAGCCACATCGTCACTATAAATTTGGTCGCCCGTTAAGAAAAGCTGGTGGGGTCTGGTATTGGGTTGATCGGCAAATTGTTCGATCAAGCGATCGATGAGGGGCAGTGCATCTCGTCCCATACCGTGAGGTTTTCGACAGGAACCGTGAATAATCCGCAGGTGATTTAAGTCATCCGGCGGCATCGCGAAGGTGGGTAGATTGTGTTCTAAATAGCTGAGGGTGACGAAGGGAAAAAAACCTCTGGAGTTAAGGGCATCGTTCAGCGTCTCATCCCCATTCCCAAAGTCCAAATCGTAGGCGTAAATTTGTGCAGGTTCGAGTGGGGAGCGATCGCTTAACGTAGCTGTCACCGCCACAATATGTAGATGTTTGCCCACCTGTACGGTGGTACGTGACCCTTCCATCTGTTTGCGATCAATATGTCTCCCCTGACCGTTTACAGTAGAATAAACGCTGAGTCTCACTGAGCGAGCCGCTTTCAGCGCTACCCACACGGTTACTGCATCCGGGTCGGTACGCCGCAAGATCGGACCTGCCAAGATTAGCGGCAGATGCTCAAATCGTTGGGGAAATTCGCTATAGGCATCAATCGGGGGCATTTATACTGCTTGGGAACGGGTGATATTTGTGGCTCGGACTGGGTCAAACGCTCGTCACGATTGAGAGTTAATCGTTTGTTTGTTCGGAGTTTATGGTTAATCGCTGAATTGACCCTAGAACTATCAACATCTAGAACCTTACCAAAAAAGTTTCTGTCCAAGCCACTCAACCCCTACGACAAGGGGTAAAGGCTTGGATTGCTCCTCTAAAGACTATGTTCGGAAAAGGCAGTCGGTGAAAGAATAAGCAGGTTAAGTGAGTTTTGAATCAAAAATATTGGTGTTGACTGTTAATGGCTGAGAGTTAGTCGTTAACAGTTCATAATGAACCTTGACTATCTAACACTGAGCGTCAAACAGTGAACTGATTAGCTGGGAGTTCACTTAACCTACTCGCTTTTTCATTCAGGTGTAACAAAGGACAGACTATAGCATCATTTATTTTTTTGAGACGTTTGTAAATCTATCAATAGGTAGAAGTTGCTGCGCTTCTTGCGTCTATCCCCCTTGGACTATGCCCAAAGTCGTGAGATTGGACAGGAGTAATCTCAGTTACGATAAAAGGTTGTACACAATGGTACTTTGGATAAAAAATTCCTAAAACGCTGAATTTACTTGGGTAATATGAGGTAAAAAGTGAAAGCGAAAGAGGTTTTGAAGCTCTATGTTAATGGCAGAAGAAATTTCCGGGGAGAAAATTTAGCGGGTCAATGGTTCACCGGAGAAGACTTGACAGGGGCTGACTTTAGCGACACCGATATCCGAGGAGCTAACTTTAACCGTGCAACGTTAAGAGAAGCCAAGTTTTGTAGGGCGAAGGCAGGAGTAAAAGGTTATTGGATAGCGCTTTTGGTGATTGAAGCGTGGCTAATTTCCGGCTTATCTGGGGTATTTGCCGGATTCGCTAGTTTTTTTGTCTTGGCAATGTTTCGCGGTAGTAGCCTAGCCCAATTCATTTCGGGTATAGCCGTATTAATCGCCTTCATCCTGTTGTTAATATTTACCCTCAAGAGAGGTTTAATTGCTGTCGGAGCTATAGTTTTAGTCGCCGTTGCTATTGCCGTTGCTTTCAGGATGATTTTTATGTTTATGGAAGCGTTCACCCTCGCTGCCATAGCGTTTGCGATTGCCGTTATTCTGGTGGTTGCAGGTGTGGGAACGGTAGTGGTGGCGATAACAGTGGCAGTGGTGGGAGCCATGGCTGTAGTTGTCGCTAGATTGAGTGCGTTTGCAGTTGCCATCGCTGGTGCTTTTGTTGGCTCCTGCGTTGCTACTGCCATAGTGCCTGGATTTTTCAAAGTCGGTGGTATTTTTGCGGGAGACGACGCCATCCCTTTGGCTGCAACCTTTGCAGGAGCCTTAGTAGTAATGTTGCTGGCGGCTTACCTGGGTTGGCGTCTTCTGATTAACAACGAACGATATGGTCTGATTCGGCAATTTGTTTTTCGTATAGCGAATGTCGGTAAAACGAGTTTTTACAGAGCTGATTTGACGGATGCTGATTTCACTGGAGCAATGATCAACAATACCAACTTCCGAAAAGCTAAACTAAAACGCACCGTTTTGCCTTAAATACTGTTGAAATCAAGTAGAGTCAGATGTTGCTCCTCTGAACTTCCTTGCTAAAAATTCTACCTTGGGATAGATGCCAAGTGAGCGAAATTAATTATATTGTATAGCGTTGGTCGTCTCAAAAAATCATTAATTAAAAATAAGGAGACTAATTTTATGGATTTAGTTCGGATTCTCTGTGCAATTGTTTTGCCCCCACTAGGCGTGTTCTTACAGGTGGGAATAGGAACTCAATTTTGGGTGAATATCCTTCTCACTCTCCTCGGCTATATTCCCGGTATTATTCATGCAGTTTGGATAATTGCTCGACGATAGAGTATCTAAAAAAATAAAGAAATCTACACCCTATTTCCTCGCTCTATTTGCTGAGATTAAGATAGCAGCGAAGAGCGCTTCAACGTCAGGAGAAACGGAAGTAAAACAAACGTAAAAACAGCGATCGCTCTTGGCTGGTTTTCCAGTTACCTTGGCATACAGCGCCTCTGTTTTATTCCCCGGCTTGAGTAAATTAATCTTAATATTACTCCAGGGTTCCACAATACAATCTGATTGTACTTCGGCTCCATGGGCTGACAGCTTGACTAAACTCCCCTGAAAGAGATTTTCGCCAATATGCTTTCCGTGAACAACGGTATACTGGATTGGGATTTCCTCTGCTAGGGGTAGTAACACATCATCTGGATTATCCAAAACTAAGTTATAATTTCCGCCAATTCCTTTGACTTCAAAAATTGGAATTTGCTGCTCAAATCCTTTAGGTTGTACCAATTTTTGCTGCTGAATGTGAATGATATCACCCACCTCTTCTCGGGTCGATTCGGAAATGAAAATCTGACCGCCTACAGTATAGGACTCGATGCGAGAAGTAAGGTTAATGGGGCTACCAACGACAGCATACTTAGCGCGTTTCTTAGAGCCAATGTTACCAACCACCACTTCACCCGTATTGATGCCAATTCCCAGTTGAACGGGAGGTAAATCTAGCCGTTCCAATTGTTCGTTAACCGAAGCGGTTGCAAGTTGCATGGCAACTCCACAAGCAATTGCCCTTTTTGCATCATCATCTCGTTGGACTGGCGCACCAAACAGTACTAAAATGGCATCGCCAATAAACTCATCAATCGTTCCTTGATACTGAGTAATAACATCAGTCATCGTGCCTAGATAGATATTTAACAACTCAACCACTGTTTCCGGTGGCAAGCGTTCCGATAGCGCTGAAAAGCCCCTCAAATCCGAAATCAAAATCGTCACTTTCCGCCGTTCACCCCCTAATTTCAATCCTTCAGGAGTTTCCAGCAGCATAGCGACGACTTCATCCGTAAGATAGCGGCTGAAAATTTGGCGAATATCGGTTGCTGTACGGGCAAGATAACTGGCAATTGCAATGGCTGAACCCCCAATCGCCAACGTGGGCGGCACCAAAGGAATCCACCACCCCCCCAAAAACGCCAGATAACAGACGCAAAAGAGACTGGCAACTACTAATCCAATTCCAACGGTTGTTCTGAGCGAAAACTTCGCTATCCCAGCTATATACCGCCATTTCCAACTCAACGTCGCCGCCACCACAGACCATACCAAAATCCACAGCCACTCCAAAGGTTCAAGCCAGGTTTTAATCAGAGGTCGTCCTGACAGTGCCGCACTGATAATTTGATGGGTAAGATGAGCTTGAATTTCTACACCCGCTGTTTTTTCGGGGATACCAATCAGCCTGCTGCTGTAAGGCGTAAGAAATAAATCCTTTTTACTTTGAGCGATCGCTCCAATGAGTACAATGCGGTTACGCATCAAATTGGGCGGTACTTTATCCTCTAGAACCTCTAAAATCGATACAGTGCGAAAGCTACTGGGTGGTTCCTTGTAGTTCAACAAAATCTGATATCCTTGGGCATTAGCACGAACATAACCCCCATCATTTTTTTCAAACGGCACAAAGACCCCTTGACCCAATTGCAAGTAGTTGGGGTTTACTACTGATGATTTGGCAGTAATGCCCTCTGCCTGAAGATAGATTTCAGCTAATCTCAGTCCTAAACTGGGGACAATTTCCCCATCCTCAGCCGTTAGGTACAAAAAACTCCGACGCAATTTGCTATCTGCATCCAAGATGACATCATTTGCCCCCACCTGACCCAATTTTTTCAGTACGGGGGGTGGCTTAATCGGCGCATCACCATCATTGCCAACGACTTTACGAATACCAATTAAATTCGGTGTCGAGTTAAAAACGTGAACAAGCTGATCGTGTCCCGGTTCCTCTGGCAAATCTCGATAGATATCTAAACCAACGGCTCTGGGTTGCTGCTGTTTAATTTTTTCAATAACCTCAGCCAGAGTAGCATCCGATAAAATTGCCTGCCCAAGTTTTTGGATATCTGCTTCCGTTAATCCGACAATAACAATACGCGGATCGACAGGTTCTGAAGGACGGAGGCGAAACAATTGATCAAAAGCAGCCCACTCCAATAGTTGTAACAATCCGGCAAAGCGTAGGGCAATAATTAATCCGGTCACACTAGGGGCTGTAATCAATACCCCGCGCCATTCCCAAACCAGCTTTTTTAGCGTTGCCCACATAAGGTTAGTAGTTATTAGTCATTGGTCGTCATTGGTAACACGAGAAATAATGACCAATAATGTTTTACCGCTCCTCTACCTCACAACAATCAACCAATCTTTCTTGGCTAAATGCTGCGAGTCCGGAGGAAGTGAACAAGTCTTCCCAGTCTTTTGCTAGGGACGTGTCAGACGGATAGATACGGCGCAAATCAACCAAACTCGCTAAAGCATCGTGCCAGATTCCCGCCTCGGCATACAAGCCTGGAATATTCCCTGGGGTTGCGTCTTGGAGCTGATTTTCCAGAGCTTCCCCAGGTTCGATTCGCTGAATCCATCCTGCATTACTAATGTCATTGTTACTCCATTCATCCGAATTGCCCGGTACGATTAAATACCACTTGTACCACTTGCCAATTTCTAGGGGGGGTGAGGCAGTCGGTGGCAGACTAATACTCGCAATACCAGGCTGTGCTGGCATAGGGAAACTCGTCGAGTAAACAAGCTGATTATTTTCATCCAGGAGAATAAACTCTCCTGTCTTGGCTCGCGAACGAGGAATGTAGGCAAAAAAGGTAGGATGTTCGGAAACGGTCAAGCCAAAGTTCGTTTCTTCGGGATTCAAGTCTGGGATTAAGAGTGTTAAAGGTTGTTGCCGCAATGAGTTGTCAAGTCCTCCACGGGTTCCGGCATCTTCTGTTCGCGGCGGTGCGCCTCGGTCGGGGGGGCGGAAAACTTGACTCAATTGCCAATTCTGATTGATTCTTCTCCTGTGTCTTTCAGAAGAGAACTTATCCCGCTCGATTGGCTCGACACCCCCCGTAAACTGAGGCGATTGCCTTGTTGTTGAGAATCCTGGCGCGATCGCTAATTCTAGAGATAGGATTGCTGACAGGGTAGCAATTGTCCCTGAGTTGGTAACAGCTAACAAAAACCTCTGCATTTTTATAAAAATCTCAAGATTTAGTCGGTTATATATTTCACTACTCTATATCTCTTGCTTATTAATACCTATGCAACAAGGCATATTCTATCGGGAACCGGACGAAATAATGATTAC
The DNA here is from genome assembly GCF_015207375.1 of Coleofasciculus sp. LEGE 07092. Lineage (GTDB taxonomy): Bacteria > Cyanobacteriota > Cyanobacteriia > Cyanobacteriales > Coleofasciculaceae > LEGE-07092. The sequence goes on along the minus strand of NZ_JADEWY010000051.1, from coordinate 31,387 downwards.
TGAATCCACGCTGGGGTAGCATGTGTTACAAAATCTTGACATTAGCTCTGTTACTTTGAGATGCAACGGCTAACGAGGAAGTGAGGTGCCGTGGGATCTGTTTGTGTTCAGATTATTGAGGGCAATCCTCATCTGCGATCGCTCCTGGGGTGGCATTTACAACAGGCGGATCATTGGGTCTACCAATCCGCCACGCTCCACCAAGCGCGAGACACGTTCTACAACCGTCAACCGACTGTCGTCATCCTTGACTCAGACTTACCCGATGGCGATGGTATAGAATTCTGCCGCTGGCTCCAACAGCAGCGACAGTCACTGATCTTGATGTTGTCTGCCCGCAATCGAGAAATTGACATTGTTCAAGGACTCAACGCTGGGGCTGATGATTACCTAACCAAGCCTTTTGGTATGCAAGAGTTTATGGCGCGAGTTGAGGCGCTGATCCGGCGCGTTCGGGTGACTACCGCCCCCATGGTGCTGGAATATGGCGACCTTAAGATCGATCTAGTGCAGCGTCGGGTTTGCTTGAAAGATGAATTTATCGATTTGACCCCTCAAGAATTTAGTTTACTCTACGTGCTAGCGCAAGCGGAGGGACTACCCTTGAGTCGTTCTGAACTCCTGCGCCGCGCTTGGCCCGATGCCATTGACAACCCTCGCACCATTGACACCCACGTTCTATCCCTACGCAAAAAACTCGAAACCGACCCCCGGCAACCCAGTTTGATTCAAACGGTTCGCAATGTCGGCTATCAATTCAATCCAGAGGGGTGGCAAGGGAATCATACAAGAGTAGAAGGACTGATCACTCCCGAAGAAAATAATAACCATTCCGTACCCTTAATGGCTCAACAATCCCCGTAGGGGAGCGGGGGAGCAGGGGAGCAGAGGAGCGGAGGAGCAGAGGAGCGGAGGAGCAGAGGAGCGGAGGAGCAGAGGAGCAGAGGAGCAGAGGAGCAGAGGAGCAGAGGAGCAGAGGAGCGGAGGAGCAGAGGAGCAGAGGAGCGGAGGAGCAGAGGAGCAGAGGAGCAGAGGAGCGGAGGAGCAGAGGAGCAGAGGAGCAGAGGAGCAGAGGAGCAGAGGAGCAGAGGAGCAGAGGAGCAGAGGAGCAGAGGAGAAAAATAACACTCAAAAATCGCCTTGTCTCCTTGTCCCCCCATCTCCCCCATCTCCCCCACCATCAAAGCCACTCTCGAGCAGCTTGAGCTTCGGCTTGTACTAACCGTTCTCGCAATTGTTTCCAGTCAATCTGGTTCGCTGAAGTGTCCTGAAGAAGCCGCCCCTCCTGCAAATACAACACCCTTGTACTAAACACCTGAGCCATATCTAACTGATGATTTACCATTAGAACCGTTATCTTATCTTGAACTGCCAAGTCAGCTAAAACACCAAGAACATAGGACGCGATGCCAGCATCTAGAGCAGAGGTTGGTTCATCCAGTACTACGATTTTCGGTTCAATTACCAAGGCACGAGCGATCGCTACTAATTGCCGTTGTCCCACCGAAAGCTGTAACTCCGTGCGTTCAAGCCAGTCTGCGGGGATGTGTAGTAGTTCCCGATAAGTTGTGAGCCGTTGAGCGATCGCATTTTTGGGTAGCTGCTGCAACACCAAGGGGTAAGCTAACGCCTCCCGAACCGTCATTCCCAAAAGCTTCGGTTCCTGCGGCACAAGCATCACTTGCCGCCGCAACTGTAGTACCGGAATTTGCCGAATATCCTGATTTTCTAAATAAATCGTGCCACTTGTCGATTCGCTCAACCGATTCAGCAACCGCAACAGAGACGTTTTGCCAGCACCAGAGGAACCAATTAAGCAAAGGCGATCGCCTCTGAAAACATCAAAAGAAATATCTGTCAGTATCGGTGAGGCTGGGATTGCGCCTCTCGCTGAAGTTACCAGGCTAACTTGCTTGAGTTGGAGTTGGGGAGCAGTGGAAGTTATGCGATCAACCCCTGAGTTAAAGCCGTCCAAATTGTCCACCCATCAGCAAGCAACAACAGCAGTGTAAATCCTAACAAAATAAGGTACATCCAAGGCTGTGCCAACGGACGAATATCGGTGGTATCAATTCCTGTATGAATTTCTACCCTCTTCACTAACCGGGCAAACCCCACGACTCGCATCGGCAATAAGTAAGCCTTTTGGGACGACTGACTCACAAAATAGTAAACCAGCCCTCCCTGTCCAGTCGTGCGCATTTTCAAATCCTTTACATCCGCCCAAGGTAAATCCCAGCCCTTGCGCAAGAAGGTTGGCATCCAGCGAGGATAGGCAACCTGAATTTTTTCCTCATCCACAATTACCCGTTCGCTCAATGCTCCATACAGTACCAGTAATCCTAAGCCAATTCCTATCCACAGCCCTACTGATGGTACAGGAGCCGAGGAGACTTGGGCTAAAAACGGTAAGGGAATGGTTAACGCCAGATACAGCGCCATCAAGGTAATACGAATGAGCGGAGAAATGTGAAAGACCGATTGATTGGATAGTCCCAGTTCACGCATCGGTTGCAGATTTATTACCATAGTAAGTCACGTTTTCTTTATACTTCAATAAACATCGAATAGGGGATAAATAAATTGACCCGTTGAGGGTCTTTATAGCTAATCGAAACAGGATTTTCTAGCCCAGACACTCTTACTTTTCCATTTCCACCCAATCATTCCTTTGTTTTTCTGGTGTCCAGACGGTTTGCTCTCCTTGTCCCCAAAACCCGTCATATTTGGTAACACGAACATCCCCTAAAACCTTAGTCTGACAAGCTAAACGACGATTAGCTGTGGGAGAATGGGGCGGGAGCGATCGCCTAGCGTTATCCTTCCAGTTGGGTGCTGAAACCTCCCCCTCTAGCTCAACGGCACAGGTGCCACAGCTACCGATGCCCATACAGTTGATAATTTTGGCATTACCGTTGTAAAGCTCTACACCATGCTTGAGTAAAACTTTGCGTAGATTACTGCCAGGATGACATTCAAAGGTTTTTCCCTGAGCTGTTACTTTAGGCATTAGCAATTCACTCAACTCGTTTCGGTTACTTTCTTTCTATTAGTTTACATTTCTTTACGATTAACTCAAACATTCCCCTACTATGACCGTGCAAGCATCAAACCAAATCTGGATTTACGACACGACGCTGCGGGACGGTTCCCAGCGTGAAGGACTCTCCCTGTCACTAGACGATAAGTTAAAAATTGCCAGACAACTCGACCAGTTAGGAATTCCCTTTATTGAGGGCGGATGGCCCGGAGCGAATCCCAAAGACGTGCAATTTTTCTGGCGACTCAAAGAAGAACCCCTCAGCCAAGCCGAAGTTGTGGCATTTTGCTCGACTCGACGCCCCAATAGAGCCGCAGCAGATGACCCGATGCTACAAGCAATTTTGGCAGCAGGCACTCACTGGGTGACGATCTTCGGCAAGTCTTGGGATCTCCACGTTACCGAAGGACTCAACACTACCCTAGACGAAAACTTAGCCATGATTCAAGACACCATTGAGTACCTCCGCAGTCAGGGGCGTCAGGTCATTTACGATGCAGAACATTGGTTTGACGGCTACAAAAACAATCCTGACTACGCTCTCAAAACTCTTATGACAGCAAAAGATGCCGGGGCGCAATGGCTAGTTTTATGCGATACCAACGGTGGCACCCTGCCTAATGAGGTGGGTCAAATCGTGCGAGATGTAGTTCAAGCAATGGGCAGGGAAAATCAGGAACCATTCAACCAATCCCCCATTCCACCGTTAGGCATTCACACTCACAACGACTCTGACACAGCCGTTGCCAACGCTCTCATCGGGGTGACAGAGGGTCTTCGCATGGTACAAGGCACAATAAACGGCTACGGCGAACGCTGCGGTAATGCAAACCTTTGTTCACTGATTCCCAACTTGCAGCTCAAACTGGGTTATAACTGTATCCAGAATGACCAACTGGCAAGACTAAGCCCCACTAGTCGCTTCATTAGTGAAGTCGTCAATCTTGCCCCCGATGATCATGCGGCGTTTGTGGGTCGTTCGGCATTTGCTCACAAAGGTGGCATCCATGTCTCAGCGGTTGAGCGCAACCCCCTCACCTATGAACACATCGAGCCCGAACAGGTCGGCAACCAACGCCGAATTGTAATTTCCGACCAGTCTGGACTAAGTAATGTTCTGGCAAAAGCCCGTAGTTTCGGACACGAGCTTAATAAACAAGACCCCACCTGTCGCCAAATATTGGGACGCCTTAAAGATTTGGAAAATGAAGGGTATCAATTTGAAGCAGCGGAAGCTAGTTTTGACTTACTGATGCGTGATGCCTTGGGACAACGGCAGCAGCCCTTTGAACTAAAAGGCTTTCAAGTTCACTGCGATATGCTGCAAGGGACGGGGACACCCTATAGTAACGCCCTGGCGACGATTAAAGCGGTGGTTAAGGGCGAGGATATCTTGGAAGTCGCAGAAGGGAATGGACCGGTATCTGCTTTAGATGCTGCCTTACGGAAAGCGCTGGTTAGATTCTACCCAGAAATTGCGGCTTTTTACCTGACTGACTATAAAGTACGGATTCTGGATGGTACTGCTGGAACATCTGCCAAAACTCGTGTCCTTGTAGAATCAAGTAACGGTAAGCAACGTTGGACAACGGTAGGGGTTTCGACAAATATCTTGGGAGCCTCCTATCAAGCTGTGGTTGAGGGGATAGAATACGGTCTGCTGTTAGAATCTTCAGTGCAGACAGCCGTAACGTCTTGAGAGTCTAGTGATTTTCTTGTCTCTGCTGATTAGAGGGGTATCAGCCCCTATTTAGTAAAAATATTCACGATAGAAAAGAGTCGGGGTAAATCATTGATTTTTCTGAAGTAAAATTCTTAATCGATCCACAAATTCTTATTAGTCTTCCGGTAAAGCCCCGCTTGTTCGGTTTAGAGCGTTTACCAATCGAGGCAATTTTGGAGAATTCCTGGGGGCATTTTGGAAATAATTGTAGTGATTTCCGTACATTTACAGAAATTGACTTGCATAAATCCCCTCTAATGCGCTACAAGAATAGATAACTGCTTCCATGCCGTGCAGAACTCTACGGATCGGCGCAATCCAAAAACTCTGGAAGCATTTTGGTTCAAGTATTCACAAAAGTTATTTCAGCAAAATTGAAAGTATGACTCAGCAAGTTACTCACCCAATGGTGAAGTTGCAGCGTCAGGTGCGTTCACTAGTGGAATCAAAAATTATTAAAACTGGTGATAGCATTTGGAAGATTGCCCTACTCTATGGGGATGAATGGTCTTTCTGGAAAAAAGAACTCCAGGAATTTGGCTTCACCATGCAAGACCCAATTCATGAATTACTGGCGGTAGAAGCGTGGGATGAAGAATAAAGGACTAGGGAGCAGGGACTAGTGCAGGCTGGCAGACAAAACTGACCCGCTCAAGAGTTCCCCTGCTCCCGTGCCTGACAAGAGGTGGTTACTTTTTTCTACCACTTGGATTCGTCCATTGCCCCTTGTCAACGCCTATAAGCAAGCGGCTAAGGCTTGGGAGAGTTCTTGAGCTGTTTGGTAGCGATCGCTAATTTTCGGCTGGCAAACCCGCTCAATGACATCCCGTAACTGGGGCGTAATCGTGGGAGACTTTGCCACATCAAACCCATATCCCGATCCGATTCGGCGATAAAACTTGAGGGGGGCGATACCCGTCAGCAAAAAAATGAGAGTCGAACCGATCGCGTAGAGGTCAGATTGAGTGACAGGGGTGCCTCTGTCTTGCTCAGGGGCGCTATATCCTTCCGCACCAATGCGGGTTCCGGGCGTTGTACCGATCTCCTTAACCGCACCAAAATCCAAGACGACAATATGGTTATCCCGATAGCGCATCATTAAATTCGCGGGTTTAATATCCCGATGAATCAGTGGTGGGTCACAGGAGTGGATGTAGTCTAAAATGTCACAGGTTTGCATCATCCACTCAATTGCCTGTGTTGGAGCAACCGGACCAGCCATTAGAACCCGCTGTTCCAAATCCTGACCGTGGATAAGCTGCATTGCCAAGTATTTCTTGCCGTCTTCCACAAAAAAATCGTAATACTCGGGAATTCCTCCATGATTCAACCCTTTGAGGGTACGCGCCTCTCGCTCAAAAAGTTCTTGGGCTTTGGAAATTTGCGCCATGTCAGCGTTCATTTCCTTAAGTACTAGTAAACTAGGGTGTCCCTTGAGTTTGCCAGTTTTGTCCCAAGCCAAATAGGTAGTTCCCATCCCCCCCTGCCCCAAGGTACGCAATACCTGGTAATGGCGAATAACGTGCTGGATTGGCACTAAGGGTTGACCGCAGTGAATGCAAAACAAATTTCCCGGAGGATTGCCCTCATGGGAACAGGACGTTGCCTGGGGGGGTGGAGGAAGCTGCACTGGCGCAATAGGGGGAATCGCCTGCATTTGAAATTTCAGCATCGGTCCGTCTCGTGCCAGTTGGATCAGAGCATCATTGGGAACCACTTCCCGCGACACTAAAATGCCGTTGAGGAAAGTGCCGTTGGTTCCCTGATTGATGAGTTGCCACAAATGACCGGATTTGGCAGGCATTACTCTCAGTTCTAGGTGATGCCTAGAAACTAAGGGGTCGTTCAAAATCACATCATTATCAGGAGAGCGACCAATGCGAATGGTGGATTGGCGGGTGAAATTCCACTGCTGTAGTTGAGTGGATGCCTGCGGATGTAAAAGGGTCAGCGTGACCATTGTCATTAATCATTAATCATTGGTGATTGGTCATTGATTTTTACAAAGGACAAACCTTACCAAAGCTGCTGTTGAAAGTTGGGTCGTACCTTGACTCGGATGAGTATAGCGGTAATGTTATCGTGACCGTTATGCTCGTTAGCAAGTTCGATTAACTGAAGGACACCCTGCTCTAAGTTGGAGCGAGAACTGAGTAAAGGAGCTAGGTGGGTTTGCCAGTGATTTTCGATCAGATCGTTATCTGAAAGACCGTCGGAGCATAGAATGAATAAGGTATCTTCATTCAGTTCTAAAAATAATACGTCAGGCTTGACGAACTTTTCGCCACGCGGACCCAAGGCTTGAGTGAGTTGGTTGGCATCGGCACGGGAGTAAGCGATATCAGGTTCCACCCCTCGTTTAATTTCTCGCTGACCAACTTTATGATCGATCGAGAGTTGCTCTAATCCCCCTTTACGAGTCAGGCGATAAATGCGACTATCTCCCACATGGGCGATCGCGGCATTGGTATCCTGAATTAACATCATTGCTAGGGTTGTTCCCATGCGACCGCTTCCCGAGCGAGCATTTTGTTGGTTGACATCGTAAATGGTTTGGTTGGTGACACGCACAGCCGAACGGATACTCTCTTCTATCGGCAATTGGTCTTGCCAAGTCTGTCGAAAGTATTGCTTGATAGTTTCCACTGCCATCGAACTGGCAACTTCTCCAGCCGCGTGTCCTCCCATACCGTCACAGAGAATGTAGAGACCCCGAGCTTCTAAGGTTCGACCTGTAGGATTTTCCTGCTTATTAAGCCATGTCTGGATGCCATAGCAGTCTTCATTATGATCCCGTTGATAACCGATATGGGTAGAACCCACATCATCAAGGCTCAGTAATTGCATTGGCAGTACTACCGTCGGTCCGCCGTCGTCGTAGCTGTTCGAGTTATCTTCTTGCGTCGAAAACGTATCGATTTCTAAAGAGGGGGAGACAGACATTTCTTCGAGGGTAGGCGCTACCTCTTGAGCCTTAGACATTTCTTCAGCGTGAGCGAGTGCTTCCAACTGGGAGCGCAGTTCTTCAACGGTTTCCATCTCCCCAGTAGACAACTGGCGGAAAATAACTCCCAAAGAGTTGAGTTGTGTTCGTTGGGAATTATTAAATAACATCCGCCACAGTTGTCCCAAATCCTTTAGAGTTGACTGTTGGTTTTCGGAATCTTGATAGAGGCATATTAAACCCAACACCTGGTCTTCATCCACTCGCAGGTTCACCAGTTCTAATAAACTCTGACAGCAGTGCCAAGGTTCTAGCCCCTGCCAGAGTCTTGCCATCTCATCGAGCCAGTATAAAATCTGCAACGTCGGCAACCCTTGGTTGCCCCATACCTCACTCAGCAGCTCCCACTCAGAACGGTCTTCTAGCAGCACAATTGCCTTGCCATCCTGCTGCCATGCATCGTGAATGCTGGGTATGGTTGGATAGTGAGATTCCTTCAGAGCTAAATAAGGTTGAGCGACTGCTGGTATTCCCAGGATGTTTGGAGGTTGGAGATTCGGATCACCTTCTTGTTGCTCTATCAGTGCTTCTAAAAGGGATTTTTGAAAGGGCTGGCAGTCTAACACCCGCACGGCTATACAACCACCTCGACTAGCCGCTATCTTTTCGTCAGTCAGGGGTTCTAGCAGTTGATACCGTTGCTGAGGATCTAAATAGACAGCCGTTGAGGTTTGAGAGGCAGTTTCTGGAGGGTTGGAAATGGGAGAGGCAGAAGATGCTACAGTTTCCTGACTTTCAGCGCCCTCTGTTCCTATTGACAATTCCTCAGGGGTTTCCTTAACTAGGGGTGAGGACTGAGCCACATCTGAATTATCGGGTTCAAGACCTAGACGTTCTGAAACGGCTTCTGGTTCTAGCGCCTGCACAGAAGGAAGTTCGCTCTGTGCCACCACGGGGGCTTGCTGTTGGGAGTTATTAACTGTAGTCACATCGTTGGTGACTAACTTTGATACCTCTTGAGGAGGTTCCCAAGGGGCTGTTGAAGAGATAAAATCTGACTCAGGATAAATAATTGCCCACCAAACGGTTCCCACAAAAGAATCACATTTGTGACAAGTCTTGGCATTAATCAGTACTTGAGCGCCGCACTCATGACAGGTTTTATGGGTCAAGGAAGTTCCGCATCGCTGACAAAACTTATTGGTATTGGGGTTTTCAAACTGACACTGGGGACAAATTAACATAATGGAACTTCCTCAATTCTTATCCGGGTTTCTAAGGTTTGGTATAGGAGCTAGCTGCCCTCTAGTTTGCCATGTCGGAATTGCAGGTTGCAGCCCTTTTTTGTTCACCGTAAACCTGTTTGGCAAGCTCGTAGCTGTTGTGTGACTAGCTTTAGCGTGTCATAGCTGATAGTAGAAGTTCCAGTTCGACCGGCGTCAAGTCACGCCACTGACCGGGTTCTAAACCATCTATACTCAGGTGAGCGATCGCGCTCCGCACGAGTCGCAAGGTAGGAAACCCCACAGCCGCCGTCATCCGTCGTATCTGTCGGTTTCGTCCCTCCGTTAACGTCAACTCCAACCAAGTAGTAGGCACCCTTTTCCGAAAGCGCACTGGTGGTTCGCGGGGGGGTAGGGAAGGGGGAGTAGCCAATCGCTGCACCAAAGCGGGCTGGGTACGGTAATTTTGAATGACCACACCACGGCGCAATTGGTTCAGGGCAGCTTCATTCGGAATGCGCTCAACCTGTACCCAGTAAGTGCGGGGATGTCGAAACCGTGGAGCGGAAAGCCGGTGCTGCAATCGTCCGTTGTTGGTCAATAGCAGCAACCCTTCACTATCCCGGTCGAGGCGTCCGACTGGGTAAACCGAGGACACCGAGATGTAATCTTTGAGCGTGCCTCGTTTTAAGGAGGCATCACTACTTCCTTCAATTTTAGTGGACTCTTTATCGGTGAATTGGCTTAAGACGTTGTAAGGTTTGTAAAACAAGAGGTATTGGTACACCTTTGAATTATGAATTATGAATTATGAAAGCTTAACACTGGAGGTATTGACTCACCTGCTTACTCTTTTCATCCTTCATTCTTCATCCTTCATCCTTCATGAGCCACTATCCCCAGAGGGAGGAAGGTAATCATCGAACTGTTGCTGGTCGTAAAAGTAAAGCGTGCGAATGGGGTAAGGAATATTGATGTCTGCACGATCAAAGGCTTGTTTGATCGCAATAATGGCTCTCGTTTGAACCTGGCGCACCTTTTTTTGCTCTGGTAATGTCCAGTATCGCACGACAAAATCGATGGAGCTATCGCCAAAGCTGACCAAATCAATTTCTGGTGCGGGTTCAGACAAGACGCCCTCCACCTCAGCAATTGTCATTTTCAACAGTTGTGCGGTATCGGGCAGAGATGTATTGTAATCCACACCTACTCCCAAGTCAGTCCGCCGACGCCCGTAAGCCGTTCTGACTTGTACCGCACTCGTAAATACGGTGGAATTGGGTAAAAGTACCCGTTCGCCCTGGTAGGTACGAATTTGGGTGGTGCGAATGTCGATTTGCTCCACCGTTCCTTCATACTCTTCAATAATCACCTGATCATTGATGCGAAATGGCTCCTGCAATAGCAGCAGTACACCAGCTAGGAAGTTTTTGAAGATGTCTTGAAATGCAAAGCCAATGGCAACGGAACCTAATCCTAAAGCAGCAATCAAGTCGCCCAAGCGCAAACCGGGAAAAGCCAAAACACTGGCGGTTAGAATTCCCACGACCCAAGCGCCTATATAACTGGTTCTTGCCAGGAGCAGTTGCAGGGATTGGCTGCGGATTGTACGTGTCGCAACTTTGCTAGTAAATTGCTCGGCTAACCTCGCAATATAGTAGGTCAACAGCAAAACGATCAGTCCGCCAATAAGTCCTGGCAGTATCTCAATGGCTGACCCAACTAGCTCTAGGAAGCTGGATTGAATTTTTTTGAGCAGACTATTCACAACAAAGACGCGCAGATTCAGGATGAACGTTTAGAGAACCGAGCCAAGTATTGACTTGAAAGGCTTCAAGCTCCAAGCTTTAAGTAAACCTTTGGGGGAGGCAGCGAGAAAGACATAACTTAATAGTGGGGTTTCTCCCTCTTTATCCCTCTTCCGTCTGAGAGTACATTGATTAAGTAACAAAGACCAAGCTCTCAAACAGACAGTGCGGCTGTGGGGTAGCCCAATTTTGTACAAACATATTATTATCGATCTGTCAAGGTCATAGCCCTAGACAGGTGTTTCCTGTAACGCTATCGTAAAATGATCTCCAGAAAATTCAACCCGCTACGCCAATTCATTAATTAACCTCCTAGATAACACCAGCAAACCTATGGATACCCTTCTGTCTATCCTTGCCCCAATGATTTTAGTGATCGTGGGCTACAGCGTCGGTTCGACCAAAGTCGTCAACCAGGGAACCAAAGCCCTTGTAGAACGTTTGGGCAAATACCATCGGCAACTCGATCCCGGTCTTAATTTTATTGTGCCGTTTCTGGACCGGATTGCAGTCGAAGAGACAACTCGTGAACAGGTTTTGGACATTGAACCCCAGCAGGCAATCACGAAAGACAATATTTCCGTAATAGTCGATGCCGTAGTGTTCTGGAGAATCAAAGAACTGTATAAAGCCTACTACGATGTTGAAGACGTGGAGGAAGCAATTAAAAATTTGGTCACGACAACCTTACGCTCTGAGATAGGCGAATTGGACTTAGATCAGACCTATTCCTCTAGAACCGGTATTAATCAAAATCTATCGGTTTACCTACAAGAAGCTGCAGACAGTTGGGGGATAGAGGTGATTCGAGTGGAAGTGCAGGAAATTAAACCCCCCCAGACAGTTTTGGATTCTTTAGAGAAGGAGCGAGCGGCTGAGAGCGAGAAACAAGCGGCAATTTTTGAGGCAGAAGGTGAGCGTGAAGCAACCATCGCTAGGGCAGAAGGTAGCGTCAAGTCCATTGAGATTATCTCAAAAGCAATCCAAGGGCAATCCAATAGCCGGGAAGTTCTGCAATACCTAATCGCTCAACAATATGTAGATGCCAATCAGAAATTGGGGGAAAGCCCCAATTCTAAAGTCGTCTTCATGGACCCGAAGGCATTGACAGAAGCGATGACTGATTTGCTAGGAGGAGACACGGACACCCCTATTGATCGCAAAGGCAATGGCTCGATTAAACCTCCAGACTCGATTAAACCTCCAGAACAGTAAATTTAACTTCCCTAACGCCAGATAGCATCAGCAACCCGACAGACATCCTGCATTTCCAGAACATCATGAACTCGGAGGATGTCGGCTCCAGTAGCGATCGCTCCGCAGCAAGCGGCAGCCGTACCCCAGACTCGGCGTTTGGGTTCCGGTTGGTTGAGGATACGACCAATAAAACTCTTCCGAGATACCCCGACTACAAGGGGTACGCCTAGGGAATCAAAGGCAGAAAGTTGCCGTATAATTTCTAAGTTTTGCTCGGCAGTTTTGGCAAAACCAATGCCTGGATCGATCATTAAATGCGATCGCTCAATGCCTGCTTGAACAGCAGCCGTAATTTGACGCTCTAAAAATTCATAAATTTCGCCGATTAGGTCTTGATAATCCGTCAGATTTTGCATTGTTTGGGGAGTTCCCCGGCTATGCATTAACACTATCGGCACACCCAATTGGGCAACGATTGACAGCATATCCGGGTCAAACATACCACCCGAAATGTCATTGACAAAATCTGCACCTGCTGCTACGGTTTCCTGGGCAACAAATGCCCTCGTCGTATCTACAGAAATTGGCACTGACACAACCGAGCGAATCGCCTTTAGCACCGACAGCACTCGCTCAAGTTCCTCTTCAACAGAGATCTGCTCGGCACCCGGTCGTGTTGATTGACCACCAATATCAATAATATCGACACCTGCTTCTACCAAAAGCTGGGCATGGGCTAAAGCAGCCGCAGGTTCATTAAATTCGCCGCCATCGCTAAAGCTATCTGGCGTTACGTTCAAGACACCCATTAGATAGGTTCGCTCTCCCCAGTTGAAAGAACGTCCCCGGATAGTTAATTGTTGTTTGTCATTGGTCATTTGTCCTTTATCCTTTGACGAATGACCAATGACACCTTATTGATAATTGGCAATCCGCGCAAAACTAGCAGGTTCCAAGCTAGCCCCTCCTACCAAAGCACCATCAATCTCTGGTTGAGCCATAATTTCATCAATGTTGTTGGGCTTAACAGAACCGCCGTATTGAATCGAGACGTTAGAATTGTCCAGTTGCGCCCGAATCAAGCCAATAACACGATTGGCTTCGGATGCTTCACAGGTATCCCCCGTGCCAATTGCCCAGATAGGTTCGTAGGCAATCACTAAGTTACTCAGATCAACGTCTACCAGGTCTTTTTTCAACTGATTGATAATCACCAATTCAGTTTCCTTCGCATCCCGCTGTTGCTTGGTTTCGCCCACGCAAAGGATGGGAATCAAACCGTGACGTTGAGCCGCTAACAACCGCTGGTTAACCGTTTCATCCGTTTCACCAAAGTATTGACGGCGTTCGCTGTGACCAACAATGACGTAACGCACGCCAAGTTCTGTGAGCATGACACCGGCAATTTCACCCGTATAGGCACCTTCGTCTGCCCAGTGAATATTCTGAGCCCCGAGCTGCACGCGGCTGTTGTGCAGATTTTGGGACATCGCGCTCAAGGCTGTAAAGGGAACGCACAGCACGACTTCCCGCTCTTGGGGAGTCTGCTCCAGTTCAGAAATAAATCCTTGTAAAAACTCAGAGGATTCCCTTCGAGTTTTGTACATTTTCCAGTTACCGGCAATGACTATTTTCCGCACAGCTCAATACAAACTATCTCAAACCTAATGCACTCTTTAGTTTAAAGCCTTAAGGGACGGTTTATTGCATGAGTTGAGGAATTTTCTTCAGCAATGTCAGTTCTAACCGCTGCTGAGGCAATGTTTTAGCGATCGCTTAATTTGAAAATGAGGGGAATAGGGAGTGGGGAGTGTATTTTGTCAAGCCTACCTATCCATTTGTGTTGATTTCCTGATGAGATATGCTGTGATTTGCAATGAGTAGTCGCTGCCGCGAGCTGGTTGAAGGATACGTCACCAATGAGAAAGATTTTTGGGCTAGTAGCAGTCGGATTAGCGATCGCAGGCACTGTCACGTTACATTTTGCCTCTCAAGCCAAGGTCAATCAACCCGTCTCTGTATCTGATGCTGCGGTTGAACTTGCCAGTGTCACTTCCGAAAAGGAAGAGAAACAAAGAAATTCCTTATCGGTTACATCCGTTACCCCATCCGTTGCTACCTCAATTGACGAGATGGAACGTTTCCAGCAAGTCATGCAGGAGGCAATTGACCAAAACTTGCACGATTTGCCAATGGGGGAGATGATACAAGATCTCGCGCAAAGGTTTCTGGGTACACCCTACAAGGCAGGTTTGCTAGACCAATCCAAGGCAGAAAGTCTGGTTGTGACGCTTAAGGGATTTGACTGCGTGCTGTTTATCGAAACTGTCCTAGCGATCGCGCGGGGTGTAGCAGTGCAAGATTATTCCTATGATACGTTTAGCGATCGCCTTCGTGACCAGCGTTATGAGAATGGGGAAATCGATGGGTATTGCAGTCGATTACACTATTTCTCAGCTTGGGTTCAGGATAATCAGAAACGGGGGACTGTAAAAAATATTGCGCCGGAATTAGAAGGGGTTCCCCTGAAAAAAACACTCAATTTTATGAGTAATCATCGGCAGAGTTACCCTCAGCTTGCCAACGATGATGCTAATTATCAATGTATTGTCGAGATGGAAGCCGAACTTGAGGGTTTAACGGTTGATTACATTCCCACCAACCAGATTCGCCGCGTCTACAGTCAACTGCAACCCGGAGATATTATTGGCGTTGCTACAAATATTGCAGGTTTGGATGTCACCCACACTGGGCTAGTTTATCGTCAACCGGACGGTAATATAGGTTTTATTCACGCTTCACCTGCTGGGGAAGTGACAATTGCACGGGATTTACAGGGGTATGTGGGAAACGTTAGAAATGCGATCGGGATTTTAGTCGCTCGACCTGTTGACCCGCGCCAGATATAGCAACCGCCAAGGTGTTTAGGACATTTATGAATTTAGTAGAGACGTTGCATACAACGTCTCTACCAGGGTTTGTTTGTCCTAAGCGATGTGTCTACTGCTATAACTCCAATGGGCAGGAAAGTAAGCGAAGTCAGATTAAGACGATTGGAGGAAAGGTGACGGATGAATGAGTTCTCATCACTTAACTATCTGCCCTACCAATCATCTCTGCCACTATCTTCCCGGAACTCATCACCCCTGGTAATCCCGCTCCTGGATGGGTTCCGGCTCCTACACAATAGAGATTTGGAATATCCTCGCTTTGGTTGTACTGCGATCGCTAGCTCGTCAGCTATTTCGGGAGCGCCTGTTGAAAAGTCTTGATGGCATCAACGTGATTCACCATATTGATGCAACGTAACAATAAATCCACATCGATCCCTTTGATTTCCTTACTACTGGAAATCTTTTCGTAGTCAAGAGTGTTGCCCTCTCCCCGCAGGTGATAAATCTCTAACACTCCGTCTTCCCAGAACCACACTTCAGGAATCTTCAGCCGCTTGTATGCCTCCAGTTTGTTAATGCCGCCACTGGTAAACACCACTTCGATCGCCAGATCGGGATGCACTCGACCAGGGGCAAGTTTATAGGATTCATCCGCCTCTCGCTTGACAGCACCCGCTTCACTTTCCAAGGTCATTGAGCCAGTTGGGGTGAAGTCAAACCCTGCCATGAGCAAGTACAATTCCACCAATGCACCGATCCTTTCCTTTATTGTTTGGTGGGGTTCTCCTGGCATTCGTCGTATCTCTAGTACTCCATCTAGGAAGGAAAGCCGATATCCTGGACGGTCTAACAATTGCTCAACTGCTTTGAACTCTCTCCAAGTCAATCCCTCAAACAGGAGGGGTTCTTCTTTTTTGGGTGTTGCTATCGTTGCCGTGGTCATAAGAGTCTCTGGTCTGTTTCCAGATTAGGAGCGATCAGGTTTGGATGGCGATTTTAACGTAACTTCTTTTATAGTATGGGGTTAGGAAGCATATAACTGAGCATTGAGGCGATGATGGCTCGTCATTGAGCATGTCAATCGCCGGGTGAAGAGCTTTTGGATTCTAGTGGAACGCTTTTTAGCCCAGGTGGTAGCTTGCCTGGTTGATAGCCCACCAAAGCCGCTTCCAATTACAACAATGTTTATCAAACGCTCTCAGCTCCTGCTGATATTAGCTCCTGTCTTGTTGTTAGCATAGATTTACAATAGAACATCTCCTCCAGAGAAATATGACCTCATTGGTTCATGGACAGTGCATTAGTGCAGAGGAAATTGAACGCATTGTCAGCCGAGAATTCTCTCCGCAAATCTTTGTGCTTCTCTGTAATTCTGTCGCTTGGGCATCTGCTGGTAAAGAATGCTCCTCCTTACCTTCCTTTACTGAACGTATCTATGTTCCCGATGGTGGCAGGGATGCAGAGTGGACAATAGAAATAGCGCCTATCCAAAAGCACTCATCAGCTTTTTTAAGTTCTGGATGGAATGTTTATCAGTACAAGCATCGTGACGTTTCCGCTCGAAACAGGACAGAAATTTTTTCAAAATTAAAGACTGCTCTAAAGGGCGCTCTCAAAGATTTGGTTGATAGAAATAAACGCCAACCAAGTAGATATGTTCTTTTTACTAACTTACACTTAACACTTGATGAACAGAATGAATTAAGAGCAAAGATTTTCGATGGCTGTGAGCAACCAGAGATCACTGCCGTTGAAGTTGTAGAAGCTGCATTCTTAGCAAGTTCATTAAATAATCTTCCTCATCTACGCTCAAGCTTCTTTTCAACTGCTAAATTTACAACATGGCAGCAAGCCTGGTTTGAGCATGAGAACAAGAAAATTTATGGTGCAAACATCTCTTTAATTGGGAGAGATAAGCAGTTAAATGAGTTGAGAACTCTTATTAACAACTCCAAAGTCCGAGTAGTAATGCTTTCGGGAGCAAAGGATATTGGAAAAACCAGACTTGTACTGGAAGCAACAAAGCAGTGTTCGATTAGAACTGTAGTTTCAATAAATCGCACAGTCGAAGTAAGTGATTTGCGTTATCTTGAATCACCCAATTTGGAAACAATTGTTATTGTTGAAGATCCTAATCCTACTGAAGCCAAAAATCTGGTTAATCAAGTACTCTCATCCAGTAGTCTCAAACTTGTAATCACATTGCCGACTTCAGAGAATTCGCCTACGATTAATTTTGGATTAGATAAGCGAATCAAAGGGCTTCAACTCTTTCATCTTTTAGAAGAGGAATCAAGAGAGCTTTTGAAAGCTTCTGAAGCTAGATTTGACTATGCGATGGAGACATGGGTTGTCAAACAGGCGGGGGGGAATCCAGGAATATTATTATTGGCAGCGAAGCAAGGATCTACCCTTAGAGAAGAACACGATAGTTTTGTAGAGCAAATTGCTAAAGCTCTTGAGCAAGAAATTCGAGGAAAAATTGATAACACTGCTGTTGATATTCTCAAGTTACTGAGTTTGCTAGAGTATGTTGAAATTAAGGGTAGAGGCTATAGAGAGATAAAGGTTTTATGTAAATGGTTTGGACAAAATGTTCAGTTTGATGCAGTAGCTAAAGCGATCGGTAGCCTTACTGAGGCAGGGTTTTTGCAGATTCGAGGTGTATATGCTGAAGTTACTCCGCCATTACTTGCAAATCATCTCGCTGCTTCTTTGTTACAAGGTCGCCGTTCCGAGTTCCTAGCACTATTTGCTGATTTAAGCCAGGAAGAGCGATCGCGATTGATTCAGCGATTACAAGGGCTAAATCCAGAGAAGATTGCTTGGTTCTGGGATGAGATATTCAATCTAGATGGATTACTACGAGATTTATCTAGTGCTATTTCTAACAGAGAAATACTTTACTTGGCAGCTTGTGCAAACCCAGATAGAACCATCAAGTTAATTGAACAAAATTTAAAATCTACAACTTTGGAACAGCGCAAATCTCTGCAATACTCAGAACGAAATGCTTTAGTCTGGGTATTTGAAGAACTGATATTTCGTGAACGAACAAGTTTACGATCACTCCGGTGTTTAGGACTGATTGCTGAGACCGAACCAACTAGCGCCAACAACAGCAGTTCCACTGGTAAATTTTGTCAATGCTTCCGTCCACTTCATTCACAAGTACCATTACCTCTAAAATACAGACTCGAACTTCTAAAAAAATTTGCATCATCAAATCAATCCACTATCGAATCGCGCCTACTTGTCATTGAGGTAATCAAAACTACTCTTTATCGGTGGGGTTATCACTTTCTTAGGGAGGGAAAGGGTAATAAGCCTTTCGATCCAATGCCCCAGATGACTTGGGGTGATGTTTGGAGCTATCAAGAGGCTTTACTCATGCTTCTAGTCGAGTTAGCCCAGTCCGATGAACCTCAAGTAGCTGAAGCAGCCAGACAAGCGCTTCCAACGGTGATTGCAGAGTTCTCAATGCTCCAGTTTTCCCCAGAAATAACGGCTTCAGTATTTCAAAAGACTGTAGGTTGGGTTCTCAACCAACAAATTTATTTACCAATTTCCAAACTTGCTGATGCTCTACATAGCGTTTATAATTTTTACAAAGAAGATGAAAATAAGTTCAATTCAGAAACAAAACCTGAGGTTATAAAGTTACTTAATAATATTATTTATTTACTTGATTTGCTCAATAATGCTGATTTTTCAGTCAGGCTCAAGCGATGGGCAAGTAGTTGGACAAAAAGCCACAATGAATATGAACTAGATGAACACGGGAAACCTATATATCGTGACGAATTTGAGGCGAAAACGCTTGCACAAGAAGTTATAAATAAACCATCCATTTTAACAAGAGAATTACTAGAGTGGCTTTGCTCTGTAGAAGCACAAGAAGCACACAATTTTTCCTTTTGGCTTGGAAAGCTAGATTCTAAACAAAAATGGTTAACGCAAATTGAAAAAATTGGTATCAGACCAAATGGCATTAATATCTTTTCAGCTTACCTCGGAGGTCTAAGTCAGATTGATCGACAGTTTGTTAGTAACTACTTGGATAAACTTACGGAGTTAGGTGAGGTTAAAGCTAAAGCAATAGTTGTTGCTACTCAGAAACTTGGAGGCGATCTAGAAGGGGTCAATCGAATCGTGAAATTGATTCGAGATAAACGAGTTGATCCCAGTTTTGTTGAAAATGTACTTGAGTGGGGTAAATGGCTTTGCAATCTCAATTCGGGCGAGTATCTCCATTTGCTTAAAGCTATAGGGGGTTCAGACTTGAGGAATGCAGCAGCAGTTGTTAGATCTTTCTCTAGGTGGTTGCATCTCGAAAAAGAGATTGAGGGTAAACTTGCCGAGTTTGCCTGGAATTGTTTGGAGGCAAGTGATACAGCAGATCAAGACTACTACTTTGATCAGCTTGCCTTGCATCTCGTTCAAACTGATATTGAAAGAGGCTTTAAACTTCTAGAAAAACTACTTTTAAAACAATTAATAGAATATAAATCTTGGAACCCTATTAACAGGAATCACAAAAGAGAGTTTTGGGATTTTTTATGCAAATGCAATCGTGTGGTTGCCATCAAAATTCCTTTGGAAGCTATTTTGCAAGAATCATATCAAAGTCATCGAATTATTTGGCACCTTCAAGGAATTATTAATCAGGAAGAAGATGCAAATTTTCTAATAGAATTTGCTCTAGAATCCGAAGCTAAAGCCAAAATAGTTTGCGATATATTATCTATCCAAAGTACTAATTTTTGGCAAATTGCTTTTGAAATAATTACGCAATATCCTGACAGTCAAGAGATTAAGAATGCTTTATCATACCTTGTTGTACAACCTAGTTCATTGACATCTCGACTGGAATACCTAGAAAATGGACTTAATGTAGTAGAGCAGGCATTGAGTGAAAGAAATCCACCCTTTGATGCCCGTTCTTGGTTGGATGAACTTAGATCAGACCTACTTATCAAAATTACAAAAGAGCAAGGTTATAAGGAAGTTGAGCAAATAAGTACCCAAACTCTGATGTCACTATCAAGACCTCTGGATATTGGAAGAATCTGGGCAGTCAGAGGTCTACTACAGGATGGAGAGACAGATAGAATTCGTCAGTTACTTTCGCAGGATGAAATGTTAAAGATTTTAGCTATGCCCGATATATCGGAGGCTGAGAGACAACAGCTCCGAAACATATTGGGGCTTGAGGATGTACAGCTATCCGCCTACTCAAACACTTCTGCTAGCGTAAAGATAACATCTGTAGAAAGGCTAATCCTAATGTCAAACCAGTCACCTATTTTTAATCAGCAATACTCAACTATTGGTGTAAACTATGCGGCTGAGGGTAGCAAGCAAGAGTTTACTCAAAATGTTGCTGCCACAGAGCAAAATTTTGAAGTTTTGCTAGCTGATTTTGAGCAATTCATCAGTGATCTGCAACAAAAATATCCAAAGGTCACAGATGAAACGGCAATTCAAATCATTGAGGTTGAAGCTAAAGAAATTCAACAGAAGCAGCCTCTTCGTTGGCAAAAGTTTCTCGATTTGAAGCGGCTATGGAATGGAGGTAAAAAAGCAGCTTTCAAAGTCGGCGAACACTATGCTGAGCAAAACCCGTTGGGCAAAGGTGCAATCGCCTTTCTGGAAGGTGTGATGGAAGACCCGAAATAAGCACGGAACAGAATGGGAGAAACTCTGACTGTTGTCTACTGAACCATAACACTTCCTTGCTCAAGGTTTTGCGCGAGAGGAGCGATCAGCGACAATAGAAGCCTCAACGCAAACTGCCGCTACTGTCTCTAGAACCCCGAATGGACACCATCAAATACCTCCTGTCGGAAGACCAAATGCCCACTGCCTGGTATAACATTCAGGCGGATTTGTCCACACCTCTCCCCCCTGTTCTCCATCCCGGCACCGAGCAACCCATTACTCCCGATGACCTGGCTCCCCTCTTTCCCATGAGCCTAATTGAACAGGAAGTCACCCAGGAACGTTGGATTGAGATTCCTGACGAGGTTCAGTCCATCTACCGTCAATGGCGACCGACCCCGCTTTATCGGGCACGCCGACTGGAGAAAGCCCTCGATACCCCTGCCAAGATTTACTACAAATACGAAGGCGTTAGCCCTGCCGGAAGCCACAAACCGAATACAGCCGTTGCCCAGGCGTACTATAACAAGCAAGCAGGCGTAAAGCGACTGACCACGGAAACCGGAGCCGGACAGTGGGGTTCCTCACTGGCATTTGCTGGGGCACTGTTTGGGCTGGAAGTGCTGGTCTATATGGTGAAAGTCAGCTATAACCAAAAGCCGTACCGTCGAGCGTTGATGGAAACGTATGGAGCCAAAGTGGTTGCCAGTCCCAGTGAAGAAACCCATGCAGGGCGCTCAATCCTGGCAGCGTATCCCAACAGCACAGGTAGCCTGGGCATCGCTATCAGTGAAGCGGTAGAAGTTGCCGCCGGGGATGAGGAGAGCAAGTACGCTTTGGGCAGTGTCCTCAACCATGTTTTGCTGCACCAAACGGTGATTGGACAAGAAGCATTGGCACAGCTAGAAATGGCAGGAGATTATCCAGATATTGTCGTTGGTTGTACAGGTGGGGGCAGCAACTTTGCCGGAATCGCCTTTCCCTTTCTGGGCGCAAAGCTACGCGGTGAGCGAGAGGTTGAGATTATTGCCGTGGAACCCGCCGCCTGTCCAACTCTAACTCGTGGCAAGTACGCCTATGATTTCGGCGATACAGCACATCTGACTCCGTTAGTCAAGATGCATACCTTGGGCAGCACGTTTGTACCAGAAGGCATTCATGCGGGTGGCTTACGCTATCACGGGATGGCTGCGCTCGTTAGCCATGTGGTTAACCTGGGACTCGCACAAACCCGCTCTGAATATCAGTTAGGTTGTTTCGCCGCAGGGTTGACGTTTGCTCGTGTCGAAGGGATTCTTCCCGCTCCCGAAGCCAACCATGCGGTTAAGGCAGCGATTGATGAGGCATTAAAATGCAAAGAGTCTGGAGAGAGCAAGGTGATTTTGTTTAATCTTTGCGGTCATGGACACTTTGATATGCAGGCGTACATGGACTATCAGGCAGGAAAACTAGTCGATACTGAGTACAGTGCAGAGGAAGTAGCGATGGCTCTGGCAGGATTACCTGTTGTCGGTTAGGGCGAATGAGAGCTGATTTTCTACCGCCCTCAGTTGTTGATATTCAAGACAAAGACGCGATCTGCGCTAGCCTTCGGCAACGCCAAGGGCGAACGCTTTACTCGCTTCGCTATCGCTCTTTTTCAACAGCTTCAGCGTCGGGTGATTCAGGTTCCCTTTGAGCAAGGCACAACCCCAATCGCAACTGCCTACGTTCATCATTGTCCCGATCGATCAGCTTCCCAGTCGTAGCTTCGCTATCTTTACCCCTTTTAGCCCGAAGGATGTCATCAAAATTATCAAAGAAGGAATTACCAAAGGAGGTAAATATATGAGTTCCTATGTGCTTAGTTTTCAGGACATTGACAAAACAAAAATCATGGTTGTTGGGGGTAAAGGCGCGAACCTGGGGGAACTTTCCAGGATTGAAGGAATACACGTACCAGATGGCTTTTGTCTTTCTACGGTCGCCTTTAAAAGAATCATTTGGGAAACGTCGTCGATTAACGAATTGCTTGATCAGTTATCGCATCTATTGGTGGAAGACCGGGATAAAATCGGTGAACTTAGCGGTGAGATTCGCCGGGTCATCGAAGGGATAGCCATCCCTGAAGACATTAATGAAGAGATCACCCGCCTTCTCTCCAGGCTTGGAGAAAAAAACGCCTATGCAGTACGCTCCAGCGCAACTGCCGAGGATTTACCGACAGCCTCCTTTGCCGGCCAGCAAGATACGTATCTGAACATTATCGGAAAGAAGGCAATCTATCAGCATATCAGCAAATGCTGGGCATCACTATTTACCGAGAGGGCAGTAATTTACCGCCTTCAAAACGGCTTCGACCACCGTAAAGTCCACCTGTCTGTGGTTGTTCAGAAGATGGTCTTTCCGCAGGTGGCAGGAATTTTGTTTACTGCCGATCCCGTCACTTCTAATAGGAAGGTGTTATCCATTGATGCCAGCTTCGGACTTGGTGAGGCTTTGGTCTCCGGCCTGGTGAATGCTGATATCTATAAAGTGCGTAACGGCAAGGTTATCGATAAGAAGATATCCACCAAGAAACTGGCTATTTACGCCTTAAAAGATGGCGGTACGAAAGAACAGGAGATTGAGCCTGAGAGACAGAACAGGCAAGCGCTGACAGATGAGCAGATTTTGCAGCTTGAGCACATAGGTAGGAAGATCGAAGCACATTTCGGATATCCCCAGGACATCGAATGGTGTTTGACCGATGACACATTTTATATTGTTCAGAGCCGACCGATTACGACCTTATATCCCATCCCTGAAGCAACGGATCAGGACAATCACGTTTATGTCTCTGTGGGTCATCAACAAATGATGACCGACCCCATGAAACCCTTGGGATTGTCGTTATGGCAGTTAACCGCCGCTCGACCCATGTATAAAGCTGGTGGAAGATTGTTTGTTGATATCACACATGATCTAGCTTCACCTGTTAGAAGAGAAATTGTAGTAGATGCATTGGGAAAATCCGATCCGCTCATAAAAGACGCACTTATGACCATCCTAGAGCAAGGATATTTTATAAAGCCGTTACCCGATGATCAAAAAGAACTAAGTCCCGGTAAAAACAATAAAGGTATATCGCCTGCAAATTTTCAAACGCAAATCGAATACGATCCCACCATCGTTTCTGATTTGATTAAGAGTAATCAAGCATCAATAGACGAGCTAAAACATCACATCCAAACGAAATTAGGAGCGGATTTATTTGATTTTATTCTGGAAGACACCCAGAAATTAAAGAAGAGTTTATTTGATCCACAAAGTTTGGGTGTGATTATGACTGCTATGAATGCTTCATCATGGCTCAATGAAAACATGGAGGAGTGGTTAGGTGAAAAGGCTGTAGCAGACAAGCTTTCTCAATCCGTACCCAACAATGTCACCTCGGAAATGGGTCTGGCGTTATTGGATGTCGCAGATGTGATTCGTCCTTATCCCGAAGTCATTGAGTATTTACAACATGTAAAAGACGATAACTTTTTGGATGACCTGGTTCAGTTTAATGGCGGGCAGGAAACCCGAAACGCTATCTATGCTTATCTCAACAAATACGGAATGCGATGTAGCGGAGAAATCGATATTACGAGAACTCGTTGGAGCGAAAAACCAACGGCACTTATCCCCATGATTCTCAGTCACATCAAAAACTTTGAGCCTGGTGAAAGCGATCGGAAATTTGAGCAAGGGCGACTGGAAGCTTTGAAAAAAGAACAAGAGTTATTAGAGCGATTGAAGCAATTACCAGATGGTGAACAAACAGCGGAAGAAACCAAACGAAAGATCGACCTGCTCCGGAATTTCATCGGTTATCGTGAATATCCCAAGTACGGCATAGTTAATCGCTATTTAGTTTATAAGCAGGCTTTAGTGAAAGAAGCCGATCAACTTGTACAAGCCAACGTTATTCATGAAAAAGAAGATATATACTATCTCACTTTTGAAGAATTTCGTGAAGTTGTACGCACAAATAAACTGGATTACGAGATCATCAGCAAACGAAAAGACGAGTACAAATTGTATGAAAAACTAACTCCGCCCCGTGTTATCACGTCTGATGGTGAAATTGTTGCAGGTAAGTACAAACGAGAAAATTTCCCAGCCGAAGCTATTGTAGGTCTACCTGTTTCTGCCGGAGTTATAGAGGGACGAGCACGTGTCATCTTAAACATGGAAGATGCTGATCTCGAAGATGGAGATATATTAGTCACCGCCTTTACTGACCCTAGCTGGACACCATTATTTGTATCCATAAAAGCCCTAGTCACCGAAGTTGGTGGGCTGATGACCCATGGAGCAGTTATCGCACGTGAATATGGCTTACCAGCAGTTGTCGGAGTGGATAATGCTACCAAACTGATAAAAAATGGGCAACGAATTCGCGTGCATGGAACAGAAGGGTATGTTCTCAAACTATAGTCATAGGAGGATCGCAGCGAGCGTGAGCATAGCCTGGTAGGGAAGCGGACTGCTTCTCGTAGCGCGTCGCAACCCGCCGAAATTGCTTCAGGCGGTTGATCGGCCGCTCGACCCGGTTGCGTTCCCGGTACGAGTGAGAACACGCCCTAGCACCGTCCCCAGCGATCTGCGCTAGCCTTCGGCAACGCCAAGGGCGAACGCTTTACTCGCTTCGCTATCGCCTAGTTCAGCCAACTTTACATTTCTTTAGAGACAGCCTCTTACAGAATACGTTTCCACAACAGAACCCTAATTTAAAATCTCATCCCGTGACGTTTTACTACTCCTGTCCGGATTCGGTTGTAACTCTTCTGGCAAAGCTTGAACCGCTCCCCACTGATTGACAAAATCCTGTAAAAGTGCTTCTTGTTGGGTGCGGAAACCCTCCAAGTTAGATCCAACATTCATCGTGGCAAACCAAACAGTTCCCTGCTGCTGAGTGGGTAAAGCTCCCCCTAAAGCACTAACATTATTCAAACTTCCCGATTTGACGACGGCTAACGAGGGAATCTGGCGCTGATTTAATATCCCTTCATCTTGTCCCACAATGGCGAAGATATCCCCAACCGTCATTTTATACGGCTGAAGATACCGCTCAAGCGCCAGAAACATGGCACAGGCGGCGCGGGGAGAAATCCGGTTAAGTTCGCTCAAACCCGAACCGTTGACTAGAATAATTTCAGTTTGGGGAACCCCTGCTGCTTCTGCTGCTTTGTAGGATACCGCTTTGGCACCGCCAACGGAATTGGCTAGCATTTCTGCCATCTTGTTGTTGCTGTACTGATTCATTTTTTTAACCAGTTCGGCGAGGGGGAAAGAAGAATGGCGCACTAGGGGTTGCACGTTGCTAGGAGGTAAGGGGGATACTTGAACGGAACCCGCGATCGCAACTTGGGGTTTTGGAGTGCCTGGGGGTAAGGTTTGATATTGGGTTTGGGCTTCAGCCGACCAAGTTTGAGCATTTAACCCTTGCCTGAGCAGAGTCCCTGACTTGAGGGGGTCAAACTCAAAATTCATGTAAAATTTGCCAGTGATGACTAAATTCCCCGTCACCTGCTGAATACCGAGCTGATTTAAAGTATTACCGAGAGCGATCGCTTCTTCCCAGACAAAAAACGGATCTTCTCCTCCCTGAATCACTAAATCACCCTTCAGGACACCGTTTTCAATGGCACCTGTTGCACCGATGAGGGTAATAAATTGATGATCGGGACTGAAAGTAGAAAGTGCAGCGAGAGACGTTGCCACCTTGGTGATAGAAGCAGCAGGTAGGGGAACTGTACCTTGGTGATTAGCTAAAAGCGTGTTACCCGATTGAATCCATATCCCGTGGTTTTGCTTGGCAAATCCCTTGGCTGCCAACCCATTGATGTACTGCTCAATTTTCTCTTGGGTGGCGGGATCGGGGTTATGGGGAGGCGCGAGAGAGATTAGCTCGGGTTTTTTCTCAAGTTCTGCGGGATTTTCCGGTTGTGCGGCACTCTCGACTTCCTTAACAGATTGCTGCGAAGTATCAGACGAGTTGGAACACCCACTCAGGAATGCTAGCAGGACAATAAATAGAGTAGCCGTCAAGGGAAAGGGTTTTAGCATTGGGTTCATCTGAGCCAAAACGTTCAAGTTCCTATTATGAACGCCAGTAGAGACGTTGTATGTAATGTCTCTAATGCATTTTGGCATCCGGATCGATCGCTAAACTTACTTGCCAATCGCTTGGCAGCGCAGCGTGAGCTGGCGAATTTCAATGCAGCAACTTGTCCGACTAGCTGGCAGCATTAACTGCTATGTAATATTTCCCTACTCCCTACTCCCTACTCCCCCTTTCCCCTTAAGCAAAGGCTTTAGATATCATGTACCCTGCCATCAACAGCAACAAACCCCGAAACAACAGAGTCACAAGCTTTTCGGGTAACTTAAACAGCAGCCGCGCTCCGATTTGTGCGCCACAAAGAGCGCCACTTCCTAGACAAATTCCAGCTAGCCATAATACATTGCCGGATGCAGCATGACGAGCAATTGCCCAGCTAGAGATTAGGAGTATAGCCCCTAAACTAGTGCGCACAGCCTCTTTGATTGTTTCTCCTAGAAACAGCATTTGCAGGGGAACCATGACTATGCCCCCGCCGACGCCAAACAAACCCGAAAGAACCCCAGCCAGTAAACCAATACCTTCACTCTGATAGATTCGCTGTTCAATAGAAGTTTTTGTCGATTGAGCTGGGCGGAGTTTGCGTTTGAGGCTAATTAGATAAATCGCTATCACCTGCAAAGCGGCAAAACTTATCAGTAATGCTTTGGGTGGCAATGCATTGGCTATCCATACACCGACTTCTGTCATTAGCATTGCCGGAGGAGCTAACAGCAGAACCTGGGTTAAGTTCAACTGTTTCATCCGCCAATTTTGATAAGTTCCTGAAGCTGAGGCAAGGACTATTCCTACCAAACTAGTTGCGACTGCCTGTAGAGGAGTGGCTCCCCAGTACGTTAAAGTCGGAACCATTAGCAGTCCACCGCCGATGCCTAATATCGCCGCGAGAAGACCGGTAATAATTCCGATCAATAATAAACCGAAGAACGAAGGGTCTAAACCATTCATAAAACTCATAGAAGTAGATACACCCAACAGATGCAAATGAAACGTCTACGTTAAATCCTCTGAAGAATAAATTTGAATAAGTTTCAGACGGTAGACTACCATGTTTTACTTATAAAATCAATCAACTTGAGCATTGATATACGTTAGGGTTGTCTAAAAAAGTGAGTGCATTTCCAATCAGCTAACATCTAGACTTAGAGGCTAAGTTTAGCACTCTTGATAATGCACTCACAGATTACCTCTTACAGTGATTTTACGCCCAAGTTCTCTCGGGAGCCTTAGTGAAAGATTTTATTTCGATGCCGTGTCCCGAAGGATCTTCGATAAACATAACGTGTTGTTCATGATTTTTGCCAATAAAACGAACCCGTGGTTTTTTAATAAACTTAGTATCATTTGCAAGGAGCCGCTTTTTAACTTTTTCAAATTCCTCAAGATTTAATGCCGCTCCAAAATGGGGGATAGGTACGTCTTCTGCATCAACTTCTCGTTGAACATTTTTAGCGTCATATCCCGGTAAATGATGGCAAGTCAATTGAGTACCGAAAAAGTCGAAATGAGCGGATGATTTGCTAGCACGACGCTCTTCAATGCCAAGGATCTCTTTATAAAAGTAGCGAGTTTTTTCAAGATCGGTAACGCACATAGAGAGATGAAATGGCACAACTGTCATGGATAAACTCCCTGGTCTATGATTAGCAGTTTTAGATTTAAGGAAATCAGTTGGATTCATCGAGGTGAGAATCTTTTGTTTTCCCTAAATCAATATTGGCATAGCCTACCTAGGGACTGTCCATAGAAATTTGGAAACTTTACAGAAACTTTAAATATTGTTAATGAAGAGAATGATTAACGGATCATACCGAAAAATGCACCCATTTTTTGTCATACAGCAATCTCTTTTTGTCATACATTAAATGGAGCGAATTACGATTTTATTATTTTATGTAATACGATATATTTGTAAGTCTCTCTAGGACTATTTTTGATTCAGATTGCGTTGTAAGACAACTCCTTTTAATTATTAATCACTATTGTCAAGTTACATTGAGTTAGGGTAATAATTGAATAGGTGTGTTTACAAAAACTAGTATTCTGCCTGCTCTAGTGCTGGTATTGTTACGAAACTTGGCAAGTTGAATGAGATGAAGTTTCCTAAAAAACTAGCCGACTCAGCCGTTATCAAAAAAACGCTGTACCAGATTGCATAAACTACCAGAGACACTGCTGTGTCAACAACAAGGGTTCTGCTCTACATCGATTTGTACCATAGTGTTGACTGGCATCTACCTACTGAAAAGCTACAACACAATCAACTAGGTAGCCGATTTCAATCTCATTCAGTCAAGGTAATATACCGAAAAAATACATAACTGCAAATTCCGCTAGGAAATATTGGTATACATCCATAGTTTTAATCTGAGTAAACAGCTTTTAGATAGGCGGTTTACTAGAATTCAACTGCCCTCGTACTGAAATATTGTACTTCTAGGCTTTTTAGAGATCAGCTTCAGGGCGCATTTGCTGACTCCAAACGCCTGCAAAATTTTGATGTCTAGTTTTTTTCAATCAGTCCATCACGGAGATAGTGTAGTGAGAACGACCAGGCAAGCTACCCCTATTGTTTCAACTCGCTTTTTTTCGGCTTTCAAGCCAATTCAGTTTCTCGAAAATTTAAAGCAAATGCGGTTTAGCGGTCAACTCGTGTTTACCGCTCGAACGGGACAACAGTGGTTTATTTATCTATCCTTGGGTAAGATCATCTGTGCAACTGGAGGAGTTCATGTCGTAAGACGCTGGCGCAGACATTTAGCAACTCACTGTCCTCAGATGCTGACTCGTAGTTTAGCCAGACAATGGGATCTATCGGGGCTTGATATTACAGCCTTTACAGCCTGTTGGGAATATCAGCTACTGTGCTTGTGGGTGGCGCAACAACAAATTTCTCGGGAACAAGCCGCGAAAATAATTCGCTTGATCATTACCGAGATTTTGTTTGATGTAGTGCAAGCAATGCCCGTTACTCATCAAATCAAGGAAGATCACTCCTTATCTGGGCAACTTGTCCCCATTGATGTGCAACAAGCGCTCACAGAGATTGAAATAAGGTGGCAAGTTTGGCGAGATGCTCAGGTTGTTCACTATTGTCCCAACCTAGCTCCGGTTATCAAACAACCCGAACAACTCCGACAACGCACATCAGCACAGATTTACCAAACCCTAACCCGACTTCTCAACGGGCAGTACACCCTGTACGATATCGCCGTGCTGATGAAGCGAGATGTTGTCCAAGTCGTCTCTTCGTTCCTGCCTTATCTGCACTTGGAATTGGTAGAACTCATTAGCATTCCGGATCTAGCGACTCCGGTTCGTCCAACAGTCCCCACTCCACCCATCATCTCTAAAGCCGCAGAGCCTGCCCAGTTTTTGGTTGCCTGTGTGGATGACAGTCCTTTAGTGTGCAAAACCATGGAATCTCTTCTCACCGCTGCTGGCTATGAGTTTTTAGGGGTGAGTGATGGTTTGCGAGCGATCGCTATGTTGTTAGCTCGTAAGCCAGATGTGATTTTTCTAGATCTAGTGATGCCCAACACTAACGGGTATGAAATTTGTGCTCACTTACGCAAATTGTCCTATTTCCGCACTACCCCGATTTTAATCTTGACTGGGAATGATGGCATTGTGGATCGGGTTCGGGCGAGGCTCGTCGGAGCCTCGGATTTCTTGAGCAAACCGTTAGATGCAGGAAACGTGTTAAGCGCCATCCGCAAGCACTTAGAACAAGGTGCAACTCGTCATTCATCCTTACCCTAAACCTTTTCTGTTTTTTTCTTTTTTACTGAGGAAAATACCATGGATACTGCCCTAGTTGTTGAAGATTGCTTGACTCAAATGGCTGTGCTCACAGATTGCCTAAAACAAGCCGGTCTCAATGTCGTGATTGCCCACACTGGAGAAGAAGCTCTCGTTAAAGTTCGCCACTACAAGCCCAGTGTTATCGTTCTCGATGTCGTACTACCGGGGATCAGTGGTTTTGAAATCTGCCGCGAACTAAAAACGACAGCCGAAACAAAGGATATACCCATTGTTCTGTGTTCCACCAAAGGGAGCCAAATGGATAAATTTTGGGGAATGAAACAAGGAGCCGATGCTTACATCTCCAAGCCTGTCGATCAGGAAGAGCTTTCACAGACGGTTAAACGCTTGATCAAGTACTAAGCTTCACCCAAATCAATGTCTGACTCTTTATCAATCTCCAAGTATCAGTTACCTCCTCTAGAGAAACCCTCTCTCCCCTCCCTAACCGCCAACGAACAGTTTTTGCGATTTTATCTTGAACCCGATACAACCGCACTCCTACCAATTCAAGAACTGATTGAGGTATTAACTGTTCCAGTCGGTCAAATTGTACCTATTGCCTATCTGCCTGCCTGGGTGATGGGAGTCTACAACTGGCGGGGTGAAATCCTCTGGATGGTCGATTTGGGGCATCTCCTTGGGCTGACTCCCTGGTATCAACAAGAGATAAGCGCTTCAACCCACAGGGCAGTGGTACTACAGGTTTGTGATAGTGACAACATTAATAATCAGATGCTGGGGCTAGTGGTAAACCGAGTCGAAGATATTGAGTGGTGCAATCCAGATGTGATCAAGTCCCCAGCATCATCAACGCTCACCCCCGAACTAGAGCCATTTTTGCGCGGATACACTTTGAAATCCAACGGTGAAATGTTACTCCTTCTTGACGGGGAAGCAATTCTTTCCTCAATGCCCAAGTTGGGGTGATGGGAGTTGGGGAGTTGGGAGGCAGTGGAGCGG
>NZ_JADEWY010000275.1 GCF_015207375.1 Coleofasciculus sp. LEGE 07092 | reverse complement strand
ACTCCATCCCCAATTCCCAATACCCAATCCCTTTACCAGTATCTATCGGCTTCCGGCTCAGGGATGGGTTGTTGAAGTGATAGGCGTTACTAACGCGCTCCTCGATTTGAGAGCATGTGGTTCTGGTGCTGCACACTCTCTAGACTCAGAGGAACCATATCGCCACTAACCGTCAGTCCTAATAACATCGGTTCTTGGGGCTCAATAAACTTGCCCGTTAATACGCAGCGCTCTTCTTGCTGTGCTGTCGCTGGAATACTAGCTCTGATATCCGACGAGGAAAAATCAGGTCGATAATCACCCGATTTATGCTGGACATAATTCCAAAGGACATCTCGAATCAGAGCTTGATAGCCTTGGTTGCCAGAAAGTTCTTTGAGCTTCTCCTTCAACTCTCTCTCTAAGCGGATGCTAGTCACTTCCATGTCAGTGGTTGACGTTTTCATTAGGGTACGCATCAGGTTTTTTCCTCAAATATATGGACAGACTCGTAATACAAGTGTAGTATTTAAAGAAGCTGTCGGGAAGCCCTCTGTCCTAGTCCTAAGACTTGATGATGGGATTAAAGGCGGCGATAATAAAAAAACTAACCTTTATCAAATTATCCTTCTGTGAGCCTTCATATAACCCTCTCCACCACTTGTCCTGATACTAATCGCCTCGGCGGTTGGAAATCAGCGGGCTTGTCGGTGGAGTTTTTCTGTGGGGGCAGGTATGGCTCGATAGAACCAGGCACAGCCGAGATTGAAAAACACTTTAATAGCGACGCCGGAAATTTACTGGTTGTCGATCCACAACGAGATAAACACAGCGGGAGGTACAGGCAACGATAGCCGTACCCATATAGGACAAAAAACCCTACAGGCTCTAACTTGCCCCCGCTCTCATAACCAAAAGAAGCGGGGGTTTTTAATATGAGGAGTGAAACCGTGACGAGTGCAACTGAAGTGTTAATGCGATCAGTAGTGGTGTTCTCCAAGAACTATCTACCCGTTAGTCGAGTCAACATCAAGCGAGCTATTGCACTCCTGGTGACGGGGAAAGCCGAACCCCTAAATTTTGACGGTAAGGGGATAGCGGTTCGTTCACCAACTCTGATACTTCTGGTACCCGAACACATTCGCCTGACGAAAACCGATAGGGAGCGGGTTTGGAGAGTGCCGGCGGTGAATCGCCGGGAAGTCTTGCGACGGGATAAGCACGCCTGCCAATACTGCGGTAGCACGAAAAAGCTCACCCTCGAGCACGTTATCCCCCGCTCTAAGGGAGGAAAACACAGTTGGGACAATGTTGTCATTGCTTGCCAAAGGTGTAATAGCCGTAAAGGCAACCGCACCCCTGAACAAGCAGGAATGACACTACGAACCAAACCCAAAGCGCCCATGCATCCGGCTGTTGCCTTTGCCGAAGAGTTCTGGCGCGAACAGCAAGTAAACCTGGAATAACAGGAGGCTACAGGTCATGCTGAAACTGACTTATACTGAAAATGGCTTTTACCTAGAGCGTCTGGCTGGCTCCCTAGAGGAATGGCTCACGGCACGAGTGATGTTGTCGCTGCGAGCGGCTTCCAGGATTTGGCTCGAATCGAGTAGTGCCTCGTTTTTGCTGCCAGGGGACTTACCGCAGCTAACCGATTTGGAAATGTTGGTATGGCGGGATGAGACAGAGACAATCGCCCTGTCTATCTGTGATGCTGAGTACGTCGAAGTTAGCTTGAAAGGGACTTGGAGCACATCTGAGCCTAGTGGTGAAGAGGGTGTTTTTGTTGTTAATTTGTGCGATCGCACGGAGTTTTTTCTCTGCAAATTGTGGCAGGAATCTCAAGCCTCTGTTTCTGCCACCCAGGATTAAGTTAGGGCGCACTGCGGTGCGCCTTTTTCTGATGTTAACTATTTAC
>NZ_JADEWY010000274.1 GCF_015207375.1 Coleofasciculus sp. LEGE 07092 | reverse complement strand
TATCTAACGGCAAGCTCTTTTTGCCATCATATAAATGGGTGGTTACTACCACTACCCCATTGTCTGTTTTCCCTATTTCTCCAATGTATTGTCTTCCTACTCCGGCGGTGAAATTCCCGCTTTTTCTGTGTCCTGAGTCATCTACAATCAGGGTAAAGCCCCGACTTATTCGAGTCTGAGAGCATTGATTCATCACCTCTAGGCGACGGGTATTGACGGCTACTGCCGACCAAGGTGCTTCCGTTAAAAAGCGGATGCGCCGCCTCGGAGGTTTCCTCCGAATTTAGGCGCACCAAGGGTGTAATCGGTGGTAGGTTACTCCTACGGCGTTATCCGCCATCTGAGAGAGGTTTTTTCGTTCACTTTCCCCCAATAATCCACCAATATAGTTCCTAAACTCCCGTTTTTGGGCTTGGTGGTTAAACAGATCATCGAATCTTTTACACCATTTATCGAAACATGGAGGCATGGCGGCGGGAGTGGTTTCTTTCATCTGGAACAAATTGACGTAAAATGCAGACTGTATAATAATTATACTCTACTTTTAGAGTCTTCTTTATAATAATTATACTCTACTTTTAGAGTCTTCTTTGTTTAAGTCCCGTTAGTAGTTTTATTCAGGCTGACCTGTTGCGAGCTTTTCTTGGCAAGTCGGATATACCGACTAAAATTGAAGGTCGGCAAATGATTGTTTTCAAATTAGATGATGAGCGGCGGTCGGTGGTGGGACCGCTATTAGCAGCAGCGATTCACTTACTGGTTGTATCTAATTTAAGCCGTCCCCGAAAAGACCCGCTGATTATTTCCTTGGACGAGTTTCCTTCAATTCGATTGGATCGAATGCCGCAGTGGATTAATGAATATCGCTCGAACGGGGCTTGTTTTATACTAGGGATTCAAAGTTTGGAGCAGTTGTACGAGGGGTATGGAGAGAAGATGGGAGTAGCGATCGCTTCTGCTTGTAGCACTCACATCTTGTTCAATCCCGGCAATACGGACACTGCCAAAAAATATTCTGAGCGGTACGGGGAGAAAGAAGTCCTGCTAAAAAGCAAGTCTACCAGTCGTTCTCAGGGCGGTCAATCTCAGGGCAATCGCTCAATCAGTTGGAACGAGTCACTCCAGAAGATGCCGTTGTTTTCAGTGGATGAGATTCTGCGGTTCCCCCAAGGGCGATGCGTGATTACTAACCCCGGCTACAGTTCTGGCGGTGAGGGGTCGATTCCTTACGCGCTGACTATACCCATTCCCAAAGCTGATTTGAAGCGTAAGGATGAAAGTGAAGCCCTCTGGGATACACAGGTCAGACCTCGGTTGGAAAGTCGGGTGCAACTTGCTAGTCTAGAACAGCTTACAGCCGCTTTGTACGATCGCATTGCAGAAGCTGAACGGATGTTACCGTTGCCTGATGCTGGGGGTAATGTTCCACAAGAGTCGCAGATGGGATCAGGTTCAAGTAAAAGGTATGGGTCTGACCCGCTGGACTCTGTTGTTGGTAAAGTTAAGCGACCCAAACGAATTTTTGCCACTGGTGGAATTGGTAAGCGATAGCTAGATGCTGTTCCAGTGGTTGCCAATGGAAAATTTTCCATTGGGATTGGTGGACTTGTTGGGATAAGTTTGGCTCAAACCTTTTAGGGAGAGGGATTTGGGGATATTCTACAAGGAAAGCGATCGCCTCTGGCACTGCCGAAAGTGCGATCGCGTACAAATCAACTCCGGCAAGCATAATCACACGCCTTCCGTCCTTAGAATCTGGTCAAATCTCGACTTCTGCAACTGACGGGGTGACAAGCAAGCTGAAGGCTTGATGGAGCAAGTGTTCTACGCTATTGACCTGCAAAAAGATGAAAGCTTATTGACAGCTTTATTGACAATAACAGAAAGGAGCGATCGCTAACTTCCT
>NZ_JADEWY010000050.1 GCF_015207375.1 Coleofasciculus sp. LEGE 07092 | reverse complement strand
GAGCGGGGGAGCGGGGGAGCGGGGGAGCAATTGTTAACTCCAATCCGTAATAGGACAACTGATGTTCTCTGTCAGTTCCCCTGCAACTTAATCTCTATCCTGTTGCATCTTCCCAACTCCTCATCCAATAGAGGCTTGCTATTGAATAACCCGCACAATCCGACGGGTCAATTGTTTGAGCGAGAAAGCATTCTGCCTCTGTTGGAGCAATTTGCCCTAGTGGTTGTGGATGAAGCCTTTATGGATTTTCTGCCACCTGACCAACAGCAAAGCCTGATACCCTGGGTGCAAGACTATCCAAATTTGGTGATTTTGCGATCGCTCACCAAGTTTTACAGTCTCCCCGGACTGCGGCTGGGTTACTGCGTCGCTCACCCCGACCGACTCCAACGCTGGCAGCAGTGGCGCGACCCTTGGCCCGTCAACGTTCTAGCTGCCGCCGCCGGGATTGCAGTCGTGCAAGATCGAGACTTTCAACAACAAACCTGGGATTGGCTACCTAAAGCGCGATCGCAACTCTTCCAAGGTCTGACATCATTACCCGGATTGCAACCCTACCCCAGTGCCGCTAATTTTCTCCTGGTGTACTCCGAGCAATCTTGTTCGCGCCTCCAGGAAAACCTGCTCCAAGGCAGCCGGATTTTAATCCGCGACTGCCTGAGCTTTCCCGAATTAGGCGACAAATACTTCCGGGTAGCTGTGCGCACACTAGCTGATAACCAACGTTTATTAGACGCTCTAAATGCTGTTCTCAGTCATTAGTGGCAACAATCCGCTAGTCAGTGGTTAAAACCACCGTCTTATAGCTAAAGTCGTCTAAAGACGACTGCAACTGTAACGGATGTTTGTTTTTTTTCAATTGTTCTTTGTATAAAAAATATCAATGACGAATGACCAATGACTAATAACTCATGACTGTTGAATACGACTTAATTGTTATTGGTGGCAATCCGGTCGGTATCCATGCCGCCATTGCTGCTACTCAGTTAAATGCTCGTGTTGCTCTGGTAAACCCCCAGTCTATCCAAACCAACGGGTTTGGTCATGGGGCAATATACCACCAAACACTGACTCAGGTGGGGCGTATTGTCCAACAGGTAAGAGATGCTCCTCAATTTGGCATCTATTCTTCCATCGCGGACTCTACTCAACAGGCAGCAGTTCCCTCCGTACAATTGACGCAGGCAATGCAGTGGGCTAGTGCCGTCGTCTCCACCTGTTCGGAACTGACGGCTGCCCCTGTGTTAGCCTCTTTGGGTATTGATGTAATTGCCGGAGATGGTGAATTTTGCCGACTCCCTCACTTAGGTTTTGTTGTCAACAACCGACGTCTCCGGGGACGGGCTTATCTGATTGCAACAGGTTCTCGTCCAGAGATTCCTGATATTGAAGGGTTATCTAGCATTAGCTACCTCACCCCTGCAACTTTCTGGCATCAAGAGACGGTAGAAGCAAGGGAGAAGGAGAGTGGAAAAACCCAACATTTACAAGGTAGCTGGGTGGTTATGGGTGGCAATTCTCTAGGCATCGAACTGGCTCAGACCCTAACACGGCTAAATTGTCAAGTCACGCTAGTCATTAGCGAATCGAATATTTTGCCAGAAGAAGACTCAGAGGCTTCTCGGTTGATACAAGCTCAATTAGAAGCAGAAGGAATTCGAGTACTCACTCAGAGTCCGGTGACTCAAGTCAGGCAGATTGAGAATAAAAAGTGGGTTCAGGCAGGAAATCGTGCCCTTGAAGCCGATGAAATTTTAGTGGCTACTGGTCAACAGCCGAATATTGAAGCGTTAAATCTGGAAGGAGTGGGGGTGAAGTTCTCCCAAGACGGTGTAGAACTCAATGAGAAACTGCAAACCACCAACCCCCGCATCTATGCTTGTGGTATTCACGGAGGTGGCTATCACCCCCATATTGCCGAGTACGAAGCCAGCATCGCCCTAAAAAATGCCCTGTTTTATCCCCTGTTTAAAGTGAATTATCGGGGGATTCCCAGAACAGTCTTTACTGAACCCCAGCTAGCACGGGTAGGTTTGACAGAAGCTCAAGCCAGAGAGCAATACGGCAAAGATGTCTGGGTCGTGCGGCAGTATTTCAAAACCCTGGAAAAAGCGCAGCTACTAGGAGAAACGACTGGGTTCTGTAAATTTGTCGTTCGTCGCAGTGGGGAAATTTTGGGCGCATCTATTGTTGGGGCACAAGCAAGCGAGTTGATTGGAGCGATCGCTCTGGCAATGCAGCAGAACATTAAGATGGGTGCGATCGCAAACTTGCCCCATGTTTCTCCCACCTTCTCAGAGATTCTGCAAAAAACTGCCCAAGAGTGGCGGCAGCAACGGTTAAACCATAACAGATTGTTAAAGAACGTCTTGGAAAGCTTCTTTCACCTGCGCCGCAACTGGTCTTAGTAAGGATTAAGTTACAGTTTCTCACCCATCCTATCGGAAATCTTAATATTACCGAGTTATTTCCGTTTTTTACCGAGTTTTTTACTTTTTGAGCTTAATCTCTGAGAGGAGTCCAAAAAAACAGACTACTCACTGGGGTGTAACGCCAATTCACTTAAACAGGGAAAGTATTTAGAAGCTGGATTCCCTCAGAAATGGGGTAAACCACTCGCTTTCCAGGCTCCAAGATTTCAAAAAGACTTGTAGGAGGTATCGTAGTGAGACTGAAGATCGTTGCTTTTTCATTGATGTTGGGATTGGCATCCATTTTAGGAGCTTGTCAGGGTGGTGAGACAGGGGGCGAGATCGAGGCACCTGCTGA
The DNA here is from genome assembly GCF_015207375.1 of Coleofasciculus sp. LEGE 07092. Lineage (GTDB taxonomy): Bacteria > Cyanobacteriota > Cyanobacteriia > Cyanobacteriales > Coleofasciculaceae > LEGE-07092. The sequence continues at coordinate 38,883 of NZ_JADEWY010000050.1, read as the reverse complement.
GGATGTTGCGCCTGCAGACGAAACGGGAGGCATAGAAGAACCACTTCCAACAGAAACAACTGAAACTCCCGCAGTTCCAGAAGCTGGGGATGAAGAGGCTTCACCTATTGATGGAGCAGTTGAAGAATTACCGATGGATGCTGAAGAGTCACCCATGGAAGCTGAGGAATCACCCTCACCTTAATAACATAAAGAACTAACAGTTTACTTGGGGGTAACAGGTCGTCTTGAGCAAAAGGTATAAGGCATGAGAATTTTACTAGTGGAGGACGATGAGCGTATCACCGATGCCCTTGCCGAAGACCTCACCGACCAGCATTACGCAATCGACGTGGCTTATGACGGAGAAGCGGGTTGGGATTTAGCTAGTGCTTTTACTTATGACTTGATTTTGCTCGACATCATGCTGCCCAAGATAGATGGGGTTACGTTGTGTCGGCGACTGCGCTCTCAAGGCTGTTGTACTCCCGTGCTGATGCTGACGGCACGGGACACCATTAACGATAAAGTCGTAGGACTTGATGCAGGTGCAGATGATTATCTGGTCAAACCCTTTGACTTACAAGAATTATCTGCACGCATTCGAGCGTTGCTCCGCCGAGGGGGTTCCACATTACCCCCCATACTGGAGTGGGGAAAGCTGCGGCTTGACCCGAGTACCTGTGAAGTTTTTTATGAAGACCGCCTCTTGCCACTCTCTCCCAAGGAATACTCTCTGCTAGAATTTTTCCTACGCCACGGTCGTCGTGTGTTTAGCCGAGCTCAAATCCTCGAACACCTGTGGCCCTTCGAGCGATTACCAGAAGAAGCTACGGTTAAAGCTCACATCAGGAGCTTGCGGCAGAAACTGGAATCAGTAGGCGCTCCCTCCGATTTGATCGAGACAGTTTACGGTCTGGGTTATCGTCTGAAAGAGCACATCTAACTCCGGTTATCAATCAATGTTTCAAAATTTGCGCTGGCGTCTGCTGCTGTCTTACCTCATGGTAATGGCAGCAATTTTAAGTATATTCGGCACGGGAGTCTATATCTTTGTCAGCCGCAATCTCTACCGCCAACTGGATAAAAAGTTGCTAACGTTAGCACAAGCAGCGGCTCCCTCTTTTACTGATGTAGAAATTAAAGGAAGTCGATACCTCGAACAGGTTGATGCAGTTCCCTGGCGTGATATTTTCAACCGAGACCAACAAAGTTTGGAATGGTTTGACGCTAAGGGTAAACTTTTGGCAAGTCGAGGAACTCTCGATCTCAACTTTAGACTCAGCGTTGGTTCGCAGACGTTAGAGCGGTGGCAAAAGCCGAAGCAAATTCGGATTTACACGATTTCCGTTTTTAAGGATGGCTCAAACCCAAACCAGCCGAACCTAGAAGGTTATATTCGGGCGAGTCAGTCTACTGAGGATATAGAAACTGTTCAAAGCCAAATGCTTTGGGGGTTGGGCATGGGAGGAATGATGGCTTTGGGACTGGTTAGTTTAGGTGGGCTTTGGCTGAGTCAGAAAGCTATCGAACCGATTGAGCAAAGTTTTCAGCAGCTTAAACAGTTTACTGCTGATGCATCCCACGAACTACGCAGTCCTTTAACTGCCATCAAAGCGTCCGTTGATGTCATGCGGAATCACCCAGAGCGAATTCATCCCAAAGATGCCAAAAAGCTAGCCGCCATTGCTAGTGCCACCGCTCAGATGAGTCATCTCACAGAAGATTTACTTTTTTTAGCGCGAACTGATGGTACGGTGTCAACCCCTGTACGCGATCGCATACCCATCCCCCTCAATAAAATTTTGCAGCATTTGGTGGAATTGTTGGAACCCTTTGCCCAAGATAAAGATGTTGCTCTCCAGTCTCAGTGGTTTGCCAATCTATCGGTGATGGGAGATGAAACCCAACTCACTCGTTTATTTTCCAACTTGCTAGAAAATGCCCTCCAATACACACCTCCTGGCGGCAAAGTCATTCTGACTCTCGCCAAACACAATCGCTTTGCCCTAGTCAGTATTAAGGATACCGGCATTGGAATTGAGCGAGAACATTTACCCTTTGTTTTCGATCGCTTCTGGCGTGCAGACAAGGCACGCTCTCGTCGAGAGGGGGGGACTGGGTTAGGATTAGCTATTGCTCAAGCGATCGCTCAACGCCATGGGGGAAAAATCACTGTCACCAGTCAAGTTGGGTGCGGTAGCTGCTTTCAGATTCGTCTACCAACTGTTTAAGCCATCAGGTGGGGAAAAGGTTAAAGGAGAACAGAATTCTGTGACAGTTGTTCCCTCAACTTGCACTAGGGAGATAATTTGGCTTTTTTAGCACGATTTTCCTTATACCACTGAGCGACAGCAGGAGACCATTGTTCAAAATGAACATACAGAAGTTCGCATAACTTTTGTGCTTCTAGTTGAGCATCTTTTTTCCATCTCAAGTCTAAAAGATGCATGAGCGATCGCATATTGCAACTGAGGACAAAATGCTGTCTGGCATCGAAGGGAATCAATCCTCTGGCGTGTTCTTCTGAAAGCCCTTCGTCAATTCGCTTTTTATACTGTTTGCACGCCTCTAAACACCACGTCAGATCTTCGTTACGTTGTTCTTCAGAGTAGAGGTAACGCTTGCCTTGGCGGTTAGTGTAGTTTCCCAGGGGACGCAAGTAAAAAATGTCTTCGACATCTTGCTTACCTTCGGCAACACTAATGATTCTGGAGCCTGTATAGCGGAAGGATTGAACATCAAAACTAACCCCAACACGATGAGTGCGAACTTGCTGCATCATCGAATGGGGAAAATAGCCGACATTAAAGGTAATCTGCGGATGTTCTAGAGGACCATAATGACCGCGATCGCCTGATAAGAGATGCTTGACAATCAGTTCACCAGCCTGTTGTTCATTGGGCCAGCGATCGCGACTATCCCAAACATACTGCTCTGAATAATCTTGGTGCATTGCCGCCCAAACCACTTGTTGAGGATTAGATGTGGCAGCAATGACCTCAACGCAAAATCTTTCCACCTTATTCAACCTGTACAATTGTTTTCTTGAGTTTGTAGATAGTGTTTTAAGCTTTTGTTTTTAGCACTCAAACACGAGCAATAATTACAGATTCTGGCTGATCCTGATACTTACCGCTACGAGTTTCATAGCTAACCGAACAGGATTCTCCTTCCAGAAACATCAACTGTACTATTCCTTCATTCGCGTAAATGCGACAGTCAGCACTGGAAGAGTTAGATAATTCTAAAGTCAAATAACCTCGCCAAGCTGCCTCAGCCGGAGTTACATTTGCGATGATTCCACAGCGAGCATAAGTACTCTTGCCGATGCAAATTACTGTCACATTTTCCGGTATTTCTAGCCTTTCAAGGGCGACTCCCAGACCATAGGAGTGTGCAGGGAGAATAAAATAGCTACCATTGGCATCAGTATAGAGTTTTGTCTGCTCCAAGTTTTCAGGATTAAAGTTCTTGGGATCGACTACAGTGCCTGGAATATGTCTAAAAATGCGGAACTCTACTGGTGAGAGCCTGATGTCATAACCAAAGCTGCTTAAACCAAATGAGATTACAGGTAAATCATCAACACGGCGAATTTGCTTAGGCTCAAAGGGTGTAATCATTCCCTTGTGAGCCATCTGATCAATCCAGGTATCGTTTTTAATCACAACTTGACGAAATAATCTTAACCAGCATACTAGGATAACTTGAATAGAAACCAGAAGCAGAATAAGACAAAGTTCATCCTTTTAAAGCTGATGACTCCGACGAATCTCTGTAATTTGGTCAGCGATATTGAGAACCGCTTCGGGCATCTGCGGTCCTGTCAGAATGATATCAACATAGCTGGGGCGTTTTTCCAGAAATGCTAAAACTTCAGTGAGTGGGATTAAGCCAAAGTTAATCGCCAAACTCAATTCATCCAGAACAACTAACGAGTACTTCCCTTCAGACACCACATCTTGGGTGTACTGCCACAACTGCTTTAAGGCTTGATGCTCTGCCTCATCTAACTCCGGTGTGTCAATGTAACGGGGCAAATCGCAGCGAATCCAATCTAGGTACTGCCCCAAACGCACTGGATGCTCATGCCCCTGTCCGATGCCTCCTTTGAGGAACTGAACCACCAAAGCTGGAGTACCTTGACCTGAAATTCTCAGGGCTTGAGCCATCACGTTGGTAAAAAAGCTGCGGTGGGAGCTGGTGAATACTTGTACGAGTCCTTCAACACTATAGGAGAGGTGAAAAGCTGACTTAAGAGCAGGAGCTTCTAACTGGGAAACCATAGTCAATACTTGGGGGGCAACAAACCTCAGTAGCTAATGATACAGTTGTTACAAATCGTAGATGCCGCGAACAAGATATAGCGTACTTTAGAGGGTAGACTACCTAGTCAAGCACTACATCTATGCGTCCGTCAAGAGCTAGAAGATAAGTTTTAATCCCTGAGAATTAGTGGGAGAATGACATTCGTGAGTGTAGAGACAGTCTAGAGGTAAGATTCGTGCAAAATTTATAGACAATTGTAAAGGCTACAAACGTAGGAGTTCTTAATTGTGAGACTGGTGATTCTGGGGGGTCCGGGTTCAGGGAAAAGCACACAGGCTCGATGGGTGTGCCACCAACTAGGTATCTCTGAGATTTCCACTGGTAACATATTGCGAAAGGCGATCGCCGCTCAAACCGATTTGGGTCGTAAAGCGCAGCCTTATGTTGAAAAGGGAGAGTTAGTGCCTGATGAAATCTTGATTGAATTCATGCGCCAACGTCTTGTGCAACCTGATACCGCTAAGAGATGGCTGTTAGAAGGCTACCCCCGCACGGCTTTTCAGGCAGAAGAATTAGATTTTTTACTGGAGGATTTCAATCAGCAACTCGACTGGGCAATTTACTTAGAAGTCCCTGAATCAGTGATGATGAGTCGTTCAGTTAAGCGTTCAACTCCTCCAGATGGAAGTTCCAAGGGAGGGAGTTCGCGCCTAGATGATCACCCAGAAATCGTAGAGCGTCGTATTCATCTATTCTACGAACGGACTGTTCCCATTTTGGAATACTACGGATATCGTCAGAAGCTGTTAACTATCAACGGCAATCAACCGCGAGAGCAAGTCCAGCAGGATATTTTGGCAGCCCTCGGCAGCTAATGACAACAGTAAAGTAACCCATAACCCACAACTAAGCCTATGTCTTGGCAGCGTCTTGATCATCGGCAATCCGACGAGCTACGTCCCATCAGTTTTGTCCGAGAATTCACGAAATTTGCCCCAGGTTCCGTCTTAACCAAGTGCGGTGATACCCAAGTGCTTTGTAATGTCACAATTCAAGAGGGAGTGCCTAGGTTTTTAGAAGGCACAGGCAGCGGTTGGCTGACGGCGGAGTACCGGATGTTACCAGCCGCCACACTTCAACGCCAAAGCCGGGAATTACTCAAATTATCAGGTCGCACTCAAGAAATTCAGCGACTGATCGGACGCAGTTTGAGGGCGTCTCTAGACTTTAAAGCCTTAGGAGAATACACAGTAACGGTTGATGCCGACGTGCTACAGGCGGATGCAGGAACTCGAACCGCTTCGATTACAGGGGGATATGTAGCTCTTGCCGACGCCCTGGATAAACTGGTGAAAACAGGACAGTTAGAGCGATCGCCCCTACGCCACCAAATTGCGGCTGTCTCTGTAGGACTTTTAGATGGCGAACCCTTTTTGGATTTGAACTATACAGAGGATGTAGCCGCTACCGTTGATTGCAATATCGTGATGAACGAGCAGTTGCACATCATTGAAATTCAAGGAACAGCCGAGGAGGAAAGTTTTAGCCGCACGCAGCTCAATCGGATTGTGGACGTAGCCGAAAAAGGAATTCGGGAGCTACTAGAGGTTCAGCGTCGTACCCTTACAGACTGCGTTTAACGTAATGCTGATTCGATTTGGGCGATCGCTTCTGCGGGTGACATCTCTCCAGAAACGACAGATATAATTCCAGGTAGGTATTTATCCACTGTCAATACATTGGTATAAACTAGCTGTTTAAATGCTTCTAAACTCAGAAGGCTATCCTGAATATCAATACTGGTTTTGTAGCGAATTTCTCCGTCATCAAAGCTGAGTTCAAAGTTACCGATAATCATGCCATAATTAGCTCTAGCAATGAACTCTCCTAAAGTCCGACGTTTAGCTTTAGTCACTTTGACAGGGCAAATTGAGTAAAAGACAAATTGTTGCTGGTGTTCTCTGACTCTAGCGTAGCAGTCCCATTTTCCATTTTTACCTTGGAAAGCGAGGCGTAAGGTTTGTTGCCCTTGAATTGGCTGAAATTGCCAATCCTGTTCTTTGAAGAAGTTGATGATTGTCTCAAAAAGGCTTTCGGCTGAAGTCACTTCTTCGGCAATATCAGAGATGCTATCAGTTAATTCGGCAAAAGCTTGGCTCATTTCCTCAATCGTTTCAGAAACGACCTCTTCAGTCATTTCTGAGATACTATTTGTCAACTCTTCAAAAGTCTTAGTCATTTCCTCAATAGCCTCAGAAATGACACTTTGGGATGCTTCTGAACCATTCGTATCAACCCACTCTTTGGCAAAGTTATTCATTGCTTCATTCAGCTTTTCGTTGTCAATGCCATCCTGGGTGATAAAGGAGGGCTTAAGATAAGCCCAGAGGGTGCGGTAGCCCGTCTCACCTGTCTCCTGTTCTTGTTTTACTTGCAGGGTGTACCAACTATAGATGGATAGTATGGGATGCTTGGGCTGTTCCCGACTGAGGTGCTGGAGGTAGGTTGCTACTTGGTTTGCGTCTGTGGCGTGTTTTGCTAGTTGCGGTAGTAATGTCGGATCTAAACTAACTTCGATTTGGATGTCAGGTGAGGTTTGAAAGGCTTCACTAGAGAGGGGACTACGGATTTCTGGTTTGAGGTTGAATAAGGTTTCAGTGTCAATGCGTTTGTAGAGTTCTGGGTTGACTTGGAAGCTGAGACGGCACTCGCTGATTTTGTCAACTTGTTTGGTGAGTGCTAGATTTACTGCACGCACGGTTAGAGACTCTTTTGAATCGTCGTGTAGTGTTAGTTCGCTATTTAGGTGACAATGTTCACTTTTTGCGTCCATATGGGGTTTTCAATAATGATGACTAAGAACAAGCTACCCTCATCCCCACCCAGCTAAAGCGATACTCCATTTCCGCACAACCGCGAGCGGCTGAACGGCAACCTGTTGCAGAACCCATCCACGTTCCACCACGCAACACGCGACAATTTTTGAAATCTAACCAATAATCATTCTGGTTGTTAATAAACTCTGCTCCTCCTGGGTAGGGAAGATACTTACTCTGACACCATTCGCCGACATTTCCATGCATATCGTACAGTCCAAAGGTATTGGCGACCTGAAAATATGCAACTTCTGTTGTGTGTTCGCATTTGTTGCCTTGGGGAGCTGCGCCATAGGTGAAACTGCCATCATAGTTAGCAAGGTTTGTGGTAATAGTTTGACCAAAGTGAAAGGGTGTGGTTGCTCCAGCACGGCAAGCATATTCCCATTCTGCCTCTGTGGGTAGGCGATACGGTTTGCCTGTTTTCTGGGATAAACGATAACAAAACTCTAGAGCATCAAGATAAGATATTGAGTCTACAGGTCTATTTAATCCTTTGAATTCTGAGGGGTTTGGTGGTAGGTCGTATTTGACTTTGGGATAGGAGGCGACTAATTGCCACTGAGCTTGATTTATGGGATACTTACCTAAGTAGAATGGCACGATTTTTACTTGATGTCGTGGCTGTTCTTGAGGTTCTGTCCCTTCCTCATCCTCTGGCGAACCCATTAAAAATGTCCCTCCGGGAATAGATGCCATTTCTAGACTAACTCCCTCACCCAAATCTTCTTTGATGCATTTATTTTGTTGTCGAGTTCGCTGAATGATTTGCCCGTGGGAATCAACAGTGACGACATTGAATTCAAAAATTTCTTCGTTCATAGTCGTAATACTTGTAAAAGTATGAGAGCTGGTTAGCTATCAAATCTTAAGATTTCAGGGCAATTGTTTAACGATATTTTCTGATAGACGGTGAGCCTTGTTTAGGGTCTGGCAGATCGTATACTTGCCCATCTTCAATGTAATAGGGATGCTTGCGTCCAGATATATTGGAGTAGGGAAAGTTAGCTGCTGAATTGCTTACAATCGGGTTGGTTTCATCATCCGGATCGATCCAGAAAAGTTTCTCTTGCTCGATCCACTGAGTCAAGTCATACTCTTGAGCATCACAACGAGTGCCTTCAATTGTATAGTCCTCATCATAATCAGTATCTTCTATCTCTGTATATCCTATGCGAGCAAAGGGAACGCAGAATTCGCTTTTTGGCGGCATCTGCTGAGTAAAGTAAGCTGTCCAATAGACGGTATATTGTTCAGCCACAGGCAGACTGTGAATTACCGCCACCATTGTGGGGAGATTTAAGACACGGGGCTTGACAAAAGGAACTTCGGCTGCAATTGTGATTCTTTTATTGAAAGCTCCGGGAGCAGGCTGACGTGTCTCAATTGGTTGGTGTCCGTGCAGGTTTAAGGCTCCATCTAGACAGAACAAGTGGGAACAGCCTCTGATGTCGTCGTTTCCGGTACGACCATCCCCATAGTTTTGATACCAAACTCTCTCCCGTAAGCTAATGATGGTAGCAAGCTGCCGAATGGGTTTGTTGCAGTAAGGACATCGCGAAACCAGTACCCAAGGATAGAAGACACTTTGCTGTGCGATCTGCATCTGCTCAAAAAGTACTGTTGCCTCTGGACTCTGTAGTTTCGCGTTATGAAGCCACTCATAATACAAGGCTTCATAACAACTCTTACTTTCCAGAAAATCCGCTATCAGCCTGTCTGGGTTGTAAGTGTGGTTTGGCGGAAACTCAAAATCTGGTTTTGGCATGATTGTTTACCTAGCCTAATGGTTAAATTTAGATAGGTAAGTAGGCGGCAACAGGAAATTCATAACCCAAAATCTTATAAAGCATTGGTACGTCGCGGATGGGGATAGTATAACTTCGACCCTTAATTGTCAGAACTGTCCTACCATCATCCACACCAATGATCTTTTCAATCTCTAGCTTGAAATTCTGTTCGCCTATGCTGTTTCTATACCTCTGAACTAGGGACTTAAGCTGCTCTGTACTTCGAGTCTTCAGCTCTTCCAGTGGGATACCCGTAGAGCGAGAAACCTTCTCTAATAATTTATCCGCCAAGAAGGGAATTTGTGCGCCATGCTGAATGTCAGTAGCAGCACTGGGAAATTTAAAGGCAGAGCCTTCTAATTCCAAAGCTCCAATGCCCTTACGTTCAGTGCTAAATGCTTCTAGCAATGCATTAAAGAGTTCAGGTTTTTCTTGGGCAATCCTCTTGATATCTGCAATGCTATTCAGTTTTCCATCCCGTGAGAGTACAGCCAGAAGATCGATATCTGACCCGACAACCTTACCTTCCCATCCAGGTAGGAAGTTACCTTGTTCATCGAGTATATTTTTGATATCCTCCAAATAATAGGTTTTCCCGCCATCGGGACTAACTGCCAGGTACTGTACTTGCTTTCCGTCTCGATACAAACGCGCTCCAACCATACCATTCTTCCCACGAGAGGTACTGACGGGTGGGGTATACATTGAGGATATTGATGTCGTTACTTTACCTTCTGGAAGCGGTATTAGCTGCTCGCTGTTTTTCAAAACGTTGTAGTCTGCTGGCTTGAGTCCTGTAGCCTGTTCGCTGGGCAAAAGTTTTAGGGTTCCAGCACTATCTTCTGCAAACGCGAAAGACTGATAGTTGCCATCCACCTTGATTGTTACTTCGTAAAAACCCGTATCGGGATTGGGGCTGGGACCAGCATTCTTAGCTAGATCTTTGATTTGCATAGATGTCCCCGATGGCACTTCTATGGTTGCCGTTCCTGGTTTCGGTAGAGTTCTTTGCCGTAACCCCTTAGCATGAGCTGGATTACTCGGTCTCATCATCAGGGCTAGTTTCCGCAATTCTGAATCTTGAGCAATATTCTCCAGCACTTCCTTGGGAATACCCAGAGAATTTAGGTCGCGGATTTGTTGAGAATTACTGAGATAGCGAGTGTATTGTCCGGAGAACCATTGGGTCAGGAATCTGTTGACGGCTTCTGGATAAGCGCTGCCATATTCTCTGACTAGTCCCTGAATATCAAGCCCCTTGACTTTACCAGGATTATTAGCAGCCCATTGAATCCAATCCTCAGCCGTTTTAGGTAGATCATCTATTTTCTTGGCAATAGTTTTCAGACGTTTTGGACTAAATACATTGTACAAGTCCAAAAATTCATCCGACCATCCCTGAGCTTTAGCAGTTTCCCGCAGACGAGGAAGTGATTGTTGTAGATCTTGAACAGATATACTGCTTTGATTTTTTATGCCAACAACGATCGCCTCTTGTCCTTCATGCTCGATTACGTCACCAACTCGCTTACGCCCTTGCCCTTTAAAACTGACTTCCTTGAGACTGCCATCAGCTAGCAAAATCCAAGGATTAATATGACCCAAAAGCTGAATTCGCAGCCCCTGCCGTCTAATCTTAAACTTGTTGAAACGTAACTTGTTACTTAGTCGCTCTGCTAGATCATCAATAGATTTCGCTCCCTTAGCAAACCCACCTTTAACTCCTTGTAGCATAATTTTGCCATTTTTGAAGGTCGTCTTGGCTCCTTTAACTCCAATTTCACCCAACTCTTTGATACTCTTAGCCGTCGCTTTGACCGTTGTCTTAACCGAGGTTGCTGCGGCTTTGGTAGCTCCTTTAATGCCACCCTTGAGCGCTTTGATGACAGCACCTGCACTAAAGAGTAAGGCAAAAACTAACTCGATCGCACCAACCGCTACCGCACGAGCTAAACTCTTGGCGGCACCAGCGATTTCACCTGCCCAACCTTGGCTCACATAATTGCCAATATGCCCTGCAATTTGAGCTAAAGATACGCCAACCATGACAGCCCCCAAAATCTGGAGCAGGGGGGGGACGGCTGCCATCACTGCACCACCTGTGATAATGTTGGCAGCAACGAAACCTGTAATTCCCGCGATCGCACCTGCCAGTAACTTACCCCAATTCGCCGCAAACCACTGCTGAATCCCCTGCTTGAGCTGGTGAAATAGATATTGCGATCGCTGTCCGGGACTGAGCGGTCCGATTGTTTTCATAGAAGCAGGAATGTCACCCTGTTTGGCAGATTCACCTGACTTGTGCGTTCCTTCTGCACCTTCAACCTTCTGTGTCATCATTTGCTCAAGTTTGGCTTGAGCTGTTTGCTCATCGTCGCAGCATCCACCGACAGCCGCTTCATTACCAGCAATCCCTTCAGCCAATGTTATTCCTGCTGGTGCTTGTCCAACCAACTCTGCTTTAATTGCCTCCATGGAGTTAGCTGGGTCATTCGATTCACCAAACTCAACCTCACCACCGTCTGACAGATTCGTGGAAGCCAGGAACTCAGGATCTACATCAAAGGGCGCAACCTGCTCTACAGCGATATCATTATCTGTGAACTCAGTTTTGTTCAACATCTCTGCCGATGCACCGCCCCCTGAAACTGTAGCTGGGGCAGCGTTCTCCGCTATTGCTGGGGCATTACAGGTAGCACAATCGTCCTGAGTCCGTTCAAAGGGTAAAGGTTGAGTGACATCCATACCCATGACTTCCTCAGACATTTGTCCCCAGAAGTGATCGGGCATCTGTTTGGCAGCAGATACTAGATGACCGATTTTTTGCATCACTTCTAACAAGGCGTTAATGACTGCACCAACAGCGTCAATGACGGCGTTGTAAATGGCTTGGAGAGCAGCTAGTAGTGTATCCAAGGTATTTGCCAGGAAACCCAGAACAGCGGAAACACCTTTCTTCAACAAATCCGCCGCCGCATTGACAGCTTTAACCGCTTTGTTAATCGCCTGGTCAATCTTAGCAGTAATCTTCTTGGCGATGTTTGGGAAAGCCGCAAAAACAACCTTTACTAAGCCTTTAAGAATCTCGCCAAAGCCTTTGATTAACCCGACAATCGCTTGACGAGCCAAATCAATTGCCGCAACTGCCAGTTTTTTGGCTGCCTCAAAGATAGCTTTAACTGCTTTGCGTAAATTGTCATAGATAAAGTTAACCGCTTGTTTGAGTCCATCAATCAGGGCTTTGGCTTTCGATTTTACCCAACCCCAGAACCCACCGGATTCTTTCTCCGCCTCTTGTTTTTTCTTCCCGGCTTCAGAGTCAGCTTTCTGTTTTTCAGCTTCAGCTTTCTGTTCAGCTTCTTCTAAGTGCTTGCTTGCTTCTTTCTCACCTTTACTTTTCTCTTCCCCTTTCTCTTTCCCCGCTTGATATTTCTCTTGTTCAGCGCCAATCTTTTCTCTCAAAAATGGACTCAGGGATTGATTTAAGCCACCAACTAATTCCCCTGGAAGAGCAGGTGCTTCTCCAATCTTTCCAGTAGGAGCCGCCACTGCTGAAAGTTCTTTATTGGCTTTGAGGGTTTCGTTACTTGCTTCCGGGAAGATTTTTTTCTCACCAAAGTCTTGGTTAATATCTTGAGCTGCTTTAGCTTTTACCTGCTGCACCTGCTGACTGGATTGAGTCTGAGCCGCAGCCATCTGCGAGGGGTCAGCTTCACCTGTCAAATCCACGTTGGGGCGTTCTCCAGCACTGGTGCTAACTTGATTGGTATCTAAGCTGACATTTGCTAAGGCATTTTGAGCGCTCTGACTGAGAGCGGGGTCTGATTCCCCTTCTCCAGCAACATTCCCTCCTGCTAACTGTGTCGCCGTTGCAGGTGGAGGCAGGGGAGCTTCTGGTACTTTTGAGTCATACTTTAAACTGTCTTGACCCGCTTTCTTTACCCCAGCATCACCAACAGGAGCTGCCTTGACAACCGCCGCATTCTCAGCCGCTGTTTGCGCTGCTTTGCCAGATTCAGCCGATTTTTGAGCGGGTAATCCTGTGGGTGCGGGAATTTCTGGAATTGTTTCTTGGACGTTTTGCCGTTGTTTCTCTAACGCTTTTGCAGAAGCCGTTTGTGCCTGGGCGTAGGTGGCAATAGATTGGGTGGCGGGTGTATTTTTTAGCTGTTCAAGAATCTGACCAGGGTCTTCAGCACTAATTGGAACAGCCTCTTGGGGAATGGGGGTATTTCCTTGACCTCCCGCACCTCCACCTAAGTTAGCTTCAGAGCCTGTAGAAGTAGTGATGGCTGGCGAGGGTGGGGGAGTTTTAGTGCTACCTGTGTTTTCTACTGGGGTTTCTATTTCTAGTTGTTGTTCTGTTCCCGTGTCTGTTTCAGTGGACTTATTCTCCTCAACAGCATTGGAATTGTTTGTTTGTGTAGAGCCTGTTGGGATTTGGGAGGTAGTTTTTTCTAGCTTGCCATTGACATTTGAATTAACCTGTGATTCACTTTTCCCTAGCTGGGTTTCCAAAGAGCGATCGCTCAGTGTCTTAGCCTCAAGGGGTATAGTTCCTGCCCCTTCTACTACTACCTTCTGCTGCTCTTTGTTCGAGGTAACTTTAGCCGATTCACTCTCTAACTCTAATTTCTTTGCCTCAAGAGTTTCGGGTTGGGCTTGTGCTTCTTTTGACCAGGATGGCGATTCCCGATTCGAGGTAAATTCAGGGGTTTTGCCTGAATTTTGCTGCTCCTCTAAAGACTCAAGTTCTTCCTCTTGTTGCTTGAACTCGCTATCTTGTCGCTCCGTGAGAGCCTTTTGTTGAACTGTTTGACCTTGGCTGAATTGCTGAACCTTTAGTTGGTTCAATAGAGGATTAGTTACTGGTGCTGCCTGCTGTTGATACGGATTCGTTAAGCCACCGTAGGTAAATTTTGGTTGAATCGGTGGTGGTGGTGGTGGCGTACCTGGAGGATTGACAGGGATTTTTAGAAAATTGTGACTCAAACGGGATGAGCGTTCGAGTTGCTCTCTCGTCTCGGGTGTTTTCTGCTGGGGTAAAGACAGCTTCTGAACTGGGAACGGACGTGACTGCAATGGATTTGGCGCTGGTGTCTCATTGGATTGAGCAGGAGCTTTTTTCGACAGATACACTTGATCAGACATCGCCAGCTTCCTCTCTGTCATAGCCGCTTCTATTCACAACTCCCAACTCCTGCCAGAAGTCTAATAAAATAACCAACCCTAACTTAGAGTAAGTTAGGGTTGGCTTAAACGGATAGTCTGAGTCTCTGTACCCAGATTGAGAACTCTCACTCAATCCGGTTTATATTTCTTAAATGCTAGGGTTACATTATGACCACCAAACCCAAAGGAATTGGACAGCGCCACTTCAACTGTCTGTTGACGACTCTTGTTTGGCACGTAATCGAGGTCACATTTCGGATCAGGATTTTCTAAATTAATGGTTGGGGGAATTTGGTCATTGGCGACTGTCATGACTGCGGCAACCGACTCAATACCGCCAGAGCCACCCAAAAGATGTCCCGTCATAGATTTGGTCGAGCTAACTGCCACCTGATAAGCATGATCACCTAGCGCTTTTTTAATCGCCGTCGTTTCCGTCGGGTCATTCACTGGCGTGCTGGTGCCGTGGGCATTGACGTAGCTCACCTGCTCCGGACTCAAACTCGCATCTTTCAGCGCTAACTGTATTGCTCTAATGGCACCTTCCCCATCTGGACTTGGCGAAGTCATGTGATAGGCATCACAGGTCATGCCATAGCCGACAATTTCTGCATAAATCCGAGCGTTGCGACTTAGGGCATATTCGAGTTCTTCCAAAATCAGGATTCCGGCTCCTTCACCCATCACAAACCCATCCCGATCGCGGTCGAACGGACGGCAGGCGTGTTCTGGGTCGTCGTTCCGGCAAGAAAGCGCCCGTGCTGCCGCAAATCCAGCAACTGATAAGGGAGTAACCGCCGCTTCCGTACCGCCGCAAATCATGGCTTGGGCATACCCCCGTTGAATCAGCCGAAAGGCATCTCCGACAGCGTGCGCTCCAGAGGCACAGGCACTTACCGTGCAGGTATTGGG
Source organism: Coleofasciculus sp. LEGE 07092 (assembly GCF_015207375.1). Taxonomy (GTDB): domain Bacteria; phylum Cyanobacteriota; class Cyanobacteriia; order Cyanobacteriales; family Coleofasciculaceae; genus LEGE-07092. The sequence continues at coordinate 23,882 of NZ_JADEWY010000050.1, read as the reverse complement.
TCCTTTGGCACCGGTGTGAATGGCGGTCAAACCCGCTGCCATGTTGGCAATCATCATCGGAATCATAAAGGGGCTGCATCGATCGGGTCCGCGAGTCAGATAGATCTCTTGCTGGTCTTCTAAGACTTTAAGACCTCCCACTCCGGTGCCTATGACAACACCCACCTGTTCTGCGTTCAGTTCGTTAATGACAAACTGGGCGTCAGCGAGAGCGTCCTTGCTGGCAGCCACCGCAAATTGAGCAAAGCGATCCATACGCTTTGCTTCTTTACGATCCATATAGTCGTGAGGATTGAAACCCTTAACCTCACCAGCAATTCGACAGGTGTGTCGAGAAGGGTCAAATAAAGTAATCGGACCAATTCCATTACGTCCGGTCAACAACCCTTCCCAGTACTCAGCGAGATTGTTGCCAATCGGTGTAATCGCGCCGAGACCTGTAACAACAACCCGTTTTTGTTCAAAGTTTGTCATGATACTTGTACACCAGGGTAACTACCCCCAGAACGCAGAACTTTCTGTAACGATCAACAGCTATATTAAGCAGCAGCTTCGACTTTAGAGCTAATGTAGTCCACAGCAGATTGAACTGTGGCAATCTGCTCGGCTGCCTCATCAGGAATTTCAATATCGAACTCTTCTTCTAACGCCATCACGAGTTCAACCGTATCCAGAGAGTCAGCGTTGAGATCGTTAGCAAAGTTTGCCTCCGGCTTCACATCACCGGGATCAACTTCTAACTGCTCTCCTACTATTTTTTTGACTCTCTCAAAAATCTCTTGGTTCATCAACTATTCCTCAACCCAGTCGCTAGTAATTTATCAAGTGGTGTTACTTTGTGCTTGCGCATCTTCTCATCTTATCCGAAAGAGCGATCGCTCTAACCAGAGATGGTCGCTTCGGGAACTGGCACCCGATTATACCGTCCCAGCTATCCATTCGAGAAAGATTAGCAGGTATTGCCTCCTCATTGTCAAGCGATCGCGCTTAAACTCTCAGGGCAATCGTTCAATTACACTAGACATCTCCAATAATTAATCTAAAACCCTTATAAAATTTGGACTGAAGTTTAATTGATGGAGATGTCTCATGGAATGGGACTCTAGTCACGAAGGGTAGGGAATCGCTTAACTCTACCCCTAACGACTGTTAACCACCACAGCCTCTGATGTTTTATCTTGCAGCAAACCTGTCAACAGCGAAGCCGGACGCTGAGTATGGGGCCACGCAAAGGCATGGCGGAACGCGGCATCCTGGCAGGCTTGTAACTGCTCAAAATCAATCACATCCTGAGTCAGCAGGTTTTCATACTCAAACGGCAGGCGCACGTTGTGCAACCCGGCGTTATCCGTGCAAATGGCAATATCTACACCTGCATCAAAACAACGGTCAAAAACCACCTTGAGTTGACGCAGGTCATTTAGAGTACCCGTTTTTAAGTAAGTTGTAGGACAAACTTCCAGGCATTGCTGTTGATCAGCTACTTCTTTTAACAATTCTGGATATTTTATAGGAATGTGGATACCGTGACCAATCCTCATTAAATAAGGAAGCAATTCTGGATAACAGCCTTCGGTAGTTTCGTAGAGATGACCCGTTGTTTTCAGACCCAGCGATCGCGCATACTTGTACAATCTCACAAATTCATCCAAACGCTCGGCATAGTGGGCATCTCCCCCTGCCAGATCCACCCCACACACATACTCTTTCCCTTGGGCAGCTAACTCTACAATCGCTTTATTTACCTCATAGGGTAGGCGCGAGTGCATACAGAGAATTTGGCTGATGACAATCGGATAGTCCTTAACCCGACTAGCTTGACCTACAATCTCAATAATCTCTGCCATCTGCTCGATCCGCTCAGACTGACTCAACTGTTCAGACGTTCGCAAATAAGGGGTGTACCGCAGCTCCAAATAGGCTAAATTTTCAAAGATGTAAGCTCCCCGAATCAGGCGATAGATAAAATAAGGTAGCGTTTGAGCCGTTTGCACGCTTTCTACTAAGGTGTGCAGTTCCAGATACTCATCAAGTGTGCTGCGCGATCGCGTGTAAAACTCCTCAAATTCGGGATATTCTGGAAAGCGGTGCGCTAGGTCAGTCGTTTGGCGTTGGAAGTACCGCCAAAGAATCCGAGGGACAACCGAACCGCCTAAGTGACGATGTAACTCAGCATAGAGTGCCATATATTTTGATTACCTCTTAAAGGTTATGTTGACAGGGGTCACAACCCCTGCTCATAATGGTGATTTGTGTAAACTTTAGCGTTTTTAACAAACCCTTGGCTAACGTTGTTGTAATCGGTGCCCAGTGGGGCGACGAAGGGAAAGGTAAAGTCACCGACTTACTAAGCAAGTCCGCAGATGTCGTCGTCCGTTACCAGGGGGGGGTCAATGCTGGACATACCGTTGTCGTACAGGGTCAAACCTTTAAACTGCACTTGATTCCCTCTGGGATTTTATATCCAGATACGGAGTGCATTATTGGTTCTGGCACAGTCATCGACCCTCAAGTTTTAATTGCCGAACTCGACCAACTGGAGAGCTTAGGCATTTCTACCAAAAAGCTGCTGATTTCCGAAACTGCCCACGTAACGATGCCTTACCATCGGTTAATTGACCAGGCATCGGAAGAGCGGCGCGGAACCCATAAAATCGGCACCACGGGTCGTGGCATTGGTCCGACTTATGCGGATAAATCGGAGCGGATTGGTATTCGAGTCGTTGATCTTATCGATCCAGAAATCCTAAAAAAACAGCTCAACTGGACGATTAACTATAAAAATGCCATTCTCGAAAAGCTCTACAATTTGCCGGCGCTAGAGCCAGATACGGTGATTGAGCAGTACCTGGAGTATGCTGAACGGTTGCGTCCCCATGTCGTAGATTGTTCCCTGAAAATTTACGACGTGATTCAACAACGACGCAATATTCTATTTGAAGGCGCTCAAGGGACGTTACTGGATTTAGATCACGGGACGTATCCCTACGTTACCTCCTCGAATCCCGTTGCTGGAGGTGCTTGCGTGGGCGCAGGTGTTGGACCGACGACCATTGATCGCGTAATTGGCGTGGCAAAAGCCTATACCACCCGTGTGGGTGAAGGTCCCTTTCCCACCGAACTCCATGAAGAACTTGGACAGTTATTATGCGATCGCGGTGCCGAATTCGGCACCACCACCGGTCGCCGTCGTCGTTGTGGTTGGTTCGACGCTGTTATCGGTCGCTATGCTGTACGCATCAATGGGATTGACTGTCTGGCAATCACAAAACTGGATGTGCTCGATACCCTAGAAGAGATAAAGGTTTGCGTCGCCTACGAAATAGACACTCAGCGCTGTCAAGACTTTCCCAGCAGCACTCGTCGATTTTCCCGATGCCAACCGATCTATCAAACCCTACCCGGTTGGCAGCAATCCACTGCTGACTGTCGGTCATTAGACGATTTACCCAAACAGGCGCTGGATTATCTCAAATTCTTGGCAGAACTGATGGCAGTACCCATTGCATTAGTTTCGTTAGGAGCTAGCCGCGACCAGACCATTATTGTCGAAGACCCGATCCACGGTCCCAAGCGAGCGCTACTAGATGCCAACGGCACCCCAGTAGCCTCAGGAGTCTGAACTTTTTCATTAGTTTTAGCAAAAGACTAATGACTCAATGACCACTAACCACCCCTTGAAAACCCATAAAAGCTACGGAAATGGAAGTTACAGTTGAATGTCAAAAGCGACCCGAAGGCAGTAAGCCTAAAGCCCTACGTCGAGAAGGTTTAATCCCGGCAACCCTTTATGGTCACGATGGAGCGGAATCTGTGGCTCTGACAGTAAGCGCCAAAGCAGCAGAAACTTTGCTCAAAAATGCTGATGTTATTAACCACACCCCCATTCAGGTCACTATTCCCGACCTGCCTTGGAGTGGAAAAGCACTGCTGCGAGAAGTACAAACCCATCCCTGGAAGAAGTTTCTCTATCACCTCAGCTTTTTCTCTATGGCGTCTCAGGATAGCGTCAAGATAGGCGTGCCTGTTCATCTGTTGGGAACAGCAGCAGGAGTCAAGAAAGGTGGTGTCTTAGAACACGTCATGAATGAAGTTCAAGTAGAATGTTCTCCAAATAATATTCCAGAATCGATTGAGGTAGATGTCTCTAACTTGGAATTAGGCGAAAGCTTGCATATTAATGAGATAGTTTTGCCAGAAGGCGTTACCATCAGTGATGATCCCCAGCGAACAGTCGTCAACATTCTAGGTACATCCGCTCTGGCATCCGATAGCTCTGAGGATTCAACAGCATCAGAAGCACCAGCAGTAATCTAAAACTTGGTGTCAGTGTATTCTTCTTCTCAAGTCAGGGAATCTAGTTGTCCCTGGCTTTTTGTATGTCACAGAAGAAGGAGGGGAAAACTGCGAAGATAATAAGCAATACAGACAAACAGACACAACACAAAGCACCATGTCTTCCCTACTTGAACAGATGAAACAACCGGGATTCTATCCCCACCCAGTCAAGACACCCATTGAGTTGATGCAAACTCACGTTTCTTACGTGTTCCTGACGGGGGATTACGCCTACAAAGTTAAGAAACCCGTTAATTTTGGATTTTTGGATTTTTCTACTTTGGAGCGTCGGCAGCATTTCTGTCAGGAAGAACTCCGGCTCAATCAACCCTATGCGCCAGAGATTTATCTGGAGGTTTTACCCATCACTCAAACCGATAGCAAGCTTGTTTTGGCAGGGGAGGGTGAACCCGTAGAATACGCCCTCAAAATGAGCCAATTTCCCCAAGATACCCTGTTGGTTAATCTGTTTGAGCAAAGCCAACTGACAGAAGCTCACATGGAAGAACTCGGGCGAGTGGTTGCTCAGTTTCATGCCCAAGCACCGAGCAATGATTACATTCGTAGCTTTGGGACAGTGGATAAAGTACGTGAGGCTCTTGACGAAAATTATAAGCAAACTAACAAATACATCGGCAGTGTTCAAACTCAACAACAGTACGAGGAAACCCAGGAATTTAGCGATCGCTTTTTTAAACAGCGTCAGGAATTGTTGTCAGCACGCCGGGAAAAGGGAGCGATTCGTGAATGCCACGGGGATTTACACCTGAGAAATATTTGCTTGTGGCACGATAAAATTCAGCTATTTGACCGGATTGAATTTAACGAGCCATTCCGCTTTGTTGATGTCATGTATGATGTTGCGTTTGCGGTGATGGATTTGGATGCGCGGGGGTGTAAAAATTTAGGCAATGCCTTTTTGAATACCTACGTGGAGCAAACGGGTGATTGGGAAGGGTTGCAAGTTCTGCCTCTTTATTTGAGCCGACAGGCTTATGTGCGAGCCAAGGTGACTTCTTTTTTGCTAGATGATCCGGAGGTGCCGGAGGATGCCAAACAGGAAGCCGCAGCTACGGCGGCTGATTATTATCGGCTGGCTTGGGAATATACCAAAACCAATCAGGGACGGTTAATGATAATGTCGGGTTTGTCGGGTTCTGGGAAAAGTACGGTAGCGCGGCGGTTGGCGCGGCATTTGGGAGCGATTCACCTGCGTTCGGATGCCGTGCGCAAACATCTAGCTGGCATTTCCCTAGATCAACAGGGAGGGGATGAGATATATACGCCAGAAATGAATCAGAGGACGTATGATCGCTTGTTAGAACTGGGCATTATGCTGGCTAGTCAGGGTTTCGCGGTAATCTTGGATGCGAAGTATGACCGACAGGCGTTAAGAAAAGAGGCGATCGCTCAGGCTCAAGCTCACCAGTTACCTCTACAAATTTTACACTGCATTGCCCCGGTAGAGGTGTTGTGCGATCGCCTCTCATCTCGCACGGGTGATGTGTCTGATGCCACAGCCAATTTGTTGGAAAAACAACGAGCAACGGCTGAAGCCTTTACAGAGGCAGAGCAATCGCTGGTAACTTCATTGGATACCACTCAAGATTGGGCATCCCAATTAGGACTTAAGAGTTAATTCCAGTGCTATTGTTATGGTCAAGTTGGGTAACAGGATTAAGTGAGTTGCCGATTACCAACGGTCAAGTATGATGAGTGGGTAAAGATATGAATAAACTCATACCAGGTTCCTCAGGTGGATTTTCAACGGCACTGAGACTTTGGTTGGTTTTCCTATTTGCCTTTGTCTTTTTGAGATATTCTGTACCCTTCAGTATCCTAGCTGGCGCTGTAGGTGGGTTCGCTGGTGGGTGGGTGTATGGTTGGTGGAAAACGAAAGACGAACCCCAGGAGGTAGAGCCTGAGGAAGAAGAGGAAACTGAAGACACTCCCGTCCGATTGAGAGGGTTGAAGTTAGCCAAACAGAGAAGAGATGCCAGAGCTAAGAGGCGATCTCAAAGTCGTCTCCCGTTGAGTCGATTGTTGAAGAGATAAGCGGGGCAGCCTCTTTCGATTAGCTGGTAAATTCTGATGCCACAATCATTGAGCCGATCCCTTCATCCGTCAAGATTTCCAGCAGCAGAGCGTGGGGAATACGACCATCCAAGATGTGGGCAGCTCGTACCCCTTGGGCGAGCGATCGCACACAGCAGGTGACTTTGGGAATCATTCCACCAGCAACAACACCCGTCTCAATCAAACTTCGGGCTTGTTGAATATCTAGTTTAGCAAGCAGGGTTGAAGGGTCTTTGTAATCCTGCAAAATTCCAGGGGTATCGGTGAGCAAAATTAACTTTTCTGCTCCCAACGCTGCTGCAATTTCACCGGCAACGGTGTCGGCATTGATGTTGTAGGCTTGACCGGTTTCGTCAGCGGCAACACTCGACACAACAGGAATGTAACCACTGTCTACTAGAGATTCAATGAGCTGGGTGTCTACACTGTTGACTTCTCCAACAAAGCCAATCCCCTTTCGACCTTCTGGACGGGCTTTGATGAGATTGCCGTCTTTGCCGCACAGTCCCACTGCTTTGCCACCGGCACGGTTAATTAGGGAGACTAATTCTTTATTCACCCGACCGACTAATACCATTTCCACCACATCCATCGTGGCAGCATCCGTGACTCGCAAGCCATCTTTAAATTGGGGTTCGATTCCCAGCTTATCTAACCAGCTATTAATTTCTGGGCCACCACCATGAACAACGACAGGACGCACACCGACGCAAGATAAGAAGACAATATCCCGGATTACTTTGTCTTTGAGGTTGCTGTCTTTCATCGCAGCTCCCCCGTACTTGACAACGACTGTCCGACCTGCAAATTGCTGGATGTAGGGTAGGGCTTCACTGAGTACCCGCACGCGAGTGGCTTCAGTTTCTCTGATAAAGTCGCATTCGTTTTTGTCGAGCATGGGCAGGTAAATTTACCATAAATAAAGATATCCCATGCAGTTTAAATCATTTTTTAGCCTCAAGGGTAGGATTTTACCCTTGTCAACAACTCTAATTCCCTCAGAATTTAGACCTCTCTCCAAACCTCTCTCCTGCAAGGTAGAGAGGCTTTGAATTCTCCCTTCTCCCTACTGTATTTTAAATATTTACCAATTCAGCAAAGGCTTAAAGCGATCGCATCTTACCAAACCTTCTTCAAATTCAACACAAACTCTGGCAGCACCTCCTCACCCGATAGCATTGTAGGAGACTCCACCACCTCTACAGTCCGCCCTGGACGATAGATTTCTACTTGCTTTTTTGTCGTATCAATCAGCCAACCTAAGCGAACTCCGTTATCGATGTACTCCTGCATTTTTTCTCTGAGCTTTTTGAGGGAATCACTACTAGAGCGCAATTCCACCACAAAGTCAGGAGATAGGGGAGAAAACTCCTCCTTTTGCTGAATTTCAGTCAACGCCTCCCATCGCTCATTACTCACCCAACTCGCATCAGGCGACCTGATAGCACCATTAGGGAGAGTAAATCCAGTAGAGGAGTCGAAGACAGTACCTAAACCTGTTTTGTCATTCCAGTTCCACAACTGAGCATTTAAACCAGAATTTTGCTTACCTGTCCAGGAAAAAGTTGGGGGCATAATAATGACTTCTCCTGTCGCCGTAAGTTCTAGCTGCAAGTCTTGATTAGCTTTGCACAGTTCGAGAAAACCATCGGCGCTCAAACGAGGAATGGTCAATGTGATAGCGTTCATTAGCTATACCCTAATACCTGAGTTTGTCACCTTAACTTTGACACTCCCCACCCTACAAAGCCATAGGGCGCGATCCCTACTCTTCACTTCTGAATATATATTAGGTTTCACTTCGTTCTACTCAACTTACTTTTTTGTATCTTTGCGGTCTGTTCGCTTTGCAATAAAAGTCAGGATAAAGGAAGCAACGAAACTAACCAAAGCAATAGTTCCGAATAAATCTGGGGGATTTTTATACAGACCAAAAACTGCGTAATATGGAGGCACATCAGACACATCTGGGAGTAAAACCAAGGTAAGTGCTATGGCTATGTTACTGAGGCATGAATATAGCTCTGTCTGCTTGCTGATCCGCGTGTGCTTTATAACTAGACTCCAATGGAAGATGAAGTGAATAAGCAGAATCGGAATAAGAATAATGCCAAACAAAAATCTGTACCAGCCGATGTTGAGTAAGTAGCCTGCGATGCACAGACCCATAGAAATGATATTGGCAATAAGGATTGTGTAAGAAAAGTAACGTTTAGTCATAATAATTTTTCCTATAAGCAGTTGCATTTTTTTACTTCGGTAATAAATATAGCAACCCTAAATAATTTGTGACAACTGCGTGACTTGAAACCCAGGTATAGCAAGGATCTCCTTTCGGAAAATTGCCACAACCATTTAGGACTGCTATATGGAAATAAATGTTGGCTTTAAAAGAATTTCACTCAACTTAAGTGGACTTAATCTATGACGCCGGAGTTTGAACTCCGGGCTGATTTTCGGGCTTAATGCCCCAACAACTTATCCCGCAGATGCTTAATGCGATCGCGCAATTTCGCCGCTTCCTCAAACTCCAGATTCTTCGCCGCCTCCTTCATCTGGGTTTCCAGTTGACTAATTAACTCCGGAATCTGTTCTAACGGCAAATCATCCACCTGTTCGTAAACGGTTTCCAACTGTTGAGCATTCAACCGCCGCGACACATCTAAAAACGCCAAAATCGCATTACCAGATTTCTTGATAATCGATTGAGGTGTAATCCCATGCATCCGGTTGTATGCCAACTGAATCCCCCGCCGCCGTTCTGTCTCATCAATCGCTTTAATCATGCTATCGGTGAGATTATCCGCATACAGAATCGCCTGCCCCCGCACATGACGCGCCGCCCTACCAATGGTTTGAATTAGCGATCGCGCTGCTCGCAAAAACCCTTCCTTATCCGCATCTAAAATAGCGACTAACGATACCTCCGGCAAATCCAACCCTTCTCGCAACAGATTGACCCCAATTAATACATCAAACTCACCCTGGCGCAACGCCTGCAAGATTTCAATTCGTTCAATCGAGTTAATTTCCGAGTGCAAATAGCGTACCCGAACCCCCCGATCTTGCAAATACTCGGTCAAATCTTCCGCCATGCGCTTGGTAAGGGTGGTTATCAAAACCCGTTCCTGTTTAGCAACTCTGTCTTTAATCTCACCCAGTAAATCATCAATTTGACCTTCTGTAGGACGCACAAAGATTTCAGGATCAACTACTCCCGTCGGACGAATTACCTGTTCAATGATCTGATCCTCTGATTGTTGCAGTTCCCAATCTCCTGGAGTAGCAGAAACAAAAATACATTGATTCACCTTCGTCCAAAACTCTTCTGCCTTCAGAGGACGGTTGTCAGCAGCACTCGGTAGACGAAAACCATGCTCAATTAACACCCGTTTCCTGGATTGGTCGCCATTATACATCCCCCGAATTTGCGGCACTGTAACGTGAGATTCATCTATCACTAACAGCCAATCTTTAGGAAAATAATCAATCAAACATTCTGGCGGTTCCCCAGCTATGCGCCCTGCCAAATGCCGGGAATAGTTCTCCACGCCATTGCAGTACCCCACTTCCCGCAACAGTTCCAAATCATACCGGGTACGCTGTTCGAGGCGCTGCGCTTCTAGCAATTTCCCAGCTTGCACCAACTGTTCCAAACTCTCTCGAAGTTCCGCTTCTATCGCTTCACAAGCTTCTTCCAATCGCTCATCGGGGGTAACAAAGTGACGGGCTGGGTAAATATTCAACGCATCCGTACTCTGGATAATGCCACCTGTAACCGGATCGACATAGCGAATTGCGTCAATTTCATCCCCAAAGAATTCTACCCGAATAATTCGGTCTTCATAAGCAGGACCAATTTCCAGCACATCCCCCTTCACCCGGAATTTGCCCCGCCCCATCTCCAAATCGTTACGGGAATACTGCACTGATGCCAAGTTTCGTAACAGTTGGCGCTGATCCATTTCCTTCCCAACTCGCAAGGGAATCGAGGCTTTCAGGTATTCTGAGGGAATGCCCAAACCGTAGATACAGCTAATTGACGCGACGACAATCACATCTCGCCGTTCAAAGAGCGATCGCGTGGCAGAGTGTCGCAGCATATCAATTTCATCATTAATCGCCGCCGTTTTCTCAATATAAGTATCGGTGACGGGAATATAGGCTTCGGGTTGGTAGTAGTCGTAGTAGGAAATAAAGTACTCAACGGCGTTATCAGAGAAGAAGTCTCGCAACTCATTACACAGTTGAGCCGCTAAGGTTTTATTGTGAGCGAGAACTAGGGCAGGTTTGCCAATTTGCTCAATAACTCTAGCAACGGTATAGGTTTTACCCGTACCTGTGGCACCCAGTAGGGTTTGGAAACGGTTACCCCCTTGAAGTGAGGTGGTGAGTTGTGCGATCGCGTGAGGTTGATCGCCAGTGGCTTCAAAGGGGGCTTGCAGATGAAAGGGAGTCATGGGAGTAACGATGGCTGCTACCTCTATAATCCTGACACTGCTAGGTTAATACATTTGTTCTATCCTAGCATCCTACTCATAATTTTATTAGAGCGATCGTTCCGGTGACTTCAAGGGCTTGCATAGTCACAGATAATCCAACAACAGGTTTTCTCAGATCTTGCACCAGTTGCAACACTATGCAGTCAGTGGTTAAAACCACTGTCTTATAGCTAAAGTCCTCTTAAGAGGACTGGATAAGAGTTTCTATTTTAGTGGTCTTCTGCAATAAATGACTCTCTAGACGTAGAACCTGACTCTAAGAATAACTCGAATTCAACGGCAGTGTTACTGTTACCGTTGTTCCAGCTCCCACTTCACTCTCTACCTGAATTTGCCCCCCCTGCAAATCCACGCAGCGCTTAACAATCGCCAAACCTAATCCAGTCCCTTGGATAGTGCCAGCATTGCTAGCTCTATAGAAAGATTCAAACAACCGCTGTCGATCTTCTGGAGGAATGCCAATCCCTTCATCCTGAATCTGAAAAATAACTTTATCTTCTTGAAAAACTAAGTCGAAACGTACTGTGCCTCCTTGAGGTGAGTATTTGACTGCATTGCCGATTAAATGGTTTAAAAGTTGCTGTAGTAACTTCTCATCTAGATTGCCTTGAATTGCATCGCCTTGCCCTGAAAAAATTAGGGTGTGTTGGTTTCCCAAGCTAGACTGAAACTCCTCAACCACCTCGCGGCACAAACCCTGTAAATCTAGTTGAGTGGGAGTGAACCGCAATTGTCCTGCTTCTGCTTGCCCGATTAAAATTACATCATTGAGCAGTTGAGTCATGTGTTCTACTGCATTCTCAATTTTTTGAAAATGTCTTAGCTTCTTCTCGTCTGTAAACTTCTCTGAGTACCGTTTTAGCAGTTCGCTAGATGACTGAATGGTTGTTAGTGGAGTACGGAACTCGTGAGAAATCGTAGTAATAATTTGGGATTTCACTTCGCCCAATTCTTGTTCCTTTTCCAAGGCGTGACGCACCATTGCCTCAGTGCGTGTGCGTTCGATTACTTCCGTTTCCAGTCTTACTTTCTCTTTTTCTAAAGCTGCCGCATACAACCGTTCAGTGATATCTTGAAAAGAACCAGAAATTCCCATAATTTTATCGGTCGTCCCCTGAGTGGGATGGGCATGAATTTCGATCCAGCGGCATTCTGCAGCTTTGGTTAAGTATCTCAATTCCTGCTGAAAACAAGCTTTTTGACCGACTATTACAGATTGCCATAGTTCCCGATGCAGTGCTTGATCATCAGGATGAACGTAATTCAAAAAATTCGTTCCTAGACTCTCGTCAACGGTAAAGCCAGTCAGTCGAGTCCAAGACGGATTGAGAAATGTCCAGTTACCATCTCCATCAATTTGGAAGATTACTTCTTTGATGTTTTCAACCACTGAGCGATACTGTTGTTCGCTGTGGCGCAACGCCTTTTGCGCCCAACTTGCTTCTAGTAAGCGGTGGATGCGTTGCAACAAGGCTGGTGCATGGATAGGTTTAGTCACAAAATCTGTAGCACCGGCTTTAAATGCCCAATCAATAGATGCTTGATCGTTGAGTCCGGTGATCATCAGGATGGGAATACTTTCTGTAGTGCGATCGCTTTCTGGTGCATCCTTTCGATTGAGTTGTTGCAGTTGGCTACAGCACGTAAAGCCGTCCATCACTGGCATCATTGCATCAAGCAGCACCATATCGGGCTTGTACTGTTGGTAAGCTGCCAGACATAGTTCTCCATCCTCCACCTCTGCCACCTGGTATTTCTCTCGTTCCAGGAGTTGACGCAGCATGAGTCGCGTAAATCGGTCGTCGTCAGCAATCAGAATTAGGGGAGATTTTTGAGAATTGTAAGTTGTCATTGTTAAACTCCTTGACGTTGTAGAGACTGTGCTGAAATCAGGATAGGCATCGAATTAATCTATAAGTTCACCGCCACTAGAAGTTTTTGGGTATTTGAAACATAAACTTGATACGACTTATAAGATAAGAATTAATGGGTAAGTGATTGAGTGAGATAACGTTTGACAGGCAGATGAATAGACTTTACCTAATAGACGAGCGTTAAATAGACCGTATTTTTGCGGATTTTTCCATGGCTTATTTCTCCGCTTCTCACAGAAATTACTCAAACCAAGGGAGTAATCTCTTCCCGACAATTGCCCACTAGATGTTATACTAAGTAAAAATGGTAATAGTACAACAAAGCAACAAAGTCTAACTTAGATGTAGGAAGCGATCGCTCATCTTTAGTGAGTAAGCGACAAAAGGTAGGCAAACAAGCCAGCCGTCAAGAGTTGGGAGAATCCTCTCTGTTCGGTAACAAACGCTGAACGGTTGCAGGTTATACCAAATGGGTTTGAATTTGGCACATATTCTCTCTTGCTCTCCTCTTGTTAAGGGGGGCTGGGGGGGTTTCAGATGTGCCATTGGAAAAGCCAAGCGGCGACTTCAACGGATAAGGTGATTGAATGCCAATCTTGACTTGGGATTTATAGCTAGCTAGGAATTTTCATTGGATTGACAAGAGTTCACTCTCATCCCAGAACTCAGTAGTTTTTCTCCAGAGGGTGCAGCCGTCAGAGTAACTGTGCCATTTTCATCAACAATCCAATCTTGGGCTTCTATTAATTGGGTGTGGGGTGTAGGGTGTGGGGTGTAGGGTGTGGGTGAGTTTTCTGGATAAGATGCTGATAAATTGCGCCTATCTGTCCAAACAGCACGTCCGCGCAGATATTGCTCGGGATTATCTGGAATACCACCGCGTCCGGTAACAGTAAAACTATTCCCTTTATCAGCGGGACAACCTGCGACAATTTGATTGGACGAGTCGGTAAAAGTGGAGGGTAATTCAACTAATCCTTGGTTGGGGTCAACGGCTCGAATATCAATTTGTACAGTACCATTAAATTCAAGACCCAGTTCAGAGGTAGCGGTAATATCATTGAAGGGTGTCAATCTATCCCGAAACTGAGTACCAAAAATACCAGAAGCGGTGATACTAATTCGACCTCCAGAACCTTGTTGAGCATTGGCTGTTATGTCGCTATTTTCTTTAGGTACTGCCACTAAAGTATTAGTATTAATTGTGATGTTGCCGCCAGTGGTATTCCCGGCATCGGTGCTAATCTGGCTACCACGACGCAACAAAATATTCTGCGCCTGGAGGTTAATATTTCCGCCTGCACCGGATGCAGTTCTGCCATCAATGCTGCTTTGGTTGTCAAGAGCGATCGCGTCTGCTACCACGTTGATGTTACCAGCTTGTCCCGTACCCAACGCTTGCAGATTGAGGGTTCCCCCATTGCGAAGAATCAATTGCCCAACATTCAGATTCAACGAACCTCCATTTGCTATAGCATTGGGATTGATTACGCCAGATGCAATCCCAACAGAAATCTGAATTTGACTGTTAAATTGATCTTGACTCCCATTACCAATAACTTCTACCCGATCTCCGTTAATCGTAATACTTCCTGCATCTCCTCTGCCTAAAGATGCCGTAGAAATAAGTCCCCCATTCCGGAGAGTCAATACAGGTGTAAAAATTTGCATACTCCCTCCGGGACTAGCAGAATAGGCATCAGCAGAGATGAAACTAGCAGTCCGACTCCCATTTGCCAAAACTCCAGAACTACCCTCTACCGTTACTGACTCAGTAGCTCTAAGCGTTAAATTACCTCCTAGTCCTGCAGTTGTATTCAATGGTTGATCGCCAACAACTGATCCACTTGATAAGCTAATTCCGCCTCCCTCAGAGATAATCAACCGCTTGGTGTCTATATTAATGTCCCCAGCTCGCCCATTAATGCCAACTGCGGTTGTACCGATAAAGGTTGGAATAGGATTTCCGTCGGGAGTCCGCAAAACTTCTACTGATTCAGACGCTTTAATGTTGATATTCCCCGATGCTGCTTCAGTGCGAGTGATGCTGACTAAACCTGCTCCATCACGCACTCTTAATCGTTCCGCCTCAATGGTAATGCTTCCTCCTGTGCCTGTACTCCCCGCAATTGTGCCACTGTTGACTGCTGAACTGGCTATATCCAAATCCCTGGCACCCAGGATAATAGCTCCCCCATTTCCAGCACCTAATGTGGGGGTACCTAAGGCGCTCCCATTGTCAATCAATAACTGTCCGGTATCAATCGTGATGTCTCCTGCGACTCCAGCGCCAGCCGTACCAGTTATCAGAAGAATTTGTGGGTCAAAAGGGGTTATCAATCCAGATGCCGTATACCTAGCAACAAACTCTTTATAGCGATCAACTCCAATCCCCTTAAGTTCTACTGAATCGGTAGCACGGATGTTGACAGCACCCCCTGCACCATTTCCTAATGTCAACGTAGAGATTTGCGTTCCACCTTCAGCCCGAAAGGTTTGGGCGTTAATGTCGATGCCCTTACCATCAATATTTCCCAACGTTAGTGCATAAATTCGCCCACCGTTGAGGCTGACATTTTCACCTCTAATCTCTACTTTTCCACCCCCCAGTCCGGTCGTGTTAATAATGGCTCCATTTGATAGTTCAATGTTGCCGAACTTAGGAATATTGTCATAGTTTAAAGTTAGACCATCAGGTGTGGGAGAGAAACGAACTAAACCAGGACTAGCAACACTACCGAGGAGAATTTGTCCCGTATTCGCTGTTAAATTACCACCATTGAGGAGAAGATCACCACCAATTAAGGCTAAGGTTTGACCGGGTTGTACGGCTAAACCTACGTTAGTGGAAATGGGAAGAATTGGGGGAAAGGTTGGCAGGTTGGGGGGAGACAATGCTGTTGATTGATTGATGATACTTTCGGGATTTGAGCCAAACTGCAAGCCAATGGGAACGTTAATGGTAAGTAGGGGCTGATTTTGGGGATTAGTCGCATTGAACTCACTGCCATCTGCAAACTTGATGCTATCGGCTGTTGAACCAATAAACGAGCCTCTTACATCTAACTGAGCATTAGCGCCAAAGACAATACCGTTGGGATTGAGTAAAAATAGATTAGCAGTTCCATCAACACCCAACGAGCCCAAGATATTGGAGGGGTTATCTCCTGTGACACGAGTGAAGATATTATCAACACCATTGGGGTTGTTGAAATAAACAGACTGTCCCTCCTTGACATTAAATTCTGCAAAACTATGGAACAGATTACTGCCGTATCTTGCCCCTTCTTCAATAAAGTCTCGCACGCCTTGGGGGATGACAATTGAATTTTCTGTTCCTAATGTAGTATCGGGAACTAGTTGAGCATTAATTTTTAGGGAATAAAAAAGCGGAGTTGACACCAGTCCGAAACAGCAGAGCCATTTTAACCCGTTCAACCATTTCTGATTTTTTCGGCTTTTGTACAAATTCTTAAGATTAAGTGAATTCATTGACTGAACTTAATTCGAGACAACATTTTTGAATATGAGGAAGTTAGCCCAAGAATTGGGTGCTTTTTCTCTATACAGTTCAGCCGTCCATTAACCGTATTATTTTTATCAAAAATCTAAATGTCTGGATTGACAAGATGGAACTCTTATTCCAATGCGCCCATGGACGAGACATTAGAATTGATGCCCAGGTTGCCTGTAGCACTGAGGGAAATGTCTCCAGCTAGAAACAAAGAATCGGCTAACACAGTAAGAGTATCTGCAATACATAGCCACAAAAAATAAATTAAAATTTTATAACCTTTCATTAAAAATGCCTAACCCAAAAGGCTTATTCGTAATTATTTTTTAAAATGAAGTATTGACTTTTTTAACCTATAAAAGTAAGTATTTTTTAATATTATTTTTCAATTTCAATGGTTAACCAGATGATTACAACCGATGTCTTAGTGGTCGGAGGTGGTACAGGTGGAACGGCTGCGGCTATCCAAGCAGCGCGTCGAGGTGTCCGAACTGTTCTGGTAAGTGAATTCTCTTGGTTGGGAGGAATGCTCACTTGTGCAGGTGTCTCAGCACCCGATGGCAGTGAATTAGCCGCGTTTCAAACAGGGTTGTGGGGGGCATTCTTAAACTCACTTCAGCATCGACAGGCAGAGGGATTAGATCATGCTTGGGTTAGTCTATTCACTTACGATCCTCGCACGGGTGCCAAGATATTTGCAGATTGGGTGCAGGCTTTACCCAACCTGCATTGGATTGCTGGACAAACACCGTTAGATGTTTTTAAACAGGGCAACTGCATTACAGGTGTCCGGTTTGCCGATATCACTGTTAACGCAAAAATCATCTTAGACGCTACGGAACTGGGCGACTTGCTGGCTCTAGGGGACGTGCCATATCGCTGGGGTTGGGAGATGGGATCTGCACTACACACCCGCAAATTGCGATCGCAAGTTGAGGAACCTAGCGCCCCAGTATCTCATAACGAGCTGACCCAAAGGTATCCAGTGCAAGTCCCAACCTGGGTTGTTATCCTCAAGGATTTCGGGACGGCGGCTGAAGCCCCAGAAATTCCTGCCCCTCCCCACGACACCCCAGAGCAATTCGTCGGTGCTTGGGACGGCTACAGCCCAGAGCATTTTCTCAATTACGGACGCCTGCCTGGGGGATTGTTTATGCTCAACTGGCCCCAGTGCGGTAATGATTACGGTGAAGGTGTCGGACGTTTAGTTGAATCCCTCTCATCCCAACAGGAATTTTGTCAAGAAGCCCGGTGGCACGCCCAGAGTTTTGCACGGTTTATTCAAACTCAGCTAGGGCGTCGTTACGGTTTAGCTGATGATATCTTCCCCTATTCCCCATTCCCCACTCCCGTTCGGCTGAACGCTCACGGCGAAGCCCACTCCCCATTCGGTGGCGGTGCCTACGCCTTACATCCCTACTACCGCGAAAGCAGACGGCTAATAGGGCTGGAAACGTTATGGGAACATGATATTTTACCCGTGTCAGGGGGACAAGTGGCAACGTTGCCAGTGGATGAGTCGGGAAACGTGAGTACCATCACCCTGGGTAACTATCCGAATGACCACCACTATCCTGGTGTTAATTTCCCCTTAGCACCAAAATCGCTCCCCTGGGGAGGTCGTTGGACGGGAACACCTTTCACTATTCCCTACGGTTGCTTGGTGCCACAGTCAACAGATGGTCTTCTTGTCTGTGAAAAAAATATCTCGGTATCTCACATTGCTAACGGTTCGACTCGGTTGCAACCTGTAGTAATGAACCTCGGTCAAGCAGCGGGAATGGCAGCAGCGTTGTGTGTTGAACTGGGCTGTCAACCTAAAGAGTTGTCCGTCCGGCATCTTCAAGAGGCAATGCTTAGTGATGCAATTGCCCCAGCCGCTTTGATTCCGCTCTTTAATGTACCGCCTCAGCATCCAGACTGGCTGTACTGGCAGCGTTACTACTTGGATAAGCCAGAAGATTATCCAGCTAGCGGTCATGTTAGCAGGGGAGCGGGGGAGCTGGTTTTGCCTTATTCGGGTCAGTCTTTTAGCGGCTTATTTTCTACCCTTTTCACTGGCACTTTCTACTGTAACGGTGAACAAGATTACACGATCGCTCTGTCGCAACCAACGGAGCGTGCTGGTGAGATTTGGAGGCTAATCACATTGCAGCCAGAAGTAAACGAGCGGCTGCTGAGTTGTCGTGATCAGCAACAGCTTACGGTCTGGGGTCGTCTTAATGAAGCTGGGAATTGGTTGGTGGTAGAAATGATTCAAGACTGATGAGTTTGAGAACTTTAAAAAAAATTATCCCGTATCCCGTACCCGTAGGACGGGTATATTGCCGATCTGGGGCAGGTTTGGGTTCAAGGTAAATCCGCTATTCTACATCAACCTTCATCCAATCTACATAAACTTCGATAAAAGTTTTTCCTGAAGTATTGCTAAGAACTCCGTATCAGGGACTAGAAACCCTGACACGGACGTCTGCTATGCGCATTTACAGCTCTATCACTTTGTTAAGCTTGCTCACAATTTCACTGGCTGCTAATCCCCAGGTTATTGGTGATCACTCAACTGTGCGACTCAAGTCTGCTACTGCCAACAACCTACCATCACTAGTTCAAACCGGAGATGCTGGTCCGAAGAGTCCCGCCCGTGGCGAGCGGCGTCGGGATTTCTTCCAAGCTGAAAAAACTCAAGCTCCTCTGATTAGCCATCGAGGTAGCGGTCGTC
Organism: Coleofasciculus sp. LEGE 07092; assembly: GCF_015207375.1. Lineage (GTDB taxonomy): Bacteria > Cyanobacteriota > Cyanobacteriia > Cyanobacteriales > Coleofasciculaceae > LEGE-07092. The sequence goes on along the minus strand of NZ_JADEWY010000050.1, from coordinate 4,859 downwards.
GGCAGTTCTCTTGGGCATAAGCGAGTCTAACTTTTGATATAATATTAACCTTACTGGAAGAATTTCTCCACCAGTTACAACGTTGGAGGTGAAATCTTCCAGTTTCGGGTTTTCCTTTGGCTTTCTATAATTTTATACAGTCAAAGAGAGTTCAAATTCGAGCATTAGGGTGCTGATTATAAGGAAGCGCGTGTTCTGCTGTTTGAGTTGAACTCACTAGAATAGGCGAACTAGTGAGTTTGCCATAAAGGATAAAATTTTTTGTACCCATGCAAGGTGACCGCCCCTAAAATGATTAACCATGTTGATCTGATCAAAAGCCTTAGCCCCAGTGCCATGGATCAGATTATGCTGTACCTGGCTTTCAGCGCGATGAGAACCAGTGGACACCGACACGGGGCTTTTCTGGATGCAGCCGCGACTGCTGCCAAGTGTGCGATATACATGACCTATTTGGAACAGGGTGAGAATATCCGGATGACCGGACATCTACACCATATCGAGCCAAAACGGGTCAAAGTTATTGTTGAGGAAGTCAGGCAAGCTTTAACAGAAGGGAAACTGTTGAAGATGCTAGGGTCTCAGGAACCTCGCTATCTGATTCAATTTCCCTATGTCTGGATGGAGCAGTATTCCTGGCAACCAGGTCGATCCCGCATAGCGGGAACTAGCCTACAATCGGACGAAAAACGACATATTGAAGAAAAACTGCCCGATAACCTGCCAGACGCCCAGGTTGTTAATTCGTTGCAGTTTATGGAATTAATTGAATTCCTGCACACTCGCTCTCAAGAAGAGTTACCATCAGAGCGCCGTCTGCCTTTGAGCGAGGCGATGGCAGAGCACATCAAGCGGCGTTTACTTTATTCAGGGACAGTAACCCGCATTGATTGTCCTTGGGGTTTACCCTACTACGCTCTAACGGGTGCTTCTTACTCGCCAGTGGATGGCAAAGAACGCACTTACACCATGGTGGAGGATACGGCGCAGTATTTCCGATTAATGAAAGATTGGGCAGAACGTCAGCCGAATGTGATGCGGGTATTAGAAGAATTAGATATTCCGCCCGAAAATATGGGTCAGGCACTGGACGAACTTGATGAAATTATCCGCGCTTGGGCAGATAAGTACCACCGGGCTGACGGTGAGCCTATGGTTCTACAGATGGTGTTTGGATCTCAAGCTGAATAGTCATTGGTCATTGCTCATTCGTCCTTAGACATCTCTAAAAAAGAACCTGAAACCCATCTAAGGCTTGAGCTGAAATCTAATTTCTGCGATCGCTTTCCCTGCTCCCCCGCACCCCCACCCCTCCAGTAGGGATCACAGTCCTGTGAGCCATTGCCATGTCAAGAGTAAGAGGACAGCGGCGATCGCGCCAATCAGAGTATTGATAAAATTCACGATTTCATTGGTCATCCAATCCACCTGAGATTGCAGGGTGGCACCAATCACGCTTTCTAAGTTGGTGGCAATAAAGGCAGCTACTACACAAAATACTACTCCTATCAAGCTAATTAGATCCACGCCCCAACTAATAAAGGCGATCGCGGCTGATGCCACAACGCCTGCTAGGGTTCCTTCTACACTAATCGCTCCTTCCGTCCCCGGTTCTACTGGCTGTAAGGTAGTAATCAGTAATGTCCGCTTGCCATAGGCTTTGCCTACCTCGCTAGCCGTCGTATCTGATAGCTTGGTCGAAAAACTCGCTACATATCCCAGTAACAGCAAACTCCGATAGGGTTCTTCAACCCATAGCATTCCTAAGGCGCAGAGCGTACCAGTTAGGGCTGAACCCCAGACATTTTCAGGTCCTCTAGCCCCAGAACGTTTCTCGGCAATTCCCGCCGCTTCCTTTTGCGCCATACCGATGCGGGTAACGGCTGAACCGACTAAAAAATAAAACATGACGACGAAGTAACCCCGCCAGCCCAGCGTCCCCCAAATCAGGATACCGAGTATCCAGGCGTGGATGAGTCCGGCAGGAGTAAGCAACTTTTTGGGAATTGCCCAAGCCATTGCTAATAAAACCGTATTCAAGCCAACGCCTAGGAGCCAAGGATTAACGGCAGAAATTGTAGAAAGCATCGCAAATTTGTGGAGATCGTTTTAAGGTGATTTTAAACTTATGCAAATCTCAGAGTGGTAGCTATGAATCCAGTTCTTTTTCATCTAGCCTTTCCCGTGACTGACATTGAGCAGACTAAAAACTATTATGGCAACGAATTGGGCTGTAAAATTGGGCGAGAAACTCGCCAGGCGGTGATTCTGAATCTGTATGGGCATCAACTCGTGGCACATTTGACTCACGAACCCCTACCCCCCCAACAGGGGATTTATCCCCGGCACTTCGGCTTAATTTTCACCGTTGAAGCCGACTGGGAAGCACTGCTAGAGCGATCGCAACAACGCCAACTTACCTTTTACCAACAGCCCAAACTTCGTTTTCCGGGTCAGCTTACCGAGCATCGTACCTTTTTCTTACAAGACCCGTTCCATAACTTAATGGAATTCAAATTTTACCGCCATCGGGAGGCAATTTTTGGCAGTCACGAGTTAGCTGCCATTGGTGATGCCCTTCAGGATAGGTTCGCTGAATCTGTTTAAGCGGTTCTGAGAGGGCAGAGGCGACGACTTGCAGGCTTTGTGAGTTGATCACCATGCTGGCATGGGCAACAACGGGCACTTTGACATTCCGACCTACAGGCATTTGAGAACTGTGGGCAGGTACGATTATAAAATCCCAAGGCGTCCAAATGGAGGTAAATTTGAGACGCCCTAACATTTTTGAATCTCGATTCAAATCCTTTAAAAAGGCACTGTCAGGACGCATCTGAAGGCAGGCGCGGCGATTCCACAGGTAAGCGAGCCAAGTGCCATGATGGGGTGAGGATATGGTAATATAGCGCTGCACTCGATCTATCCCTCCTAATCGCTGCACGTAATAGCGGGTAACGAGTCCCCCCATACTCAAACCCACTAAATCAATAGGTTGGTTGGGCGCAAACGTTCGGTTGACATAATCTGCAACTTGTGCTGCCATTTGGTCTAGACCCAGTGTGGCGTTATTGGGCTTGAGATCGAGGGTGTAAATTGACCAACCCCGCTGCCTCAAATAAGGGTTCATCTTGCGGAAAACGGAGGAGGTACGGATAATGCCGTGAATGAGCAGAACTGGATTGCGGTTGTTGATATCGTTCATGATGGGAAGAGAAAGTTTATCAGGATTAGACCGATGTCAACCCTCGTCGTGTATTACACAAGATTTGGCGTATTACGTTCAACGAAGAAGCGCTATAAAATAATGGCTTAAAAACTATATTGCTACATCCAAATGTCTCATACCAACTCTGCTATCCTAGACGAGTGGGCTATTCAGGAGTTCTTAAAGTGGGTTTCCCCACCTGATCAATGGGTTCCCTTGAAGCTTGGCGGTCGAGTTGGCTTGCTCTTAGAACACAAATACACCTTGCTACCTAGCCACTACGAAGCTCTCGACCTAGATTTAGCAAAAACCTTTGGTTCACTATGCGGTGTCAAGCCTGGAGTTATTTTGTATGGAGAAGCCCCCCACTTTGAAGTAGACCGACTGAGCTATGAATTAGTTAAAGAAGGTTTTGTTGTGTACTGGCTCGGTGTCAAGAATATTGTGCAATTTAATAACTGGCTTGTCCGAGTCCTTGATGGTATTCACTTACTAGAACCCTTTGTATTGGAGTATTTACATCAGCAAAAGGATTGCTAGACCTTTGCTGATGAGAAATTGATGCCCAATTGCATTCTTACCAAGGACTGCCAATTAAGGTGAAGGCACTCCAGTAATAGGGGTGGGTTAATTGTCTATTTCCTAAATGGGCTAATTCTGGTGGTAAAGGAATACGCTCATTCGCAACAATTAAGTGTCCGTCTTCAATACGCACGTCCCCCTTCAGCATGGCTAGTTGTGCCTGACGGAGTGCTTCGGTTTTAACCGGAGCTGCCTTTAAGTAGTGGTAAAAAGCGGTCATTAATCCCAAGGTGGCTTCATCGTTTACATACCACAGACTACCTAGGGCTGACTTTGATCCAGCCATGACAGCTAATCCTGCAAAGCCCAACTCTGCCTCCTCATCTCCTAAAGCCGTGCGACAGGCACTCAATACCAACAACTCCAGGGAGGGTTCATTTAATTTGAGTTGAGGTAGCTCGTCTAGTCCTAGCTTACTATTCCAAAACTGGATATAAGAATTCGACGGCTTGCCTGGACGAAATTCAGCATGGGTGGCTAGATGAATAATGCCAAAGGGCTGTGAGGAGCGGGCTTGTTTGAGATTTTCTAAGGTAAAGCGTTCGTTGAGGAACTCCTTACCCGACCAAAGCTGATCGGTGATCGCTCCTAATTCTACAGGAACTGCTGGTAAGGATTTTTGATCGATGAATTTGGCAGCTCCCATCGCCAAAACTTGGTCATTCCTCAAATCCTGGTAGCGAGTATCCGTCAGAGAAAAGCTGGGTATTAAGCCGACACTATAGCGTTCGATCAGAAACTGATTGCCATCATTGAGTGCTGCGACAGGGATTGAGCGTAAACCCGCATCCATAATAAAGCTAATATTATTGATTTCTTGGGCTTGTAACTCTTTTTCCAATGGGGCAACTAGCCACTGATAGAACTGCTTGGTGCTACCACGATAGTCTGTTCTACGCCAATTGGTGACATCATTACGAAGTTGTTGCGCCTTTTCTAGGACTTGCGATCGCGTAGCTCCCCCAACTTGCCGCCGCACAACAGTACCAGAAGATGTCACTAATATCAACTCCAGTGAGTCATTGGGTTGAGGGGTTTGGTTCTCAATCCGGGTGGGGCGGGGGTTGGAGCT
>NZ_JADEWY010000273.1 GCF_015207375.1 Coleofasciculus sp. LEGE 07092 | reverse complement strand
CTTATTGACAATAAAGACTCATGACCCCCGACTCCTTCAATCAGGATAAGCTTGACTATTTTCCGTTAATTTTTGGGTCGAAAAAGAGAAGAATTAACCGGATAAAATATAATAGTTCTGACAAGATTGAGGGAAAAAGCTGAGAGTCAACTGGCGCTCATCCGTTAAGTTGACAATTTGTTTGACTCCCTGAATAAAAACGAGATGAATACCCTGAAAAGTTTGAAATATCCAACGTAACGTCGGGCGGTCAGTTAATTTCCCTAACTGATTTTTAAGTCCAGTATTTTCCTCAGATAACTTCAACCGAAGTTGTCTTTGTCCAAGGGAATAAACTAAGAGGCATAACCCCATCAGCATCGCCATAGTTTCAATCCTTTGCGGAGATTTGAGAAAGACAGAATCGGCAAAAAAAAATGGGTCTTTGAGAAAAGCAAAGCCTCTTTCGGGAGCTTGTTGCTCTTTATATTTCCGTAAAATACCTGCCGAAGTTAGAGATGAGTAATCTAAACGATTCGTCGCTAAAACAAATCGTCCGGCTCTTTTTTCCAAGGCTTCGATTTTCTTCTCATCTGGCTTGAGAGAGCCAGTTATCTGATAAAGAACTCTGAGCTTTTTTGACTGACTTTTATTTCCTTTCTTGCCTGGAGCAGATGGAATTTCAATGACTTGGATTTGCTCAAGTTGATGAAATTTTAATTTTTTCTCGAATTCGTTAACTCTTGCCCTAGCTTCCTCTTCACTCTCAAATTCTTTTTTGAACAGCTTGACTAATTTCTTTTCGGCTGCTCCTTCTTCTTGTTTAATCTTCTTCTCTAGTTTTTCTAAATTTGAAGCTTTTCTTTGTTCACTTTCTACGACTAACCATCTTTGTTCTACTCCTCCATAGTTGCTCTTCACTTCCACCCATGAATATCCGGGGATTTCACTGACGTTGAGTTGTTCTGATGAGATTGAGCTGACTAGGTTTCTGGCTTCTTTAATCGATAAGGGGACTCGACATAACCATTCAATTCCTGACATTAATTTCAAGTTCTTGTCGGTGTATAAGGCACTATCACTCACTATCATTGTCTCAAAATTTACCTGAGACTTATAGTAGGAGGCGATTTGACCAAAAGCCGCTTTATCAGTTTCGTTGCCATCTGCTACTCTTATGAATAAGGGAACATCTCCATCCCCACTTACTATTAGATCTAAGATAAATTGCTTTAAATCGGCTCGACGGTCGCGGGAATAACCGTGAGTGATTTGGATTGGCTTTGGCTGAGAAACTGGGCTTTCTTCTTGATTATTTGATGAGGAGATTGAGAGAGGGATTAATTCCGGCTTATATTTTCCATGAAGGGAAAATGACGTGGCATCTAGGTGAGAAAATTCCGTCGATACTCCATAGTGACTCTGGGCAGCTAGGGCAATGATTAAAAAGAGGTTTGATAATCCATAGGAGTAAAGTTCATCCATTACTCGTCCGATTTTATCATCATTCAAATGCTTGGCTTCTATTCCTTCCCCTAACAGATGTTCTGTGGCTTTATCTTTGAAAAACTGCGAAAATAGATATAAAGGTCTTGAGACAAATCCTAATCCATTTAAAATGATGGCTTTGACGACTTGTCCTGCCGTTAGCTTTTCTCTCTTGTCTATTCCAAGAGTCTTATTGATGATATCTTCTATTCCTATTTCATCAATAATTCCAGCTACCAATCCTAGATGATTTATTGTTTCAACTTGAATGTCCATTGATTTTACCGCCGTTGATGCGTTGCCCAGTTCTTCATATTGTCCCTCTTGGCTGTTGATTCATTGAGTCAAATCTTGGCTCCGTTAATTAACTAAGTATTTTTACTCAGCCAATACCTCGTTTTAGCGAGCGCCCTTCATACTTCAGTTATACTACATTTTGAAGTGCGGAATGTGGG
>NZ_JADEWY010000049.1 GCF_015207375.1 Coleofasciculus sp. LEGE 07092 | reverse complement strand
CCCCTACACCCCACACCCTACTCCCCCTCATGAAACCAAGCTGTTAAAGCAACTGCCAGTGCATCTGCCGCATCATCCGGCTTAGGAATACTTTCTAAATTCAACTCCCGTGCTACGGCTTGCTGCACGTCATATTTGTCAGCATTTCCATAACCGGTCAGCGCCTGCTTGACTTGAGCGGGTGTAAACTCTACCATCGGCACGTTATGTTGTGCCAGCACTAACATTAAAACTCCCCGTGCCTGAGCCACCATAATCGTAGAACTCATTCGGTAGAAAAACAGTTTCTCAACGGCTACCAAATCGGGTTGACAATGCTCTACTAATGTGTGTAAGTCCTCATAAATTGTACAGAGGCGCACGCCAATCTCAGTTTTGGCAGGCGTTTGGATGACCCCAAAGTCTAGCAACTGCACCGACTCAGCCTTCGGCTTTGTTGGTAATTTGACAGAACCAACCCTTGTCCCTGCCATTGTTGCCGCTGTTTGGCAAATAATGGCTCCAAAGCCTAAAATTGCTAGTCCTGGGTCAAAACCCAAAATACGCTTTTCCATTCACTTGAGTTCTCACCTGTGCTAGCGAAAAACGCGATCGCATCTCATTGTCCTATCGCCTCCTAGTATAATTTCCACGAATGTATCCTGATGAATACCCACTTCCCCTTGATTAAGTAACATGGCAACGTTGACAGCAGGCAGCCTATGAAATCGAGTTAAATACTTGAGAGAATCCACTACTCTTGGTTAAAGTCTATCCAGTCTTGATGTTCCCCTTCCCTCGTACTTGTAATCAGTGATGTCCTCAATCAGTATTTTCAAACGCGCTCTACGCACCCTAAGATGTGAGTCAAGCGGTCGAACGCCCCGGCGCTTTAACCGATGGTTTAAATGGTTAGCTCCTGGCTTATTGATAAAACGCTGGTTGCTTTTAAGTGCGAGTGGTGTCCTGCTGACGAGTCTGGGGGTAGCAATCTGGGCAAAGCTGACGCCGATTTTTTACTTCATTCAACTCACGTCCGACATTCTGGAAAGCATCGCCACCTATGTCCCCAATTATGTATCAGGTCCGAGCGCTATTATTGTGGGTTTGATGTTGATTTTTTGGGGGCAAACCCGGACGGTTAGCTCAATTACCGAGGTGTTAAAGCCTGGAGGAGACGAGGAACTCGTAGACGTACTCATGGCACATCGCCGCCTTTACCGGGGACCGAAAATTGTGGTAGTAGGTGGTGGGACAGGTTTATCTACTCTACTGCGGGGACTCAAGGTTTATAGTGCCAATATCACGGCAATTGTCACCGTTGCCGATGATGGAGGTTCTTCTGGACGCCTGCGGCAAGAGTTTGGGGTATTGCCACCTGGAGATATTCGCAACTGTTTGGCAGCACTGGCAGACCAAGAAAAGTTATTAACTGAACTGTTTCAATACCGTTTCAAAGCCGGTAGTGGTTTAGTGGGTCACAGTTTTGGTAATTTGTTCTTAACCGCTATGAGCAATATTACCGGAGATTTGGAACGAGCGATCGCTGCTAGTTCTCAGGTTTTAGCCGTGCGGGGACGGGTGCTACCTGCAACCCTAAGTGACGTTTGCCTTTGGGCAGAATTAGCCGATGGGCGTCGGATTGAGGGAGAATCGAATATTACTGAAGCTAACGGTAAAATTATCAAGATTGGCTGTACTCCTGAAAATCCACCCGCCCTACCAGCCGTTATTAAAGCTATTGACGAAGCCGATTACATTATCATCGGACCCGGTAGCCTGTATACCAGTATCATTCCCAATCTTTTAGTCCCAGAAATTGCTGAAGCACTCGCCTCTCGTTCCGTTCCTCGCATTTATGTGTGCAACGTTATGACGCAACCGGGGGAAACCGATGGATACAGCGTCTCTGAGCATATCCGAGCCATTGATAAAGCCTGTGGTAAACAGCTATTTGATGCGGTGTTAGTCCATCGAAAAGTTCCCTCAGCCGAGGTGCTGATTAAGTATGCCCAAGTTAATTCCCATCCCGTTTTTCTAGATCGAGAAGCAACCCTTCTATTGGGACGTCGCATTGTTCAAGCTAATGTAATGTATGAAGATGAGCAGACTAATCTAGTGCGGCACAATCCCGAACGGTTGGCACGGATTTTGCTACGGTGGTACAGTCGAGCGCATTATGAACTGTAAGCAACCCCGCTCTTAAGAGACGGGGCTTCAGCAAATAAGCTATGAAGAGTAATTAATGACTAAATTTGTTTTGGCAGATGCTGAGGCAACGCGATCGCTCGGTGTTAGTCTAGGACAGTCTCTGCCGGCGGGTAGCGTGATTTTGCTTGAGGGAGATTTAGGTGCTGGCAAAACGACACTGGTGCAAGGAATTGGTGAGGGATTGGGGATTCGTGATGCGATTGTTAGTCCCACGTTTACTTTGATTAATGAGTATCCCCAAGGGCGTATTCCCCTTTATCATTTGGATTTATATCGCCTGCAGTCTGAAGAGGTAGAGGCGTTAAATCTGGAAAGTTACTGGGAAGGTATAGAAATGCCGTTGGGAATTGTAGCAATTGAGTGGGCAGAGCGTTTACTTTATTTACCACCCAATTATTTGCATATCTATTTAAAGTATTCAGCAGAGGGGGGGCGTCAGGCTGAATTGGTATCGGTGGGGAGTGGGGAGTAGGCTTTTGCCGTGAGCGTCAGCGTTCGACACTTCGAGAAGCCTCAGTGAACACTGAGCCTCTCCGCACTAAAGGCACTCCAGGATTCAACATTCTGCCTTATCTTCTTGACGAAATCTTTGCAGCCAATGTCGAAACAATAGAAGGAGCAATTCCTAAATACTTGACCACTAAGATATGCAGCCAAATATTCCACATCGCCATGGTTGTAGCCGTAGCGATCGCGGCTCCTATCGTGCCTAACATTGGAATTGCGATCGCATTTAACACCACATTTAGTAAAGCACTGTAGCCGAAGATGTAAGCCGACTGGTTTTGATGACCGGTCATACTCATTAAATATCCCACCGATCCAGCTCCTACATTCACAAGCTGCCCCAACACCAAAATCGTCATTTCCCCACGGGCAGCTACAAATTCTGACCCAAAAATGCCGAGAATGGACTCAGCAAACCCAATCAGGCACAAAGCAATCATCAAGGAGGGCCAGAAAATCCAATGAGCCACTGTAGAAACTAGCCTTTGCAAACTCTGGCGATCGCCTTGAACATACAGTGCAGAAAAGGCTGGGGCTGCAACTGTATTCACCGCCTGCAACACCACACTCGCCCAGATTGAGGTTTTCGCCGCCACACTGTAAATCCCGACGGCTTTCGGTCCAACCCAGGCTCCAATCATTAAGATATCGATTTGACTCAAGAGAATATGAAACCCCGCCGTGAGTAACAAAGGAAAGGCAACCGCTAACCACTCACGAGGCTTATAAATCGGAGGGGTACAGTAAACTTGTTGATTCCACCGCCCGCGCAGCAGCCATAACTGCACTAACACAACGACTAATAACCCTAATATAGAGAGGGTGATTGCAGGTACACTAGTCAGCGTCTGGTTTTGCTGAAACAGCACAAATGCCCCTAACATCACCAACAAGTGCCAAATAACTTGAAACGGAGCATACGCCAACGTTATCTGTCCTGCTGCTCTCGCCATTTCTGATTGCAGGTGCGCCAGTGCCACTAGCGGCACCATCCAAATACCCACTAGCATGGGGGTTGAGTATGCCCACTGCCGAATGGTACTCAACCCTAAAATGCTCGCCACGCCGCCTAAAGCCAGCAGGAAACCTGCCAGTAAAATGAGCTGCCAGCTACCCCGAATCAAGCCACGCAATCGCCCCCAATCTTCTTGAACGCTGTATTCCGGGATAAAGCGTACAACCGCAGTTGGCAACCCTAACTCAGCTAGAATTGCCAACAGTAATATCCAAGAGATGACATATTCATAAATGCCATACTCTACCGTTCCCATCCATTGAGCCAAAACGACCTGAGCAAGATATTTCAGTCCGAGACTAGAGACGAGTAAAACGAAGGCAACCCCTGCACCTCTAGCTAGAGCAGTTAACATGGCTGAGTGCTATAAGCAGGGGAAGAAGGGAAAAATTTCCCCCCTTACTCTTGTTTCCGAATAACCGAAGATGGCGATGGAACTGGTAAATTAGATGCACTACAACTGACTAAACTATCCAACGCTTACCATTGTAGGTCTGCGATGGAAGGGTCTCCCTCACTGAAATCCATGTCTGAATCAGTCGGTAACGTATCGAGATAAAAGCTGATCGCATTAACCTCATTTTTGAGTTCTGCGAACGCGACTTCTAACTGCTCAAGGGTTTTCGCGTCCAATCGAGGATTTAACCGCTGGTTAAGGGCATCAAGCTGACGATTGATGTCAGCGATCGCCTCATCTCCTTCATTGGCTAAGTTAACCTCAAAGGCACGCGGTTGATGCTCAGGCTGAGAGGGTGTCAGAGCATTGATCTGACGGTTAATCTCAGCGATCGCGTCCTCAACTCCACTCCACTGGATATCTGGAGGTGTTGGTAAATTCTCCAGACATAATTCCATGGCATTTAACTGAAAATCAATATCCTTAATGGCGTCATCATCTAAAGGAGCGGGTGAACCATCCGGACTCGACATCATGCTGTTGAGCTGATCCGTCAACTGCACAATCGCTTCTCCCAACTGCTCGACGGCTTGTATTTCAGGTCGGGCGAGAAGTTGTTGCTCGAGAGCTTGGAGTTGAGAGTTAATATCTGCAACAGATGCTTCTAGGGGACTGAGTTCGATTTGTGGAGCAGTTGGCAAATTACCAAGACGCAGGGCAATAGTATTGAGCTGTTCTTTCAGTTGAGCGATCGCAGTTTGTGCCAGTTGAATTGTTTGTGTCTCAGATTGGAAGCTGAACTTTTGGTTCAGAGCGTCAAGCTGATGATTGATCGTAGCAATGACTTGCTCTTCGGGGCTGAGTTCAATAGCTGGAACAGTCGGCGAACTCTCTAAGATATCTGGCACTGTTTCGGCAGGCGGTGACTGCTCAATAGGCAGGCTGATAGCATTTAACCGCTCACTGAGTGCTGCGATCGCTGCTTCGACTTCGTAAAGATCAACCGTTGAAGATGAGGACGTTGGTAGCTGATCAAGACGCAAGGAAACACTACTCAGTTGCTCCGTTAGCAGCTCGATTACTTGCAGTTCCGGTCGCTCGTTGAACTGTTGGTTGAGAGTGTCTAGCTGAGAGTTGATGTGAGTAATAGCTTCTTCGACTCCACTCAAGTCAGCGTCTGGGGCAGTAGGTAACTCGTTAACCCGTACTGTTAAAGTATCAACTTGACCCTTAATCTCGGCAATTGCCACCTCAACAGTACTCAAGTCTACTGGTGCAGCCGTGGGGAGTTGGGCGATCGCTGTTTGTAACTGCTCAATCGCTTCAGTTTCTGGGCGCTCGTTGAACTGTTGGTTGAGAGTGTCTAGCTGAGAGTTGATGTGAGTAATAGCTTCTTCGACTCCACTCAAGTCAGCGTCTGGGGCAGTAGGTAACTCGTTAACCCGTACTGTTAAAGTATCAACTTGACCCTTAATCTCGGCAATCGCCACCTCAACAGTACTCAAGTCTACCGTTGCAGAAGTTGGCTGCTGGTCGAGGCGTGAAGTTAGAGCATTAAGCTGCTCTGTTAACTGAGCGATCGCTTCTTGCTCTGGTCGAGTCTCAAAGTGTTGGCGCAGGGTGTCTAGTTGAGTGTTGAGCTGACCGTGAATTTGTACGATCGCTTCTTCTAACCCATTTAAGTCTGTCTCTGGGAGAGCAGGTAGCTGATCGAGCCGTAGCATTAATGATTCTAGCCGCTCATTAATATCAGCGATCGCTCTGTGTAACTCACTAGTATCTGTCGCTGGGGAGGTTGGTAGCTCATCAAGGCGCAACGTTAATGATTCTAGCCGCTCGTTAATATCGGCAAAACCACTCAGATTGGTTTCTGAAGACGCGGGTCGTTGATCGAGGCGCAACGTTAATGATTCTAGCCGCTCGTTGATATCGGCGATCGCTTCGTGTAATCTGCTCGTATCCGTCGCTGGGGATGTTGGTAGCTCATCAAGGCGCAACGTTAATGATTCTAACCGCTCGTTAATATCGGCGATCGCTTCGTGTAATCTGCTTGTATCCGTCGCTGGGGATGTTGGTAGCTCCTCAAGGCGCAAGCTTAGGGTACTCAGTTGCTCTGTTAGTTGCCCAATTGCTGTTTGCGATTGTTCGATCGCCTGTAGTTCGGGTCGGTTATCGAACTGTTGAGTGAGATCGTTGAGCTGAGAGTAAATTTGGGCAATGGCTTCTTCAAAGACACTCAGGTTAATTTCTGAGGACGCGGGGAGCTGGTCGAGGCGCGAGCTTAAGGTACTGAGTTGCTCTATCTCCGGTCGCTCGTTGAATTGCTGGTTGAGAGTATTAATCTGAGCGTAAAGTTGAGCAATGGCTTCCTCGAAACCACTTAGGTCAACCTCTGAGGAGGCGGGTAGTCGATCAAAACGTATCGCTAAGGTATTCACCCGCTCGTTAATATCGGCGATCGATCCGTCTAGGCTGCTCAGATCCACCTCTGAAGAGGTTGGCAGTTGCTCGAGATTCCGACTTAGGCTATTTAGCTGCTCTTTGAGTTCAACAATTGCTGCTTGCGATTGCTCTATTGCTTGTTTATCAGGTCGGGCATTGAATTGCTGAGTGAGGCTGTTGAGCTGATTGTTGATGGCTGGCAGCGTCTGAACTTGCTGGTGTAGATTTTGAATATGTTGATAGGCTTCTGTAATTGCGGTTGTTGTATTTTCTTGAGTCTGCTGTTGAAATTGGCGTCGATTAACTACGTTCAGGGCAAGGGCTATAGTCAGGGGAGTTGCTGCGTAGACGACTTGCTGAGATGTCACCGCTACGACGGTGCCTAAGGCGGAGCCAGCGAGGGATATGTATTCAGCAATATCTAGCCAGGACTGTTGTTTCATTTCTATCTCAATCTAGAGTGATGGTTTGGCGGTTTCCCTTAAAAATTAGTGGGGGTCGATGCCTTTGGCGGTTTGCTGCTGGCAAGCCCTGTTAAGCAAGTGCCTCCCTAGTGGAAAGGCTAAGGGGTGATTTCGCTAGTAGATTACCCTGACGCTGTACTTATACTTGCGATTCTCGAAGTTAAATTAAAGGTGCCATGAACTGAAATGGGTGCATCTAGACGTTTACAGGGATACGCTATTACATTCCGAGTAAACTTCCCTCTGTCCGGATTTTTTCAGCAGGTACGTTTTGCCTATTCCAAGGCTCCGTGGATCGCAGAAAGCCGATCAGCTTGAGTGACTCCTTGAGAGAAACTCCAGCTATAGAGTTCCCTAAAAACTAATCCAACTAACAGATTTGTTTTTTCTAATTTACTCGTTCTTGTAGACCTTGCCAATAAATAGATTCAGGAGGTTGATTAGTTCATAGAAAATGTCGGCTACTCTTTGTTAAAATTTCTCAGTGACAAATAAAAGCTGCTGGCTTTAAAGTGAAAATTGGATGAATTAAAAATGAATTTTTTGTAAATTTATTGATTTTCATGAACGAATATAGGTAAACTAGGAAATGTTTATGTTGAAATTGATTTCTCTCTAAATTAGAATACAAATTGTTAAAAAAGAAAATATCAATAAATTTAAACCCATGAAATTACCATGGTTGAGTTTACCGTAGCCATCTGCACTTATAACGGTGAAAACCTTTTGCCTGCTGTTTTAGATAGTCTGCGATCGCAGATTGGTCATGAGGAAATTAACTGGGAAATAATCGTCCTAGATAATAATAGCTGCGATAACACAGCGAACGTTGTTACAGACTACCAAGACACTTGGAAAGAAGCTTATCCGATTCGATATTACCGAGAAACTCAGCAAGGACTTGCTTTTGCTCGACGCTGTGCTATTAAGTACGCTTTGAAACGTTTTTTCCGTAACAATGGTTTGTCTCGATACTCTGTGCGAATGTTAAATTATAAAGCTTGGCAAATACCTTTGGTAATACCTGCTTATATGATAAATGACCTCAGAAAACTCGTTTTTCACTGGCTCAAGTATCGCCGCGTTCTAAAAAATGATAAAGTTGCGGCTGGAGAAATGGAGCTTCTTTTAGCAATTTTTATCAGTCATTTTTACAAAAACATATAAAAAATAGTCTGCAAAATATAGCTAATAAATGATAAATAACGATAAAAATAATGGTTAATTTACAACGAATAGATAATAAGTCAATCTTATTAAAACCAGATGATATTCTGTGTTTTGCAGTAATCCGAAACGAGACTTTACGTCTGCCTTTCTTTTTGAAGTACTATAGAGAAAAAGGGATTTGCCATTTTTTTATCGTTGACAATGATTCGGATGATGAGACGTTGAGTTATCTGTTGGAACAAACTGATACCTATGTTTGGCATACCCAAGACTCGTTCAAAAATAAGCTGGCTTGGCTAGAGTGGCTACTTAAAGACTACGGAAGTAATTATTGGTGTTTACTGGTTGATGCTGACGAAATTTTTTATTATCCAGACTGTGAAACAAAGCCGATAAAAGCCCTCTGTCGTCAAATCGAAGTACAAAAGAAAGATGCACTAAGTATCGTTATGTTAGATATGTACTCCGATAAGCCAATTCAGGAGGTGCAGTACGAGCCAGGAACTAATTTTTTAGAAGTTTGTCCTTATTTTGACAGAGAGTTTTACCATCACAAAGAAGGACTAATACACGATTATTACTGGGGAGGGTTAAGACAACGGGTATTTGGAAGTCAAACGGACAATCCCAAAAAACTCTATTGTCTAACGAAGTTTCCCCTAATTAAGTACCATAGCCGGATGCAACTCTATTCCGAGCATAGGATTAAAAATATAAAATGTTCTTCAACAACAGGATGTCTTTTACACTTTAAATATCCATCATCTTTTGTAAATTATGTCAAGAAAGAAATCCATCGAAATCAGCATTGGCAGGGAGCTGTTGAATATAAAAAATACGCCCAGCTTCTTGAAAAAAATGAAAACTTAAATTTATATCATGAAAACCTATCGGTAAAACTGGAAACGAGTCAGCAACTGATAGCAATGGGAATTATGAAACGAGGTTATCAAAGCTTTTTGTTTGAGGTTGGCTATGATGTCTATGTTCGACTGAGAGCTTTAGGCAAAGCATTATCTAAAAAACTTTGGAACTCCTGAGTTTCCCCCATTTGGTATAACTACGATAGCGGCAATCTTCGCCAGCAGCGATCGCTTGTGAGCGATTTCGCCTGTTAGCTTCCTCTAGTTAGCTCACCTGAGTGGGTGAATCCTGTAAGTAAGCCGCGCTTTGACAATGCTAATTTGAGCTTTAGCCATGGCAGGTAGAACCTAAAGGATTTGGATGATTATACGTTTAGCGTCGTTTTTTGTCTGTCTGCTGACTGTCGGGTTAATGTGCCAAAATTGTTGAAGCGAACACGTTTAACTATCCACTAGGAGATTCTTTTGTGCAGTCAGCTTACAACCCCGCCGAGATAGAGGAAAAGTGGCAAACAACTTGGACACAATTAGGCTCAGACCAAACCCCTACAGAAAAGGACAAGCAGAAATTTTACGCCCTGTCCATGTTTCCCTATCCCTCAGGCAACCTGCACATGGGTCATGTTCGCAATTATACGATTACGGATGTGATTGCCAGGATTCGTCGAATGCAGGGTTATCGGGTACTTCATCCGATGGGTTGGGATGCCTTTGGTTTGCCTGCGGAAAATGCGGCAATTCAGCGCGGAATTCATCCGGCAAAGTGGACGTATCAAAATATTGCTCAGATGCAGTCTGAGTTAAAACTATTGGGGCTTTCCTACGACTGGAATTGCGAACTTGCGACCTGTTCGCCGGAGTATTACAAGTGGACGCAGTGGATTTTTTTGCAATTTCTTAAAGCGGGATTGGCGTATCAAAAAGAAGCCGCCGTTAACTGGGACCCCATCGACCAAACTGTACTAGCAAACGAACAAGTCGATAGTGAAGGGCGTTCTTGGCGTTCCGGTGCTAAAGTTGAGCGCAAATTATTGCGGCAGTGGTTCCTGAAGATTACTGATTATGCAGAGGAATTGCTCAACGACTTAGAGAAGTTGACGGGTTGGCCCGAACGGGTCAAGCTAATGCAGGCAAACTGGATTGGTAAATCTGTGGGTGCTTATTTGGAATTCCCGATTGTGGGGATGGATGAAAAAATAGGTGTGTTTACCACTCGTCCAGATACGGTGTATGGCGTTACCTATGTGGTACTAGCGCCGGAACATCCGTTAACGCCAAAAGTTACCACCGCTGAACAAAAAGCAGCCGTTGATGCTTTCATTCAAAAAGTCTCAGAAGAAAGCGAATTAGAACGAACAGCGGAGGATAAGCCAAAGCAAGGAATTCCTACGGGCGGTAAGGCAGTTAATCCGTTTACCCAAGAAGAAATTCCCATTTGGATTGCTGACTACGTGCTGTATGAGTACGGCACGGGTGCGGTGATGGGTGTTCCGGCACATGATACCAGAGACTTCCAATTTGCAACCGAACAGAATTTGCCTATTCAAGTGGTCATTGTGCGGGCTGATGCGGCAGACGTCAAAGCTGCACCCAAGCAGGCTTACACTGAAGCGGGAATTGTGGTGAATTCTGACCTGTTTAATGGGATGGAATCCCCCCAAGCGCAGGAAGAGATTGTTAAATACGCTGAAAAACAAGGATGGGGCAAAGCACGAGTCCAGTACCGCCTCCGGGATTGGTTAATCTCGCGCCAGCGGTATTGGGGTGCGCCAATTCCGGTGATTCACTGCCCGAAGTGCGGCATAGTGCCAGTGCCGGAAGCAGACTTGCCCGTGCAGTTGCCGGAAGATGTGGAATTTACTGGCGGTCGCATTTCGTCCTTATCACAAGTTGAAGGATGGACAGACGTGCCTTGTCCGACCTGCGGCACTCCAGCGAAGCGGGAAACGGATACGATGGATACGTTTATCGATTCGTCGTGGTATTTCTTGCGATTTACGGACGCAAGAAATGAGTCTCAAGTCTTTGACCCTAACAAAACCAATGACTGGATGCCCGTTGATCAATATGTAGGCGGGATCGAACACGCAATTTTGCACTTATTGTACTCGCGGTTCTTTACGAAGGTATTGCGCGACCAAGGGCTTCTCAACTTTGACGAACCCTTCCAACGCCTATTAACTCAAGGTATGGTTCAGGGCTTAACCTACATGAATCCCAGAACTGGGAAGTGGATTCCTTCTGTAGAAGTAGATTCTGCTGAACCCAAAGATCCAGAAACGGGGGAAGCGTTGGAAGTCTCTTACAAAACGATGTCCAAGTCTAAGTATAACGGTGTTGCGCCTGAGGCAGTGATTAACAAATACGGCGCAGATACGGCGCGGATGTTTATCCTTTTCAAGGCACCGCCAGAAAAAGACTTGGAGTGGGATGATGCGGACGTGGAAGGGCAATTCCGTTTCCTCAACCGTGTTTGGCGTTTGGTGACGGATTTTGCTTCCGCTAATTCTGAATACTCGATTGCAACACCAGAGACGTTGAGTAAGTCGGAAAAAGACTTACGACGGGCAATTCATACAGCAATTAAGGAAGTTACCGAGGATTTAGAGGACGAGTATCAGTTCAATACGGCTGTCTCGGAGTTGATGAAACTCAGTAACGCCCTTACGGATGCCGATTGTAAGAACTCACCCGTATACGCGGAAGGAATTGAAACCTTAATTGTGCTGTTGGCACCCTTTGCACCACATATTGCTGAGGAACTCTGGCACGGAATTGGTCATACTGATTCAGTACACGGGCAAGGCTGGCGCAAAGCTGACGCGGGTGCCTTAGTGGTGGATGAGATTCCCTTAGTGATTCAAGTTAATGGTAAACTGCGGGGTACGATTCAAGTGCCAGCGCAAGCCGATAAGCAAGCATTGGAACAATATGCCCGTAAATCGGAAGCCGCCCAGCGTTATATCGAGGGTAAGGAAGTTAAAAAGGTAATTGTAGTGCCTGGTAAGTTGGTGAATTTTGTGGTGGTTTGAAAGTAACTTTCGTCTTTCAAAGTGAAGAAGCGTATTTGTTTTTAGTGGTGTCTAAATCTTGGGCAAAGGACATTGCTACTCCCCACTCCCCACTCCCTACTCCCCTTTTTCTCCCCCTTAACCCAAAAACTCCCCAACTGTGGCACTCTGAAAAAGAGAAATACCTGATACATCTTGCCACTTTAAATTATCCAGTAGTCTATGCAAACCCTTCCAACCCCTCAAACTGCTCCCAAACCCCCAGAATTCGATACCACCATCCATCGCCGTAAGACTCGCCCAGTGCAAGTCGGTAACATCACCATCGGCGGTGGTTATCCGGTGGTAGTGCAGTCGATGATTAACGAAGATACCTTAGATATCGAGGGTTCTGTGGCTGCAATTCGCCGCCTGCATGAGATTGGCTGCGAAATTGTCCGTGTCACCGTGCCAAGTATGGCGCACGCCAAAGCCCTTGCAGAAATCAAGCAAAAACTCATCCAGAGGTACCAAGCTGTACCCCTAGTTGCCGATGTTCACCACAACGGCATGAAAATTGCCCTGGAAGTTGCCAAGCACGTTGATAAGGTGCGGATAAATCCAGGGTTGTACGTCTTTGAGAAGCCAAAACCTAGTCGCAGCGAATACACCCAAGCTGAATTTGACGAAATTGGTGCAAAAATTAAAGAAACCCTAGAACCTCTAGTTATCTCTCTACGCGACCAAGGTAAGGCGATGCGGATTGGGGTTAATCACGGTTCTCTGGCTGAACGAATGCTGTTTAGCTACGGCGATACCCCCGAAGGGATGGTGGAATCGGCACTGGAATTCATCCAAATTTGCGAATCCCTAGACTTCCGCAACATCGTTATCTCCTTAAAAGCCTCCCGTGTCCCGGTGATGCTAGCGGCGTATCGGCTGATGGTAAAACGGATGGATGAGTTGGGTATGGATTACCCCTTACATCTTGGCGTTACTGAAGCGGGTGATGGGGAGTACGGGCGAATTAAATCTACTGCTGGGATTGGCACCCTGTTAGCTGAAGGCATTGGTGATACCATCCGCGTCTCCCTCACTGAAGCACCTGAAAAAGAAATTCCCGTTTGTTATAGCATTCTGCAAGCCTTGGGACTGCGGAAGACGATGGTGGAATATGTCGCCTGTCCTTCTTGCGGTCGCACGTTGTTTAATTTAGAAGAGGTGCTGCATGAAGTTCGGGAAGCGACTAAGCACTTGACTGGATTAGATATAGCAGTAATGGGTTGTATTGTCAATGGGCCCGGTGAAATGGCAGATGCTGATTATGGGTATGTGGGTAAGCAACCGGGTTATATTTCCCTGTATCGCGGCAGGGAGGAGATTAAGAAGGTGCCAGAGGATAAGGGTGTTGAGGAGTTGATTAATTTGATTAAGGCAGATGGACGTTGGGTAGAGCCTTAAGCTATCTGATAACTGGCGATTATTCTGGAGTTCCAGGATAGTCGTTTTAAATTCCCAAATAAATTTAGGATTCCGTTATGAGGCTTTCCCATTATTGAACTAGTAGACGGGAAATACGATGACTGGGCTGGAAGCTTTGCAATCTGTCCAATTTGTCACCGTGAAAGGCAAGCGATCGCTCTTTTGTCCATGAAGTTTGACTTTCATCCGTTGGCTGCGATTTTTAGTTTCCCCGAGTGACAGAAGAGGGTTAGGGTGGGTAAGGGAGTAATCTTTTGTTGGTAGGGACACGATTGAGTGTGTTCATACCATTTACGTGAATTTTGTCAACAATTCCTCTGCCATGACCAAACTGCGGGCATTAATTTTTGACGTTGATGGCACATTGGCGGATACTGAGCAATATGGTCATCGTGTGGCATTTAATCGTGCTTTTGCCGATGCGGGGTTTGATTGGGATTGGTCAGTTCTGCTTTATGGTGAGTTACTGACTGTGGCTGGCGGCAAAGAGCGCATCCGCTTTTACTTGCAACAGCATCGTCCCGATTTCCAACCAGCCACCAACCTTGACGAGTTGATTGCTAAACTGCACAAAGCTAAAACCCAGAATTATCAACAATTAGTAGGAAAAAGATCTATTCCCCTGCGTCCGGGAGTCAAGCGATTGCTCGAAGAAGCTCACAGCCAAGGGATGCGTTTAGCGATCGCCACAACAACCGCACTTACAAATGTTACTACTCTCCTGAAACAAACCCTCGGTGCCGATAGCCCTTCGTGGTTCGAGGTAATTGCCGCTGGTGATATCGTACCTGCCAAAAAGCCAGCCCCCGATATTTATAAGTACGTGCTGCAAACGATGGGTTTAGAACCCCAAGAGTGTGTGGCGATTGAGGACTCCTATCAAGGTTTGCAAGCTGCTCTAAAAGCGGGTATCAAAACTGTGGTTACGGTTAATGATTACACGCGAAATGATGATTTTTCGGGTGCAATACTGGTGTTAAATCACTTAGGAGAACCTGAAGAACCCTTTACTCTCTTGGCGGGTGATGCTGGAGATGCTAGTTATCTGGATATGGTATTGGTGAATCGTTTGTGCGATCGGGAGTAGGGAGACAAGGAGAATTCCCCCCATCACCCCAAACCCCCTGCTCTCTAACGCGAGAAGTTAGGGAAGGTGTAACCTACTCCTAATATCAATCCAAAATCTGTCGTATCTTCAATAAAGCCGACATTAAGGGAAGCATTTGCCACAAAGGAGCTGGATATGGGAACATCAACACCACCTGTCACCAGGAAACCGATGTTATTATTATCATCGGTAGAAAGAATTAATCCACCTCCTGCGAATGGGGCGACGCGAACGGGTTCAAAGGGATCTTCCGTCGGAATGGCGAAGTCGTAAGTCAGGGGTATCATAAAAACTACATCATCTCCGAAGATCACGCTTGGTCGCACAGATAGGGTGGGCGTGAGACCAATTTTACTGTTTATTACAAAACCGGGTTCACCTAAAGCTGTTTCACCCTCATCCTCATCATCCTCATCGCTCAAACCAATATTGCCGCCCACTCCGATATAGCTGGGAACTCCACGAGTGCCTCGACCGAAATCGACATCCAGATCAGTTTGAGCTAAGGTGGTGTTTCGCTCAGGGGGTGGGGCTGATGCACTCTTGGGGGTTGTTGATGCAGGAGACGCTGCTGACTCGGTGGCAAGCAGAGCCGCTGATGTTGCCGTGGTTCCGGGAATCGATGGGGGTGCGATCTCGCTATCTACCTGAGCAGAACTTATTTCCTGACGTTCAGCGGTTTGGACTTCTGCTTGAGAATGGGGGGACAGTACTGAAGGGATTGGTGCGATCGCATTCTGTCTTACCCTAGATTCGGAAGTATGGGTAAGAGCGGGCTTACTTGCCAGTCCCTCAGCAAAGGACGTGGGAGGTATAGCAGGCTGAGTGGCTGAAATTGGTGCTTGAGCAGGATGTAAGTCAACGGCTGAACTGGACCTTGCCGCCAGCTCAACGGCTGGAAAGGGTGTCGCTTCTGATGGTAAGCGATCGATAGGGGCTTGATTGCTGGGTACTTCAGCACGGGCTGACAGGGTGCTGCTAGCAAGGGACAAAGCCCCTATACCTAACAGATAAGAGATAGATTTAAAACAATTACTTTTCAAGGGTTACTCCTCACACAATGATTTCAAACACGAAGAAGAGCCAAATCGATTGGCTCATATTTTCTGTTGTAGTTAGACAACTAAGTCAATTTACTCATTACGTCAACAATTTGTCGAGAAATAAAGGGGAGAATCGTCTGATTCTGGCTGTGAGCCTTGCCCTCAGTAAATACAACTAGCAAATAAGGGTACAGGGAGGGTATTTCAATATATGCCGCATCGTGGCGCACCTGGGATGTCCAACCCGCTTTAGACCATAGTTGCGCCTCTGGGGGAAGACCATTACCCAAAAACCCTGTAATCTGATTTTCATCATCGTCTCTCAAGTCAGCAGGATTGAGACTGCGTTTCATCAAACTCATCATCATTTGCGAGCGCTCTGATGATACCGCCACTCCCCCGACAATACTGTGCAGTAACCGTGCTGTGGCATTCGTTGTTAACATATTGCGATTTTCCCTCAATTCCCCCAAGAATGCCCGTTCTCGCCCATAAGGTCCGTCACCCCAAGTTTTTTGATTGACATTAATCGATTCCAATTCTGACCAACCCAGAGACTGAAAGTAACGATTGACGATATTACGCTGAAATTTCCAGGTTTCAAAGGGTCCCGGCGGTAACTCCGGTCCACTAGTCGTACCGCTCAAGATATCAACCACCAGACTCGTCGCATCGTTGCTGGAGTTGATAATCATATCCCGTATTGCTCTATCTAACTCAGCAGATCGACTAACCATCGCCGTTTCCACCCACTCCTGAATGGCAACGATGTAGAACAGTTTCACAACACTGGCAGGGTAAATCCGCTCAACACCGCGATAGCTAAAGCCTCGGACTTGGTATTTCCAGAATTCCTCAGCCGAGAGAGCACCGCCAGTATTTACTGGCACGGGTGGATCGTAGACAATCCAGGTGAGGGCTATTTGATTTTGAGCTAGTCCTGGAAACTCCGCCCAAGTGGTTTCTAGAATTTCGGTGCCGAGTTGTTCGAGTTGTTCGTTTTTGCAGAAGAATGTCATGGGCTTGAGTAGTGAGTTGTCTAGGGGTGGATTTTCTCCTAAATTTAGGCAATTACCGATCGCTTTGCTGCCCTCGGTTGGTTTTGAGCAACTGTGATTTGTGTTTACCCGTATGGTTTTATTTGAGAAATTACCAGAATCTCAGAGTGGTGAGTACTGCTGCCGCAGCAATTTGAACCTGTATGATTCTCCCACTTGCGATAGCTTGGCAACCCAAGCCGCAGGGGGGCGACAGTTGCAGATACTCTCATCTACACCTGTAGAGAAGGCGATAGAGATGCGTTTGTGCGAGGATGGTTACTCAGCTTGGTTGCCACTTGAAGATATAGCGGAACTGGAACCTGCTGCTAAAGGATATCAGGCGATCGCTCTTTCTCCAACCCAAATTCAAGAACGAGTTCCGGCGATAATCGCTTTTACGAAACAAGCCATGCAACAACCAAATTATTATCACTGGGGGGGAACCGTTGCTCCCAACTATGATTGTTCGGGACTAATGCAAGCTGGGTTTGCCGCGTCGGGAATTTGGCTGCCAAGGGATTCCTATCAGCAAGAAGCCTTTACTCAAACCCTTGAGATTGAGGAACTTCTACCAGGAGATTTGATATTTTTCGGAACACCCGAGAAAACGAACCATGTTGGCTTATATTTGGGAGACGGATACTATATCCATAGTTCGGGTAGACAGACCGGTCGTAATGGAATTGGGATTGACCAGCTCTCAGAGCATGGGGATAAAATTAGTCAATTTTATTATCGGCAGCTACGGAAACTCGGACGTGTGGTGGCAAATTATCAAGGGAACAGTAGGACAGGCAAGATGCCTGTCTAAGATTAGTGTTTCATAACTCAAGCTGATTCGACAGACCTATGAATACCTCACTATTTCCTGAAGGACAGCAAGCCTCCACAGGCTTAACCTCAATGAGCCCTGATGTATCAGTAGTAGTACCTATCTACAACGAAGTCGAAAGTTTACCCTCATTAATTGCAGCCATTTCCACCAGTTTCAATGACACCGGACTCAGCTACGAACTCATCTGCGTAGACGATGGCTCCAGTGATGGCTCGACGGAACTGCTGAAGGAACAGGTTCTCTCTCACCCCCATCTGAGAGGTGTGCTACTGCGCCGCAACTATGGTCAAACCGCAGCAATGGCAGCGGGATTCAAATACGCAGGAGGTCGGGCGGTTGTTACCTTAGATGGTGATTTGCAAAATGATCCTGCTGATATCCCTTTACTATTAGCCAAACTCAATGAAGGCTACGACTTGGTAAGTGGTTGGCGGAAAAATCGCCAGGATGCAGCGCTGACAAGGTTACTCCCTTCAAAAATTGCCAATTGGCTGATTGGACGAATCACTGGCGTCAAACTCCATGACTATGGTTGCTCTCTGAAAGCCTATCGCTTGGAATTGGTGGCAGATATGAATCTCTACGGAGAATTGCACCGATTTTTGCCGGCTTTAGCATTTATTGAAGGAGCCAAGATTACCGAGTTACCGGTGCGCCACCATGCCCGCCGTCACGGAAGCAGCAAGTATGGACTGGGACGGACGTTTCGAGTGGTGCTGGATTTACTCACAGTCTTTTTTATGAAAACGTTCTTGACCCGACCCATGCACGTTTTTGGGCTGCTGGGCATGATTTCCATGCTCTGTGGGATAGTGATTGGAGTGTATCTGACAGTTCTCAAGCTGGGTTTTGGGGAACAAATTGGCGATCGCCCCTTACTTATTTTAGCGGTAGTACTGCTGTTGGCGGGAGTGCAGTTATTTAGCGTAGGTCTGTTGGCGGAGCTATTGATGCGAACCTACCACGAATCTCAGGGAAGACCTATCTATAGGGTGAGGGAAATCGTCGAGTCAAGGGATACAGTAGAGGCTTAGGGATTTTGGCGTACCTCCTTGAGTGCAATTCAATATCAGACGGTTGATGTATTGCAAACTACAAAATGCCAAATGTTGAAAAAATCTTTGTGCCAGTTAAAGATGTGGAACACAGGCTATAGATAAACAGTAGACTCAACTGTGATCATTAAGTAAGATTAAGTGATAAGCTCTATTTTGGGATAACACTTTAGAGACACTCTTCCTTTTGTAAAGGTAAGGTAAAGCAAATCCAGAGACTAGCCTCGGAAAAGGATATAGGATTTAGTTATAAATACAAAAATTTACATAAGTAGAACTCTATAGAATATTTTCCTAATGCTAGTTCAGTAGTTGTTGCTCTGCAAGGCAGATAGTACAGGAAACCCAAGATAATGGGGGACGAAAGACACTCTACGGCTGATTCGTCTATATATAGAGAAGTAGGCAAAAATAATTGACAAAAGCAGGTTGATATGTTATCGAATTAATCAAGGCGGCTTTAGACTAACGCTATATGTAGTGTGATTCTCTGTCTAACTGCTAGATATAGAGCCTGAGGTACGTAGGGATTGTTTAAGTAGCTACAAAGTTAAGAGTTATTTTTATAATTTCTTAGGCTTTTATTATAACAAAAAACTATATTAATTTAGAATAACCCTTTATGAAGATTGCGTGAAGTCGGCACTAAAGTATGGAAATCTTCCCTGGGAATATGATATTTCTATTCTCTAGAAGAAGTGAAGTAGGTTCACGTCCTTCAACATAAACTATTTATGAAGATTTCAGTCTACCTACTTAGTCTTCCCACAAGCTACGTGCTGAAATTGAAATTTATAGAGATTGTCTATAACGATGGGCTTTAAATCCATCGCGACCTAGTTAGACTCGCAACTTTTACTCTATGTTCTTTTGGAACATGGGATAAAGCTGCATATTTATATTGAGAAGGAGCTTTAGGAATGTCTTTAGCCAGTGAAAATTACCTACGGCTTCATAATGGTTCAGCGTTTTACAAAAAAAGGGATAGCAATAGAATGAATGTCCTTATGCTAGCGCCTCACCCCTTCTATCAAAACCGTGGCACACCCATTGCAGTTAACCTAGTTTTAAAAGTTTTATCCAAGCGGGGGGATCAGGTTGATGTAGTTACTTATCCTGAAGGACAGGATATTCACTACGAGAACGTCAACATATACCGGATACCGAGATTACCATTTATACGCAAAATTAGACCGGGATTTTCTTGGAAGAAAATCATTTGCGATATTTTCATGTTTTTTAAAGTTATTCATCTTGTTGCTACAAAACACTACGATTTGGTGCATGCGGGTGAAGAAGCTGTTTTTATCGGATTATTTCTTAAAGTCTTTCTTAAAATTCCCTATGTCTATGATATGGATTCGTCGTTAGCTCAACAAATGGTCGAGAAATATCCAAATTTAAAGTTTCTCGTTTTACTGTTAGAGTTTTTTGAGGGAATTGCTGTTAAAAACGCTAAGGTTGTTGTAGCCGTTTGCGATGCTTTGGCTGTAGATGTTCAAAAATATAAACCAAGAAATGTTGTTGTTATTCCTGATATTTCTCTTCTAAATCCAAATTAGTTCTAATTTTCTAAAAGGAGGACAGTCTAATGTTGACTAACATAAGAGCAGAACTAGGAATCAAGAATCTATTACTCATGTATGTTGGAAATTTAGAATCCTATCAAGGAATCGATCTACTGCTAGAAAGTTTTACTTTAACTCTTAAAAATACTGATAAAGCGGATTTAGTAATTATTGGTGGAGAGGCGTCTGATATTCAGAAATACACACAAAAGGCTCACCAGCTTGGCATTAAAGAAAACGTCCATTTCCTCGGCTCTAAACCCGTTGAACATTTAGCTTTCTATCTAGAGCAAGCTGATATTCTCGTCTCTCCCAGAGTCAAGGGCAAGAATACACCGATGAAACTCTATTCCTATCTCGACAGCGGGAAAGTCTTACTAGCTACGAATTTATCAACCCATACTCAGCTTCTTGACGACCAAATTTCTATGCTAGCTGCACCGAATGCCAAAGCGTATTCGGTGGGAATGCTTCGTCTGCTCAAGGATCGAACTTTACGGCAAAGGCTGGGTAAGGCAGGCAAAACATTAATTCAGCAAAGACATACTTATACGGCGTTTAGTGAACAATTAAACACTCTGTATGATTGGCTACATACAGAATTAGTGCAGGGTGTAGGCTCTCCATTAATGTTGTAGGAATTCTCCTAGCAGAGTATAAGTGGAAAAGCGCGGATAGTGTTATCGGAATCTGTGAGGCTGATTCATCATGAATAGAAACCCCGTAGAGTTAACGAAGAACACTTACGACCTCTTGATTATCGGTGCTGGAATCTACGGTGCTTGTGTAGCTTGGGAAGCGATACTGCGGGGTTTGTCAGTCGCCTTAGTTGAAAAAGCAGATTTCGGTTCGGCGACCTCTGCCAACAGTTTAAAGACTATCCACGGAGGATTGCGGTATCTACAGCACGCCGATTTGCAACGGATGCGCGAATCAATCCACGAACGAAAAGCATTAATGCGAATTGCGCCGCACTTAATTCATCCCATGCCCGTGCTGGTTCCCACCTACGGGCATGGGATGAAAGGAAAAGAAGTGCTGTGTCTGGCACTGAAGCTGAATGATTTAATTAGTAGCGATCGCAATCAAATCGACGACCCACAAAAACACATTCCCAACGGACGAATTATTTCCAAACAAGAGTGTGAACAACTGCTTCCAGGCATTCCAAACGAGGGACTCACCGGGGGAGCAGTTTTTTATGATGCTCAAGTTTACAACTCCGAACGGCTAACCCTCTCCTTCATTCGCTCTGCTGAACAAGCGGGGGCTGATGTCGCTAACTACGTCGAAGTCACAGGGTTTCTGCGAGATGGCGATCGCATCACGGGTATCGAAGCGCAAGATGTACTAAGTGGGGATCGGTTTGATATCCGTGCCAAAACCGTGGTAAATACTAGCGGTCCTTGGATGAATCAGATGCTAGGTTGGCTTAACGGACTGTCGCCACACCCCAAAGTTCCTCTAGCTAAAGCGGTTAACCTGGTGACTCGTCCGCTTTTTCAGAGTTATGCAGTGGGAATTTCCAGCGCCAATGGTTATCGCGATCTCGATGCCATGCTTAACAAAGGCAGTCGCTTTCTGTTTATCGCGCCTTGGCGTGGCAAATCCATGATTGGTACGTCCTATAGCGTTTGGGATAAAGACCCAGAGGAGTTGCAAGTCACTGAAGACGATATTCAAGACTTGCTCGACCAAATCAATCAGGCATATCCACCAGCAAATCTTACACGGGAGGATGTCGATTTTGTGCATGGGGGTCTTCTACCCAGAACTGGCGTTGACCAGCAGACGGGAGAACCTCTACTGGCAAAACACCATCAGATCCGGGATTACTCCCAGGAAGGATTGCCAGGACTCCTCTCGGTGCTTGGCGTGAAATATACAACCGCCAGAGATGTGGCTCAAAAAGCAGTAGACCAAGTTTTCAAATCGTGGGGACAAAAACCACCGAAATCCACGTCCGCCGTCACGCCACTTTACGGCGGGACTATCGAACGGTTTGAGGAGTTTTTGCAAAATGCGATCGCTAAGTCACCCGATGGATTAAACGAAGAGGTAATGCGTCGCCTCGTTTATAACTATGGTTCTGCTTATCCAGAGGTACTCAAGTACTTAGATGAAAATCTAAAGGAATCTAACGAACCGATTAACGATCTAGCCGTACTCAAAGCTGAGGTAATTTATGCAGTCCGTGAAGAAATGGCTCAGAAATTGAGCGATGTAGTTCTTCGGCGGACAGAATTGGGAACTGCTGGACTTCCAGGGAATGAAGTCCTCAAGATTTGTGCGGAAACGATGGGTGCTGAAGTTGGTTGGAGTTCCGCCAAGGTTGAACAAGAATTGCAAGAGGTGAGCAATTTTAATCAGAATAAGCCGTTGGTAGCAGTTTAGAGTCAGTTTTTAGCCGACTATACTTGCTGTATCCAGGGGGTTTGAGAGTTTTAGGTGTTGAAATTTTAATTTTGAATTGCTAAATTATGCCATCCCCCATTGCCCACTCGGTTTCTGGATATGTACTTGCCAAGTTTTTGCCCTTGGCGAAATCACGGATGTCCAGGCGCAGAAAATGGGAGATGCAGATTTTCTATCCCGTTTTTGTAGCCAGCGTTGCTGACTTGGATTTTATTCCTCAGTTAATCACAGGAGAATCATTCCATCGGGGTTTGACCCACAGCTTGATTTTTACCCTTGGCTTCAGTGCTATCATCGCGATCGCACTCAGTTACTGGTGGAAGTTTTCCTACAAACAACTCGTTTGGATAACGTTAATTCTGTATGGCTCTCATCTAGTCTTGGATTTTTTCACTGAAGGCAGGGGAATTCCGCTTTTTTCCCCTTTCACGGACACCTTTTTTGCTTCCCCGATCAGCCTTTTTCCGGGAGTGCATTATTCAAGGGGTTTGTGGCATCCCAGCCATCTCATCCCTCTTGTTTTTGAATCGATTTATTCAGTTTTGGTGGTTTGGGGAGTCAGGCGGTGGCAAAAATCCAAGTTTAGAAAGAAAATTGATTCTATCAAAAACAGCATGAATTAAAACTTGATCTGAAGCCTAGTGACACTATGAGAGACAAAACCGAGCAAAACTGGCCCATCTTGCTGTTTAGCAAATCAGTCCTGAAACAGAGGAAGTACAAGGAAGTTACCGATTTTTTAGGAGATACGAAGGGTTTACACTGTTTAGACATTGGTTCCGACAACGGTGTGATTAGTTATCTCCTCCGCAAACGGGGAGGAACCTGGAAAAGCGCAGACCTTGATGAACATACGGTTACGTCCATCCGGGGTTTAGTAAAAGATAACGTGTTTCAGATTAATGGTCGCCAGACCCCTTTTGCCGATAACGAATTCGATCGGGTAGCGATTGTCGATTTCCTCGAACACATTGAAACCGATGAAGAATTCGCCAAAGAATTGTTTAGAATTATTAAACCTGGTGGAGAATTAGTCATCAATGTGCCACATATTAAAAATAGCCTGCTGCGAAAGTTTCGATTAGCGATTGGGCAGACCGATGAAAAACACGGACACGTTAGACCGGGGTATACAGTGGATGACTTAGTATCGCTGCTGATGGGAAAGTTTAAACTTGTTACTCACAGAACTTACTCTAAATTTTTCTCAGAAGGCATTGACACCTTGATGACACTGGCTCTTGACTTGCTCAAGCGGGGAGGTGAAACGTCTCAGAAGGGTCGAATCGTAACGGGAAAAGACATGAAGCGGTATCAAAAAATGTTTGGTATTTATTCCTTAATCTATCCCGTTGTCTGGTTTGCTTCAAAGCTCGATACTTTATTAGTGGGAGCGAGTGGGTATATGCTCATTGTGAAAGCAAAAATTGATAAGGAGCCAACTCGTTAGTTGTACCGTTAGAGTGAGTGATCAGGGGCATAGAAAAATGATTTCTACAAGTAGTTTTCCAGAAACAGCAGATATCGAAACCTCGTCCGATGATTATGCCACCCGTTTTACTGGTGAGATTGGAGCGTGGCTTCTAAAAGTCC
The DNA here is from genome assembly GCF_015207375.1 of Coleofasciculus sp. LEGE 07092. Taxonomy (GTDB): domain Bacteria; phylum Cyanobacteriota; class Cyanobacteriia; order Cyanobacteriales; family Coleofasciculaceae; genus LEGE-07092. The sequence continues at coordinate 17,740 of NZ_JADEWY010000049.1, read as the reverse complement.
AAGAAGAAGCGACGTTGAAGATGCTAGCTCCCTATCCGAATGCCAATATTTTAGAGGTTGGTGGTGGGCATGGTCAACTGACGGGAGCGCTAATCCAGAACGGCTACCACGTTACGGTTTTGGGAAGTGCGGAGATTTGCAAGGCGCGAATTCAGCCTTTTATTGATGCCAATCAGTGTTCGTTCAATGTTGGTAATATTCTGGATTTACCCTATGGTGATCGCGCTTTTGACGTTGTTATCAGTTATCGGCTGCTTGCTCATGTAACCCAATGGCAGAAATTTTTAGCTGAACTAGCGCGGGTAGCTGACAAAGCAGTAATTGTGGACTATCCAACGGTTCGCAGCGTGAATTATATCGCACCTTACTTGTTTAAATTCAAGAAAGGGTTGGAAGGCAATACGCGACCGTTTACTTGTTATAAAGAATCAGAAATTATTGATTACTTTAAATCTCTTGAACTTACAGCCACTGAGCGTTATCCTCAATTTTTCCTGCCGATGGTGTTGCATCGGGCATTAAAGTCGCCTAGGATTTCGTCGGCATCAGAAAAGCTGACGAGATTCTCAGGATTCACGAAGGTATTCGGTTCGCCAGTTATTTTGAAACTTGGGAAAAAATGAACGGATAAGTACAGGGAATTTAACCTTAAATTTCCTTTTTTTACTCGGAGAACCTTAACGATGGAAGACCCTCAATACAAGCTTCCCCTTGGCAGTCGTGCTTTGGTAACGGGAGCAACTGGATTTACAGGTTCAGTTCTCGCCCAAAAATTAGTAGAACAAGGGGTAAAAGTTGTTGCGATTGCCCGCCAGACCTCCAATCTTAAACCGTTCAAGGATATGAATATTGAATGGATTAGAGGCGATGTATTTGATGAAAGTTTAATCAGCAAAGCCGTAAAGGGAGTGAACTATATTTTCCACATGGTCACCCCATTTCGAGAAGCTAAATCTCCAGATATGGGTTACTATAATGTTCACGTTTTAAGTACTCAGTTGCTGGCAAAAGCAGCTTTGAAAGAACCGGACTTTAAACGATTTGTTCACGTTTCTACCATTGGCGTTCATGGTCATATCGCGCATCCTCCTGCGGATGAAAATGCGCCCATATATCCCGGAGATGTCTATCAAGAGACAAAGCTAGAGGGAGAACTGTGGCTAAAAAATTATGCAGATCAGGAAGGGTTGCCTATAACTATAGTTCGACCAGCGGGAATTTATGGACCGAGGGAAAAAAGACTGTTGAAAATCTACAAATGGGTGAGTCGTCAGTGGGTTCCAGTTATCGGTGATGGCAATAACTTGCTCCATTTTATCCACGTTGATGACCTAACCAATTTTTTTATTTTGGCAGCGACTCATCCTCACGCCGTCGGAGAAGTTTTTATTTGCGGTAGTCCAGAAGCCATGCCATTTAAGAAAATGGTTTCTATTATTAGTGACTATTACGGAACTCCGGTTCGATTTATCAAGTTTCCCGCTGTCCCTCTGTTTGCCTTGGGTGATTTTTTTGAAGTTATCTGTCGTCCTCTGGGTATAGAACCTCCGATCTACAGACGGCGGTTAGCTTTTTATACCAAAGACCGCTCGTTTAATACAAGTAAGATGAACCATTTATTGGGCTTTGTTCCTGCTCATTCCGATGAGGAAGGGCTAAAAGAATTAGCCCAATGGTATCTTGATCAAGGATGGATATCTCTTACAAAAAGTTTAGCTAGGTATTGACAACCTGCTATCAATTGCCCCAGCCTGTACAAATCTTTTTAAATGAGTAATGATTCAAAAAACCATGAAGAAAATTACAGTTCTCGGTAACTTCTCCGGTCGTAATGCGGGCGATGCGGCTATTTTAGGCAATTTGCTGAAGGATATTTCCGCTGTACATCCCGATGCCCTCTTTGTAATCCCAACTCTCAATCCCCAGTTCATCTATCGCCATTTTGGGCATTACAACATCAAGCCCCTCGGACTGATGCCCTGGAACGGCGCGATTAAGATTTTTGGTCTGTCAACCTTCCGCGCAATGTTACAGACTGACTTAGTGCTGGTGACTGATAACATTCTGTTTGATCGCAAGTTACTCAACCCACTTTTTAATTATCTCTCGACAATTTCATTAATTGCTCCGGCTTGTCAGCGGCGCGGTATTCCCATTGCACTTTATAATGCCAGCTTGGGACCCATTACCACACCTCTAGGCAAGCAAGCATTGCAACGGGTACTTGACGCTAGTCCCCTACTCATTCTGCGAGATCGGCAGTCAAAGGAGTTGCTTGACAAGCTTGAACTGACTTATCAAGATGTTCACATTAATGCCGACTGTGCAATCAATACAACCCCGCCACCCAGGGAACGCATGGACGAGATCGTGAATCGAGAGGGACTCTTTAAAAATCCAAACGGTACTCTTGGCTTTAATATTAATGCCTACATCGATTCTTGGAGCAAGGATAATAAAAGCTTTGGGCGCGAACAATTTTTGCAGATTATTGGGTCTACCCTCGACCGACTCATTGAAGAACTAGATATTGATATTCTCTACACCATCACTCAAGTGATGGATACTAAGATTACTAATGAGAGTTTGAAATACGTCAAGCGACGCGATCGCATTCAGGTAGTTAGTAATGCCAATTACACATACCAGGAAATTGCTGGCTTATTAGAGCGAGTGGATGTCCATGTGGGCATGCGTACTCATTCCCTAATTCTAGCTTCAGCAGTTTTAACACCAATACTGGGAATCAATTCCTATCCCAAAACAGCAGGCTTTATGCAAACGATTGACCAGGACAAATGGGCGATCGATTTTGATAAATTGACCCCCGAAAACTTGACAAATTTAATTAAGCGTGCATGGAAACAGCGTCATGAAACCCAAGCAGCGATGGCACCCCTAGTGCAGCGCGAGCAGGCTAAAGCACTTAGCAGTGTGGCGCTAATTAGTAACCTGCTCGGTCATCGGGTACAACCAGAAAGACAACTGACAGCCTAAAACATCATCAGACAGCTTGGCAAGACAATACAGGGAGTTTTTCGATGAATAGCAAATATGATCAGCTACGTTTTGAGGAGGTATTGACCGATAGCAAGAGTTCGTTCCTCCAGAAATATCAGAACTTAGTGGTAGGCAAACCGGGACTGGGACGGCTATTGCAATACGAACTAGTGACGTTTTTATTCGGGCAACTTCCCGGTGCCGTTGGACTGGCGCTACGACGCATATTCTACCCGCAGTTATTTGCCCGTGTGGGCAAGAATGTCCTCTTTGGTCACCACCTGATTGTCCGCGCACCTAGCCGTATCAGCATTGGCAGCAATGTTGTAATTGATGATTATGCATTTCTTTCCATGCGCTCTCTGACAGACGAAGGCATCGAAATCGGCGATGGCGTGCAGATTGGTCGCTATGCCCAGCTAAAGGCGCGTGCTGGCTCTATTTTTATCGGTGACCATACCAATATTGGTTCTGAATGCCGACTTGATTCGACCAGCGAGGTACGCATCGGCAGCTATTGTCTCATTGCTGGTCGCTGCTATATCGGTGGTGTCAACCATGAATTCTCTCGAACAGACATCCCCATAGTCAAACAGCCATTGGCATCCAAAGGCGGTGTACGAATCGGGGATGATGTCTGGCTAGGAGCTCATGTGATTGTCAAAGACGGTGTGACGATTGGTACAGGTGCGGTAGTAGGTGCTGGGGCAGTGGTAACCAAGGACATTCCCCCCTATGCGATCGCTATGGGAGTGCCAGCACGAGTATGCGGCTGGCGCAAACCGGAATTCACCCAAACATTAACTGAAGTATTTTCTGAGGGATAGCAACCTACGTTGCCAGTGCTAAAAAGCGATCGCGTCCCTAACGGGAGTTCAACTCGATTCGTATGTTTTGACAGCTTAATGATTGAAAAGAGTTCAAAGGTCTGGACAAAGCTGAAAAAATTGCTGAGACTAAGTTTGAAGCATTTTCGTTCTTGCATTAACAATGAAAACAGATTTGAAAAAACTACCTTTCTTTATCGTAGGTTGTCCCCGTTCTGGCACGAGTTTACTTCAAATGCTTATGAACTTACATCCTAATATTGCCATACCTCCAGAAAGCCATATATTTGAACGATTTTCAGGAGTTTTTGCAAATTATGGTGATCTTCATAAAAGCTCTAATCTTCAGCTTTTTGTGAAAGATATTTTGCACGATAAGCGAATTAAAGAATGGGGATTAGAAATATCAGTTGCAGAATTTTGCACTCAAATTAAAATTGTTTCTATTAAAGGTGTTGTTTCATTGCTTTTCGAGCTTTATGCGCAAAAAAATGGTAAAAAACGCTGGGGAGATAAGACTCCACAACACGCTATGTACTTGAAAGAAATCAATAAAATTTTTCCAGAAGCAAAATTCATTCACTTAATACGTGATGGCAGAGATGTAGCTGAGTCACTGAAAAGAGTTCCAATTGGTCCTAAGAGTATCTATAAGATTGCACATCGATGGAGAAAATATATCTTAGCCTTTGAAGAATTTAAACAAAGTACTGATACCAGGAATTGGATAGAAGTTCATTACGAAGATTTGGTTCAAAATTTAAATAGTGAATTATTTAAAATATTTGATTTTCTTGAAGAAGATAGAATCACAGTTACTCGAAATATTCCAGAAATAGAGATAAAGAAACAATATATTAAATCTGCTGCTTTGCACAATTCATTAAATAAAACTATTTCTGAGAAAAAAATAGGTGTTTTCAAAACCAAACTCAAACGGAGAGAAATTGAAATTTTTGAATATGTTGCAGGTGATGCTCTAATCAATTGTGAATATGAAATGGCTACTTCTAGAATATTTCCAATAAAAATATATGAGAGAATTGTTTTTTTTATAGAGGATAATTATCTTCGATATTTATTTAAATTTACTAACTACGATGCATTTAATCTTTTTAAAAAACAAATTAATTATGATTTACAAGTCAAAACAAGGAAATTATTGAGGTCAATAAAAAATTACTAAAATTGCCAATAGATTCTATCGATTACTTAATTAATTGGTATATATTTAGATTAAATTAATATGAAAGAACGGGGCTTTCAATCTCACATCCAACTCAGGTTTGTCTGAATTCTTAGTACACCTATGTTACCCGTTCTAAAAAGCGATCGCGTTTCATCAATACCATCATCGTCGCAATACTAGGAACCATTAACCCGATTCCCATAATTGGAGTCAATCCGTAAAGCATCAGAGATGGGATCGCAGTTACCAGTAAGCTAATGGCTGTAATCATACCAAGGCGCTTACTCATTCCCTTATACTGCATCCGTTTCATCAAGCTTAAACCTACCAGACACAGCACCAATTCACTTAACAAGGTTGCAACTGCCGCACCAACTCCCCCCAGATAAGGTATGAGAATCAAATTAGTCACCACATTAGTCATCGTAGTACCAAACAGCAGGGTAGGCAGTTGCTTCTCTCTTCCAGTAGCCTGAAGTAACTTTTGCACTAAGGTGCCAAACATTTTGACACTCAGGCTAGGTAGGAGAATAGCAAGGGGTTTGACCGAAGGCGCAAAGGCTTCACCATAAATAACGTTTACTAAAGTACTCTGGAACAAACCAGCTACAACGATGGTAGGCAGCACTACTGCCAGTAAGAGGCGCGTACACTTGTAAATCTGCTCCGGAAGTTTCTCGGGTTCGTTAGCATAGTATCGAGCAAACCTAGTAAAGGCGACGTAGAAAACAACTTGAGGCAGGGCAGCAAACATTTCTAATATCCGGTAGGCAGCACTGTAATATCCAGCCTCTCCAGTAGGAGCGAGTCCCTTAAGCATGACTACATCAATCTGATAATAGAGAATCCACAGAACCCCAGCTAGGGCAAATGGGTAAGCCATACGAACAGATTGCCAAAGTCCGTTGAGGCTCAGAGGTGACCAGATGCTAGTCTTCCGACTCAGGTAAACCAGCATTCCCACAATGTCGAGCAAGCGGACAAGGACAAATGTCCCCACCACCAACACTAGATTTTGAGTCAAAAACAGAACAATAACTGGGAGTAGTACAGTAAAGAACCGCTCTATTGCTACTGAGATCGTTTCGCTTCTGAACCACCCCATACCCTTGAGGACACCGCGTTGCGTCATTTTCACGCTGCGACAGAGTTCTGCGAATATGACTAAGTAGCAAACAATTAAGCCCTCGCCTTGGTAACCTAACAGACGAGCTAGGGGAAACAGAAGCAGGAGAACTAAAAGGAAGCTCAAGCCTTCGATAATCAGGAACTTCCCTGTAGATTTAGGTCCTTCGATAGGGTTTGCTGCTACCTCACGGGTTATTAGTGTCGGAAACCCGAACTGGATAAAAAGAGAAAGGATAGCTCCCAAAGCAACAGCCGCCGAGAAGATCTCATACCGCTCCGGTCCGAGGACGCGGGCAATTGTCATGTAGAAGACAAAAGTGAGAGCAAGGGTTGCCTCTCCTACCAAAACATACAGGTAGGATAGATCGAAACGGTGAAGTAGGGTTTTCACGGTCAATTAACGGTTATTTAAATTACACTTCTGAAAGTGGTGTAGAAAAACTGCCAGCATCACACCCAAAGCAAGTGTAGAAGAGTTGTCTTCTAAAAGGAAGTGGCTCCTTGTAAAGCAAGACTCAGGTTTTTAACACGGGTAATGTCGGATAAACTGTAGCGAAAGCTATAACGTGAGCATAGCAGGAGATATTAGAACATTACTATCATGGCTCCGCACCCACCTATTCGGCTGCTACACAAAGTGTTCATTGAGCAACGCTAAAAAATCCGTGAATAGTTGTTTGGTTTACTGTAGAATACTCAATTAATTCACCCTAGTTTTGCAACTGACAACTAATAACTTTCAGAATTAACAACATGAAATTCAAAAAACTGAATTCGGCAGAACTCCTAATCCAAGCAGATTCTCTGAAGCGGTGGATTTCTATCAGCCTAATTTTACTCGTAGCCACGGCTTTATATCTCTATCAACTTGGCACGGAAAGCTTGTGGATCGATGAACTTTATAGTGTTCATGATGCTAAAAACGGAAATGTAATTACTATCCTTTCCCTTCATGGGTTGGTGGGCTGTAGGGCGACTCTTGGCGATCTTGACAACACCGCTCAATTTCTCGCTGCTAGTGCCAGACATCTTATTAATTGGGCTGAAGTTTCGTAACCAGCGGCGTGTATTGTTAGGGTTTGCTAAGTGGCTTCTGGTTATCGGTATTGTATGGCTTCCCTTTGCAATTCAATTTGCCACTGTATCAACACCTCAGTTCATGAATCATTGGGTAGCTTTAAAGCCGAAACCTGGTATTAAGAATGTCGTAAGAATGCTGACACAGAAATTTACGGTTAATGGGGGGTGGCCTTCTCCAATCGTCTATCCTTTTTACAACGTCTACACTGTAATGCTGGTTGTATTGCTGGGCATGGCTCTCCTTGGCAGGAACCGCAAACCGCAACTTTTCTGGGTTGCAGTTTGGGGATTGTTGCCGAGTGCTGCTATTCTATGCATTTCTTATATTTCTAGCTCGATATGGATACCCCGCTACCTGCTGTTTGTTGCCCCATACCTGCTGATTCTTTTAGCAATCGGTTTTATGAAAGTTTGGCATTGGCAGCGAAATGTGGCTATTGTAGTTGTCCTTACCTATATCGTGGCAGTTAGCGGTGGGTTGGGGTATTATTACACGAAGTTGAATCGTGAAGATTGGCGTGGTATATTCCAGACTATTAGCTTAAATGAAAAGCCTGGTGATTCCCTAGTTCTACATATTACTAAACCCCGTCCTGAAGTGGTGCCGGAGCATTACTATCAGGGTTCGGCACCCATTCATTTTTTGGAAATCTCTCAGGAGTTGTTCCCCGAAGAAAACAAGCAATCAGAAGTGGAACCAGCGCGTCTCACTTTGCCGCCTATTAAATCCCGGTCTTGGGTGGTCTATGAAAGCTCATTGGGCAGAGGAATTGAACCTGAAACGTTCCGGAAGCTTGTTGAAAAACAGTTTAACCTCCAAAAACACCAGATATTTTTCAGAGATCTGGAGCTTTTCTTGGTCACGCCTCGTTCGACTAGCACGGAAGTCAACTCTCCTCCATCTTAGTCAGGACAACCAATCTATCGGGTGAAGGAAATAGTTAGCTCAGATGTTAAGAATGTTGAATAGGAGGAGATAACTCTCCTAATTCTATTGAACATTTCGCCAGGGATGATTCGGTTTTGAAGCTTTTTAGCACAATAGAGGCGCAACAACGCCAAAATTTACTGGTTTTATTTGCGACTGGTCTACTGTTTTGGTCGGGTTTAGCCTCTATGCTGCCAACGTTACCACCTTACATTGAGGATCTGGGAGGAACCAAGCAGCAGGTGGGAATGGTAATGGGTTGCTTTGCCATCGGTTTGTTGCTGTTTCGACCCAAATTGGGGCATTTAGCAGACCAGCGCAGCCGCAAGCTGGTGGTAATTATTGGTACTATTGTTGCCGCGATCGCTCCGTTGGGCTATTTAGTCGCCGATTCAATCGGCTTATTAATGGTACTCCGGGCGTTTCACGGCATTAGTATCGCTGCTTTTACTACAGGTTATCTGGCTCTAGTGGCGGATTTGTCGCCAGTGCGCCAGCGGGGTGAGTTGATTGGCTACATGAGTCTAGTCACGCCGGTTGGTATGGCTCTAGGTCCTGCTTTAGGCGGATTATTACAGGGAGCGGCGGGCTACACGGCTCTATTTCTATTCTCTGGGGGACTGGGTTTCTTGGCAGCAGTTTGTGCTAGTCAGGTGGGCGAACCGGAGAGAGTGCAGGTATCCCAGCAGAAGACTGCACAACCGACCCTCAAAACCATTTGGCGGCTGTTGACCAGTCCTCGTCTGCGAATTCCTGCGACGGTTCTCCTGCTAGTGGGTTTGGCGTTTGGGTCTTTGAGTACGTTTATCGCGTTGTTTATTCGAGAAACTGGCATCAACTTAAATGCGGGCTGGTTTTTCACGGCGGCGGCGATCGCTAGTTTTATGATGCGCTTAGTGGCAGGTCGGGCATCTGACCGCTACGGGCGGGGATTGTTTATCACAGGGAGTTTAATTTGTTATGGACTGTCCATGGTTTTAATTTCCCAGGCTAGAAGTCCCCAAGCCTTTTTGCTGGCGGGTTTCATTGAAGGGGCAGGGGCAGGAACGCTGCTACCGATGATGATTGCCTTAATTTCTGATCGCTCTTCTGGCACCGAACGCGGTCAAGTTTTTGCCGCCTGTATTAGCGGGTTTGATTTGGGAATTGCGATCGCAGGACCTGTCTTCGGTGCGATCGCAGATCCACTCGGCTACGAGGGCATTTTCACCCTAATGGCTGGTTTAACGTTCTTGGCACTCATGATCTTCATCACCCAGTCCAGCAAAAACTTATCCCACTCCCTACGCTTTGCCACGGGTCGGGAACGGGATATTTATGCCCTAGACAATAGAATTTAGGACAAATGTCGATGGACTAATTATTTGTCGTCTTGACTCACTATTTGTCATTGGTCGATGTGTTGCTACAGGACTTACGCACAGATGTAGCGTCTGTGCGTAAGTCCTGTAGAACTCAGATCTTGCACCAGTCTCACTAACAGCCAGTGGTTAAAACCACTGTCTCATAGCTGGCATTCGTCTTGCATACGACTGGATAAGACTTTCAGTCCATTTCAATGGACTTGAGCTATTAGCCCGGAGTTTGAACTCCGGGCTGATTTTCGGGTTTACTGACTTCAGGCTGTAAAATGATTTCAACCAAATTATCAATTTTTTTAAGAGTTGGATCTCCTGCTAAATAACCAATACCGCGATGCAGGTGCAGGCGAAACTGGGTGGCAAGTGTTTCCTTCTCACACCCCAAGCCATCATTGTGACAGCGTTCCTTAAGGGCAATTAACAAAATATCAGCAATCTCTCCCCCAAAAACCCGCCATGTCAACTCCACATTTGAGTCAGCAGGAATAGGTACTGGCGAAGGCATGGAGGGTTCGGCAAGGGAACGGCAGAATGCCCAGCGGCAGAGGATGTTCCATTGGTCGATTTTAGTGTAGCGCTTGAGCTTTACAAGTTGGTCCTTGGCAGATTTTGAGAGTGTAAAGCGCTCAATGGGTGGTTCCATATACCGTCAGGCAGATACGGGAATTGATCTCAATCGCTAGAGTACTCCATAAGAGGATACTACGGAGAGGAGCCAGTGACCCAAGACAATACTGGACTAGCGGCACTTAAGTCCCTACTCCCCCTTCAACCTCTCCAAAAACAACTGATAATTTTGAGACTGGGAACCAAAAACATAATCCGGTGAAAGAACCGTCATATCCGTACCACCCGCATTTCTCAAATGATTAACAGCGGGCAGCAACATCTTCTGCTCCACCACAACGGTAACAGCAAACCAATCATCCCCATGATGAGAATAAACCTTAGCAATAGTGGGTCCTCGCAACCCTGTCAAACCCCTCAACTCCGTCTTATTCATCAAATAAGTGCCAATCTCATCTGCTGATTTCCCTCGCACGTTGGCAGTAATCGAAATATAATTTTTGGCTTTGAGATGAGCCTCAATTAACTCTAAAATCGTCTTGGTTGTATTAAGTTTAGTTGGGTCTTCCTGTAGTAATCTCCGATTCCCAATCAGGCAAGCTTGGGACTTAAGCAGAGTACCCCCATCAATCCGCTTCAATCGGTTTTCCCGCAGGGTAGTTCCCGTACTGCTGACATCGGCAATCATATCGGCATAACCCATACTCGGTGCAGCTTCCATTGCTCCTTGCACTGCCACGAGTGAGAAATTGACAATCAGTTTCTCGTACAACCAATTGCGGGTGAGATTAGGGTATTTCGTGGCAATTCTCAAGGTTCTGCCTTTCTCCTTAAATAGGAGTGTCAGTTCCGCTAAATCTTCAATCGACGAAACATCTACCCAACTTTCAGGAACCGCCAAAACTAACTCACACTTACCGTAACCAAGGCGATCGTGAATTACGACGACATTATCATGCCCCGTTCCTTCTTCAAAAACCACATCATAGCCAGTAACCCCTAAATCAGCGCTGCCCTCTTCTACCTTAGTAAAAATATCGGCAGCTCTTTGGAAAAGAACGGTAATTTGTGGTAGAGAAGGAATCGAACCCACATATTGGCGATCGCTCGGTCGAAATACACCCATCCCGCAAGCTGAAAGCAGGCTAGTTGTAGATTTTTCCAGCGCCCCTTTGCTCGGTAGCGCCAATCTGAGAGGAGAATAGTTGCCGTTAGGGTGCATGGTAATCATTCAAAATTCAAAAACTTAACGGTGTCGGGTATTTTACAAAGAAAGGCAGAGGGCAGAAGGCAGAAGGGAAAACTTACTCCTTCCTCCTATTAACTTGCTGGGCAACTTCACTCACCTTCAACCGCTGCTGTTCGCCGGAATCCATGTGTTTTAAGACAACCTCTGAAGTGCGGCGTTCATCGGAACCAAGGGCGATCGCAAAGGGAATGCCTTGCTTGTCGGCGTACTGGAAATTACTGGAAACGCTTTTACCCCTGACATCAATTTCCACTCGCAACCCCGCTTGTCTCAACTCTTGGGCAACTGCGATCGCATAACCCGTATCCTCCTGACTCACTGGCACTACCAGCACATCAACCCGCTTCTGTGCTGTCCAGACTTTGCCCTCAACTTCTAGCGCTAACCGCAACCGTTCGATACCGTAAGAGAATCCAGTAGCAGGCGTCTCTTGTCTCCCCCCGAACGTGGCAACCAAATCATCATACCTGCCGCCGCCACAGAGTTGTCGCTCGTCTCCCACCGAACCGTGATGGATTTCAAAAATCATCCCGGTATAGTACTGTAACCCTCGACTTAGACCCAAATCGAGACAAATTTGGCTTTTGTCGAGATTGTAGAATTCTAGGGTATTAATAATCTCATGCAACTGTTCCAAACCGGAATAATCAATACCGTGGGCAGATAGAAGTTTTTCCGCTTCCTTGAGAACGTCCGCAGGTTCCCCCACGAGTTGCCCCAATTCACTCATAAACTCTAGCGCCTGACTCACTCTAGCCGTTTGGTCTTGACGCTTCATTTTGGTCAACAGGCGATCGACAATTTCCTCAGCATCCCGGTTTCCCCCCAGTTCGATATTCATGTTCTCTAGCAGATCGAGAATCGCCCCTTGTGCCTCGGATTCATCCATATCCCGAAATAAATCGGTGAGGCGTTTGGTGTCTTGTAGAGACTTTTCCTGTAACGTCTCTACCTGTTCCACCTGTTTCTCGAAAGCGGGATAGATGTCACACAAACGGCGTTCAACGGCGGGTTTGCCTTCCTTTCGCAATAGTTCCATATTGACAAGCAGGAAACTACGCAGGCGACTCTCTAACTGGAGGTTGTCGAGAAACGTTGCCAGCACCCCAACGTGACCTAAAACCACCCGATACCCAGTCAACCCGATACTGTTCAACCCCTGACAAGCGACGGAGATAATTTCAGCATCTGCCATGCTACCTGTTGCACCAATGAGTTCGATTCCCATTTGGGTGAACTGGCGATATCGTTCTTTCTGGGGACGTTCGTAGCGAAAAGCAGGTCCGGCGTAGTAGAGGCGGATGGGTAGGGGTGTGCCTTGCAGGTTATCGACATAGGCGCGAACCACTGAGGCTGTAAATTCTGGTCGCAAGCAGAGGCGGCGGTTGCGGTAGATAAAGTCGTAGAGGCGGGGAGCAATTTCCTCACCGGATTTCCTTAAATAGAGTTCGGTATATTCAATTAATGGCACGTCAATCGGGCGGTAGCCGAAAGACCCGAAGCACTGCCTGAGTGTATCTTGGAGTTGTTTAGCGATCGCGCAGTCGTCGGGCAAGACATCGTTGACGCCGCGTACTCGTTCAATTTTGGTCGTTCGCATCGTTTTTTAAGGGAACCGGATTTTGAGGAATTGAGGGACTAACACCTTGACATAAAACTAACTTTATGTATACAAGGCGTCAGTCGGGCGTCAGACGGCTTGCCCATGGTTGATAGTATCAGAAAGAGCCATCTCCACCTCTAATCAGCGCCTCGAACTCTTCCAACGTCTGACTAACCCCAACCTCTCTAGCTCGCTGCACAAAGCGGGGAATAATCTCTACAACAGCTACATCGGGAAATATCAAACTCCTATCACCCTCAACATACTGATTTTCTCGCAGCACATTGATTTTGAGTTTACCCCTAGAGTAAATCCATAACTCTGGAACTCTCAACGCTTCATAAGCATCCAATTCAGTTTTTGAGGTGACATCGGTTTCAAGGGCTAAGTCAGGTGGTGGATCGACCGTTAAATCTAGTCGCTCTTTACCAATGACGGCTTTGTAGTTCTCAATATAAAAGCAATCATCGGGTTCAATGCCTGCTGCCATACCTTCTCGCTTAAACATTGTAGAACCCAAAGGTTCCCATCGTCGTTTCTGAGCTTTCAGCAGAGTTTTGACTAAATCAGCAATCAAAACTTTTGACCGTTCATGTTCGGGTAGGGGTGCCACAAGTTCCAAAATTCCGTTAGCATAAGCAATTCGTGAGGAACGCCGTTCTCCTAGCTGAGAAAGAATTGCTTCAAATCCTTGCCAAGAAACAGGTTTTAGGGTCACTTTTTGACCTGGTTCTAAACTAAAGCTGATGGCAGTTGCTGGCATAGCAATCGTTTTGAGGGCTAATTTGAGGAAAAATATTAAAGACTTAAAATTTGTCTACTTCTCCCTTTTATCGGTTTTTGCAAAGGCAGCTTTTAAGAACTAGGAGCAATCTCGATTAGAGACAGTTCCATCCGGTAAAGTAGTATTGCAGTAAAAAGCGCCCATTAGGTTAGCATTCTTTAAGTTAGCACTACTCAAATCAGCGTCTCTTAAGTTCACATCCCTTAAGTCAGCCTCTATTAAGAGAGCATTGCTCAAATTAGCACCACTCAGGTTAGCACCACTCAAATTAGCAACGTTGAGTTTAGCATCCGTAAGTTCAGCACTCCCCAAGTCCGCCGCGTGTAGGTTAGCACCACTGAGTCTGGCACCTGTAAGGTTGGCGCGTCTCAAGTCAGCTCCTCTTAGTTCTGCCAGGGTTAAGATAGATTCAGAAAGATTGGCTTCACTGAGATTAGCCAGACTTAAAAGGGTTTGGGTCAGGTTAGCACCCGTTAGAATGGCTTGATTGAGATTGGCTCCCTTAAAGTTAGCTTGTCTAAGGTCAGCGTTGGTTAAGTCAGCACCACTCAGGAACGCTTGCGTCAGGTCGGAATTTCTTAAGTCCGCATTGCTGAGGTTGGCACTCACTAAGTCAGCATTTCTTAAGTTGGCATTACTCAGAATAGCTTCAGTCAGGTTCGCTCGACTCAAGTCAGCATTTGTCAGAATCGTTTCCGTTAAGTCCGCACTGCTGAGGTTGGCATCACTTAAGTCACAGGTGGCACATTCCTTAGTTTCCTGTAACTGCCTAACCTGATCGGGGTTTTCGGCTTGAGTCGGAGTCGCTATCCCCAAGGGTGCAAGGAGTAAAATCGTTGCCAAAAGCCTGGGTTTCATAATTTTACTTTAACTTCAAAACGTTGTAAGTAGATTGGCACGGGTTAAACTTAACGGGTGAGGGTCGTCATTTGTCTTAGTAAGGTTCAAGGCATCTTTACATTTAGCAACATAGTTTGGTTTATTCCTGCCTACCTACTTATCAAAATTTCTATACATTTCCAGATTAGAAAAATCAGTCATAATCGCACACCTCTGGTAGTCTGATGAAGACGTTTAGAAAAATACAACCGTGACCCATCCTCGTGTGCTTTGCCTGGGTGAAGTATTATTTGACCGTTTAGCCGATCAGTTGGGACGTCCCGTCGAACAGGTTGAATCGTGGACGGATTACCCAGGAGGTGCTCCTGCTAATGTTGCTACTGCCTTAGTAAAGTTGGGAACCCCTGCTGGATTTATCGGTTGTGTGGGGCAGGATAAACCGGGAAACGAGTTGGTACAGTTATTAGAGGATATTGGAGTAGATATCACTGGTGTTCAGCGTCATCCTACAGCCCCAACGCGACAGGTTTACGTTGTGCGCTCCGAAAAAGGCGATCGCGAATTTGCCGGTTTTGGGGATTTGGATACATCTCAATTTGCTGACGCCTTTCTTAACGTCTCAGAGTTACCCGAATCCTTATTTGTACACGCCGATTATTTAGTCTTAGGAACGCTGGAGTTAGCTTATTCTCAAACTCGGGATGCCATTGACAGAGCGCTACAACTGGCTGAACTCTACGATGTCAAAGTTGTCGTCGATATCAACTGGCGTCCAATGTTCTGGCACGATCCGAGTATTGCCAAGCCACTCATTCAGGAACGCTTGAAGCAAGTAGATTTTCTCAAAATTGCCAGAGAAGAAGCAGAGTTATTATTTGACACCGCCGATGCTGGTGCGATTACCCATCGTCTTGATTCCCTAGAAGGTGTCTTAGTGACAGATGGCGATCGCGATACAACCTACTGCCTCAGTGAGCAAGAAGGGAAGTTTTCTCCTTTTACTATGGATGTTCAAGATACTACAGGAGCAGGGGACGGTTTTGTTGCTGGTTTTGTTCACCAGCTTTGTCAGCAGGGACTCAAATGTATTGCCACTCCTGAATCAGCAAAAAATGTCGTCAAATATGCCAGTGCTGTAGGGGGACTGACAACATTGAAACCCGGAGCGATCGCAGCCCAACCCACCGCCGACAAGGTGGCAGCATTTTTGCAAGAAAAAGACAAATGATTAATGATCAATTGCTGCAAAATTTAATTACCGATACAATCAACGCAGCACCAAAGCAGCAAATTACCTTTGCCGAATACATGAATTTGGCGCTCTATCATCCACAGCAGGGTTACTACGCAACGGGTGCGGTTAATATTGGCTCAGAGGGTGACTTTTTTACGTCACCCCACCTCAGTAAAGATTTTGGGGAATTGTTAGCTGTCCAATTTGCCCAAATGTGGGAGAGTTTAGGATGCCCAAAACCGTTTACCTTGGTAGAAATGGGAGCAGGGCATGGACTTTTGGCAGCCGATATTTTGAGTTATCTGCATCAACAGCATTCTGACTGCTTTAATAGTTTAGACTATTGTATTGTTGAGAAAGCCGAGGGATTGATTGCCCAACAGCAAAAACTTGTGCAGCAATTGGAACTACCAGCGCTACCCCTGCGGTGGTGTTCCTTAGATGAAATACCAGAATATTCAATAACGGGTTGCTGTTTTTCTAATGAATTGGTGGACGCTTTACCTGTGCATCAAGTTGTGCTTGAGAAGGGGCAGTTAAAGGAAGTTTATGTAACGTCTCTACAAGAATCAGATATTAGAAATAATAACATTAATTTTGTAGAGGTAATAGATAGCCTTTCAACTCCGAAACTGCGGGATTATTTTGACGTTGTGGGTATCGATTTATTTTCGGGAGGCTATCCAGAAGGTTATCGGAGTGAGGTGAATTTAGCAGCGTTGGACTGGATAAAGACTGTTGCGAGTAAACTGCGGCGGGGGTTTTTGTTAACCATTGATTACGGGTATCAAGCCGAGCGCTATTACTCGCCAGCACGTCATCAAGGAACGCTACAGTGCTATTATCGACACCGACATCATAACAATCCCTACCTTTATATTGGGCAACAGGATATCACTGCTCATGTTAATTTTACGGCTCTAGAGCGTCAGGGGGAATTGTGCGGCTTGCATCAGGTGGGGTTTACAAAGCAGGGCTTGTTTTTGATGGCATTGGGATTAGGCGATCGCCTTGCGGCGCTTTCTTCGAGGAGTAGAGAGCAGGGTGAAGCGATTGCCAAGGCGCAAGATGTAATGAAAATTATACGCCGTCGGGATACTTTACACCAACTTATCGACCCGATGGGATTGGGTAGTTTTGGTGTTTTGGTACAGAGTAAGAATTTAGAAGAACCGATAACACTGAAAGGGTTGACTGTACCGCCAATGATTTGAACAAAACAGGGGATAAGTGTGGATCAACCCTCTAAACTAAAAGAATTGATAGCGAATATCCAGTTATGGCGGGGACTACCAGACGAGCAACTAGACGCCCTAGCAAAGATTGCGATCGCCAAAACCTATCGCAAAGGTGAGATAATTTTTGAAGAAGGGGATGAAGGCAGAGGATTTTTTGTGGTTCGTTCTGGCAGAGTTAAAGTCTTCAAACTCTCTACTGAAGGAAAAGAACAGATTTTACAACTCTTTGGGGCTGGCGAACATTTTGCCGAAGTGCCAGCCTTTGACGGAGAATGCTTTCCAGCATCAGCAACAACCTTAGAAAAATCTGACCTATTGTTTTTTCCCCGAACTGCTTTTTTAGAACTACTCCAGCAACACCCAACATTAGCCATTAATATGTTGGCAATTTTCGCACGTCACTTGCGGCGATTTGCCCAGCTTGTCGAAGATTTATCCTTAAAGGAAGTTCCAGGACGATTAGCAGCTTATCTACTCTATTTGAGTGACCGTAACAAGACTCTTAAAGTAGTGGAATTAGATATAACCAAAACTCAGTTAGCAGCATTATTAGGCACGATTCCAGAGACGCTATCCCGCGTTTTTGCCAAGCTGAGTCAGGAGAGATTGATTTCTATTGAGGGTTCTCGAATTCAATTGTTAGATCGAGAAGGTTTAATGATTTTGGCGGAAGGGAGAAAGGCAGGGAGTGGGCTGTCTCTTATAAACATCT
>NZ_JADEWY010000048.1 GCF_015207375.1 Coleofasciculus sp. LEGE 07092 | reverse complement strand
CCCCACACCCTCCCCTCATGAGTAATCCTTATTTGTTGTGAGGTACTTTCCTTCAACCTTTTTGACATAAAACCTACAAACGAATTTGAATTTTTAGGGTTTCTTGTACCATATTGAGCTGACCTGATACAAAATTAAACAGGTAAGACGATGTTTTAGTGACAGCTCTCAATTCATTTAAGGAGACTGGGGGGATGATGGAGATCGTTAACAAACAAGAGCCGTTATCGCTGAATGGCAAGGGCAAGCGTTCGGAGTCACCGCCGCCTATCTATCCGACTCAACCTCTGGAACACGGCTCGGATGAGCTAAATTTGCGGCAGCTATTGACAGTCATCCGGCGTCGTGCATTAGTTATTGCGGGTGTAGCGATCGCTGTGACTTCGGCTATGGGTTTTTGGACATTCCAGCAGACACCAAAATATGAAAGCAAGTTTCGGCTACTGGTGGAACCCGTCACTGAGGAAGGGGATTTAGACCAACTGACTCAAGTCCCTGGTGTTAAGGATATTCCCCGTTCCACTCTGGATTACGAAACGCAAATTCAGGTGTTGCTGAGTCCCAATCTGATGGAACCCATTATTGAGGAAATTAACAAGCATTATTCTGAAGTTAACTACGGTTCTTTGATCGGTAGCAATCAGCTATCTGTTAACCGACTGGGAGAAACTAAGATTCTAGAAGGTCGTTACCGAGATACTGAACCCGAAAAAGTGCGGCGGGTTTTGCACGAAGTCGCTCGGGGTTATCTGCGCTACTCCCTACAGGAACGACAAGTTAACCTGAAACAGGGAATTCAGTTTGTAGAAGGTCAGTTGCCGCAACTGCGTGAGCGGGTGAATAAACTCCAAGCCCAACTGCAAGCCTTTCGTCAGCGCCACAACCTCCTTGATCCTCAACTTCAGGCACAAGAGTTGTCCGAACGTACCAATGCGATCGACCAACAGAAAATGGACACTCAAGTCCAGCTCCAAGAAACTCGCTCCCTTTATACCACCATATTGCAGCAGTTAGGGCTGTCACCGCAACAGGCAGTCTCTACAGTAACCCTCAGCGAAGCGCCCCGCTACCAACAGTTACTCGACCAACTTTCTCAAATCGAAGCCGAAATAGCCGTCGAGTCAGCACGTTTTACTCAAGAAAGTCCCACCATTAAAACACTGCAAGAGAAACGGGACAATCTCATCCCCCTATTACGTTCGGAAGCTCAAAAAGTACTCGGAGCAACGTTGACAGAGGCAGGGGTTTCTAGTGCGTCACCCAATTCAATTCGCACAAACCTGACTCAGCAACTGGTAGATGTGACGAACCAGATGCAGGTGTTGCAAGTGCGGCAAAATGCGATCGCTCAAGCTTCCCAACTCCTCAATCTGCAAGTGAAGCAGATGCCGATCATTGCCCGTCAGTACACCGATTTGCAGCGAGAACTCAACGTTGCTACAGAAAGTTTGAACCGCTTTCTGGGCGTGCGGGAAAGCCTAGAAATTGAAGCCGCTCAGAAGGCATTACCTTGGCAGATTATTCTGAAACCCGAAAAACCGGAAATCCCGGTTTCGCCTAATACCCGACGGAACTTGACCTTAGGTGCGATCGCTGGGTTGTTGTTGGGTATGGCAGTCGCCTTGCTCAT
This sequence comes from Coleofasciculus sp. LEGE 07092, assembly GCF_015207375.1. Classification (GTDB taxonomy): domain Bacteria; phylum Cyanobacteriota; class Cyanobacteriia; order Cyanobacteriales; family Coleofasciculaceae; genus LEGE-07092. The sequence goes on along the minus strand of NZ_JADEWY010000048.1, from coordinate 41,224 downwards.
TGAGCGCCTGGACAATGTATTCCACTCTCCCGATGAGCTAAAAGACCAGACCAAACTCCCCTTACTTGGCATTGTTCCCTACCAGAAACAACTCAAGCAAATGACACCCGTCGCCAACCTAACAGAAATGGCGTCGCCTTCCCAGCCTCCAACTGACAAAACACATCGCAAACCGCCCCGATGGTATAATGCCTCTCCCTTCTTAGAATCCTTCCGCTCTCTACACACTAATATCCGCTTTCTCGCCAGCGACACCCCGATCCAATCCATTGTCATTAGCTCCGCAACTCCAGGAGATGGGAAATCTACCCTTTCAGTTCACCTAGCTCAAGCTGCTGCTGCCATGGGTCAACGGGTACTTCTGGTTGATGCTGACCTGCGACGTCCTCAAGTGCATAATACCTTGGGTTTAGACAATCAGATAGGGCTGAGTAATGTTATTGCCACTGGCATTACTGCTAAACAAGCGATCCAAAAGTTGCCCATGTGGGATCGGCTTTACGTCTTAACTGCTGGCTCAGAACCGCCTGACCCGACTCGGCTCCTATCCTCCAAGAAGATGCACCATTTAATGGAGCAGTTTCACGCCGTTTTCGATCTGGTCATTTACGATACACCACCAGTGTTGGGACTTGCTGATGGTCGCCTTCTAGCATCTCATACCAATGGTGTCGTTATGGTCGTTGGACTGGGCAAAACTGATCGTTCAGCCTTGATGCAAGCCTTCGATAACCTGCGCATTTCCAAAGCTACAATTCTAGGAGTTGTTGCTAACGGCGTTAAAGGTCATATCACCAGCTCCTACTCTTACTATCACCATTACTACGGAGCAGAGTCAGAAATTCTCAAGGCGAAAAACATTTTACTCAAAAAAATGGGGCAGAGTAATGGCAATGGCAATGACAATGGCAATGACAATGGCAATGGCAATGGCAATGGCAATGGCAATGGCAATGGCAATGGAAAAGATGAATTATAAATGGTGAATGAAAACCTGTAAAAATTCTTCCCCCAACTCCCGTTCGGCTGACGCTCACGGCGAAGCCAACTCCCCATTCCCTAGAATCCGTAGTTCATCACTTGAGGATGCCAAATATGCATTAAAGGCTGTAGTAAGACCGATACCAGTTCACAAACCGTTCAACGCCAACTTCAATGGGTGTGTTTGGTCGGAACCCTACATCTCGCATGAGATCGTTCACATCTGCATAGGTAGTCGGCACGTCTCCTGGTTGCATGGGCAGCATATTTTTAACAGCAGTCTTGCCCAAGCAATTTTCTAAGACTTCAATCAGTCGCAGCAGTTCTACCGGCTGATTGTTGCCGATATTATAAAGTTTGTAGGGAGCAGACTTTTTTTGCCCAGGTGAAAGATTTTCTGATTCTCCGGGTTGAGGGATTTTCTCCATTACCCGCATAACCCCCTCAACCACATCGTCAACGTAGGTGAAATCCCGCTGCATACGACCGTAATTGAATACGTTGATGGGTTGTCCTGCGAGGATAGCTTGGGTAAATAAAAATAATGCCATATCGGGACGATACCAGGGACCGTAAACGGTGAAAAAGCGCAAGCCCGTCATGGGGATGTTATACAGGTGGCTGTAGGCATGACCCATCAGTTCGTTAGCTTTCTTGGTGGCAGCATATAAGCTAACTGGACGATCTACGTTATCCTCCACGGAAAAGGGAACTTTGGTATTGGCTCCATAGACTGAACTCGAAGAGGCAAAAACTAGATGTTTAATATCAGAATGACGGCACCCTTCGAGGATATTCATGAAACCAACTAGGTTGCTATCCACATAGGCATGGGGATTTTTGAGAGAGTAGCGAACCCCAGCTTGGGCTGCTAGATGGACGACTATCTCGAAGGACTCTTCGGCGAATAACTGAGCCATGCCGTCCCTATCAGCTAGATCAAGCTTATAAAAACTAAAGCCAGGTTCGTTCTCGATTTGTGCAAGTCGGTCTTGCTTGAGGGAGACTTCGTAGTAAGCATTGAGATTATCTAGACCAATAACTGTATCACCTTGGGCAAGTAGGCGCTGGCTAAGGTGATACCCAATAAAGCCTGCCGCACCCGTTACTAAAACTTTGACCACACCTTAATTCCTCTAGTAAACTTCGATATTGGTTTGACTTAAACGCTGCTATAGACTGTGATGTTAACTCATTAATCCACTTGCGATCGCCTTAGCGCTGCCGCTAAAAGCAGATCGCAGTTGCTTCCTGTAGAAAAATCTGCGATGGCTGTTAGCAGTAAGCTGACAATACTATACTCAGCAAGGGATAAAGACTAAGCCACTAAAAGTTAATTAAAGTCTTACCAGGCTTACGATGCAGCCTTTTTTTAATTGTCCAACCTTACGTTTAAACTGTTGAGAGTATAACTCAAGTGACCAACGATACGGTATTAAGCCATTCCCCCCAAACAAAGCAGGTGGCTAAAGAGCTGAAAAACTCGAAGGCAATAGGGTTCCAAATTCTAGGAGTAACAGCTTTCCTCAGCTTAGGGTTTCTGCTGGATGGCAATATGGGTGGCAATGAAATTGATGTGTTGCCGTTGAGCAAACAGTATGCCGATCCAAGTTGGATGCCAGGAGATTGGTATCTAAACCAGCTACCCAGCTACCGATGGCTTTTTTTCCTGTTGTTTGGTGGACTGGTAGTAAAGTGGGGGTTTTTAATCACTTCTATACTCGGACGGCTGCTATGCTACGCATTGATTGCTTCAGGACTAGTTGCTATTAGTCGCAAACTGGGTCTAAATTTCCTATTGCTATTATTGGCGGTTGGCTTGTTTCTATATGTAGATGATCATCAGGGTGTGGTTGCTCGTGAATGGTTGGTTGGAGGATTTGAACCTAAATCAATTGCCTACGGTTTGGTGCTGTTAGGGATTGGGTCAATGTTGACAAAACGCGATCGCTTGATGGCATTTCTGCTAGGTTTAGCAACGTCCTTTCATGTTTTAGTAGGTGGTTGGGCGTTTCTAGCAGGACTGGGGTGGCTACTCCTTAGGCGGACAACGGCATTAAAAAATATTCGCTACTTGGGTTCGATTCTTCTCCTTTACTTAGCAGCGAGCGGGTTGGCATTTAGAGCCATCTGGGAACATTTGTTTGCTCCTATTACCCCTAGCGTCACTCAAGCGTCCTTCCTGTACGTTTTTTTGCGCTTGCCTCATCACTTATACCCTTTGTATTGGTCGTCGGACTGGTGGATCAAACCTCTGATCTATTTGCTAGTTTTAGCCCTTTGTACTGGGGCACTATGGTTCAAGCAGCGAACTCAGACGTTCTCTGAACAACATATTGCTCGCATGAGTCTGGTTGAGTATACTTTGCTGGCGCTAGTGCCATTTGTAATAGGATTAGCGATCGCTCCTTTTGACTCTCAGGGTCGGCTGTTACAGTATTATCCCTTTCGCTTAGGTGACATTCTGTTACCACTCACTACCTGTCTGCTCGTTGCTTGCGTTTTACAAGAAATTTTTACAAAGAGAGCTAGACGATTGTTATTATTCGTCTGTATGGTGCTGCTGAGTTGGGTCTGCACGACTAAGGCAGTTACTTTTCAGCAGCAGGTAAGCACTCTATCTCAGTTTCCCGCTCAACAGCAGCATATAGACCCGGAATGGCTCGATCTATGTACCTGGATTCGCAGCAATACTCCCAAAGATAGCGTTGTCGTCTCTCCACCTGCTGATTTTCCCTACTTTACCTGGCTCTCAGAACGCCCAACAATTGTCAATTTTAAACTGTTACCTCAAGGTAAAGTGGGGATTCTAGAGTGGTATGAGCGTCTCAGCGACTTGAGTGGTGAACTTGATCTTGTTTCACTGGTAAAGCGTGAAAGAGTTACCTACAGCAAGATCAGGCGAGTCCTTGAAACTGGCTACAACAGCTTAACAACTGCTCAAGTAAGGGAAATACTGGCTAAGTATCGTGCGGACTATTTGGTAACTCAGTTGGATCATCCACTAGATTTGCCGATCGCTTACCGCAACTCGCGCTATATTCTTTATGCCAACTCATCAAGCTGAAAGGGGCTAGGGGAAGACTTCGGCGTGAGCGCGGTAACTGAGCCTGTCGAAGCTTCGGCTTCGCTCAGCTTAAAAGTTCAGTCGAACGTTGGGGGAGATGGGGAAGATGATTAGTTAAAATTTTCCCTACCTTCCCTACACCTTATTCTGGCTAGTATGCCGATCGCACGCTTGCATCGATTTTTAACGACGCCCACTGCCAAAGCATCTAAATCTCAGAAGGTGTTTTGGCTGAGTTTAAGCTTGACTTTTTCTGTAATTTATGCATTGGCTGCTCTACAAGGGGCTTTGGGTAGCGAGTATGTCGTGCAGGATGATGCGCGGCAGCACGTCTTTTGGATGCGTCGGTTTTTAGACTCCCAGTTGTTTCCTGGCGATTTGATTGCTGATTATTTCCAATCGGTTGCGCCTTGGGGATATGCTACTTTTTACCGACTCTTTGCCATAGCGGGTATCGATCCGATGGGTTTGAGTAAGGTTTTACCCTTAGTGTTGGGACTGTTTGCTACCTGCTACTGTTTTGGCATCTGTCTAGAGATTTTGCCAGTACCGGTTGCTGGGTTTATGGCGTCGTTGCTGTTGAATCAAAATCTCTGGATGAGAGATGATTTGGTTTCGGCAACGCCTGCGGCTTTTGTCTATCCTCTGTTTCTGGGGTTTCTGTATTACTTATTGCGACGATCGTTACTGCCTTGTCTAGTAGCGATCGCTCTTTTAGGATTATTCTATCCCCAGTGTGTCTTTATCGCGGCTGGACTGTTGATTCTACAACTGGGGCGGTGGGAACAGGGGAGGTTCCAGTTTTCGTCGGTGCAGAGGGATTATTGGTTCTGTGGGTTGGGACTGGGGATGGTGCTATTGGTTCTCTTGCCCTATGCTTTAGAACCTTCGGAATTCGGTTCTGTTATTACGGTGGCTCAAGCGAGGGCGTTACCAGCTTTTTCCTCAGAAGGATGGTCAAACTTTTTTAATGATGACCCTTGGAATTACTGGGTTTGTGGCAAACGCAGTGGTATGCTGCCGACAGAATGGTGTCGGTTGATGGCGAAATATTCCATTCTCTTATTGCCGCCACAAGTTTGGGTTAGTTTTTCACTGCCGTTTCTGTTGAGAAACACGTCTCGGTTTCCTTTAGTCAAGCAGGTGACTGGGAGTGTTTTTCTGTTGCCTCAGATGCTGTTCGTATCCGGTGGGATGTTTTTTGCTGCCCATTTATTGCTGTTTAAGCTTCATCTTCCCAACCGCTATACGGAACACAGCTTGCGAATTTTAGTAGCGTTGGCGGCGGGTGTAGCGCTGACTATTCTATTGGATGCCCTTTTACAGGTTGCTCAAAATAAAGGTAAACCTCTGTTGGCGATAGGGTTTACTGGGGTTTTGGGGGCAGTTCTGATTTTGTATCCTAGTGTTTTGCAGGCTAATGATTACCCCTTCCCAACTACTCAGTATACGGTGGGGACAGTGCCAGAACTCTACGAGTTTCTGCAAAAGCAACCGAAAGATACACTGATTGCCTCGTTAGTGGAGGAAGCCAATAGTCTGCCGACGTTTGCCCAGCGATCGCTTTTGGTGGGGGGAGAAGGGTATGCTTTACCTTACCATTTAGGGTACTATAACCAGATTTACCAGCGGACGGTTGACTTGATTGAAGCTCAGTACAGTCCAGATTGGGCAACGGTGCAAAATTTTATTCAACGGTATGGGGTGGACTTATGGCTGTTGGAACAGGGGGCGTTTACGCCGGAGTATGTTAATAATAACCGTTGGATTAGGGAGTATGAGTCAGCCGCTACAGACGCTCGATTAAGTTTGGAACGGGGAAGAGTTCCGGTGCTGGTGGAAGGTATGGAGAAATGTGCTGTGTTTGAAACCAAGGGTTTGGTGGTGCTACAAGCAGAATGTTTGTTCGTGTTTCATTCAAATACAATTCCAGTGGAATTACCCACCAAATCTAAGAAGCTGCAATGATGGAACTTGATAAAAGCAATGTCCCCTGATCTTTGTGACTCTGGAGCGATAGTTCCGCCTCAGTCGGATACGGAGCTATTTTTAACTCTCAAAGCGGGACAGGCTACGGCGCTAGGAGTGCTGTATGACCGCTATGCGGGTCTAGTGTATGGTCTAGCCTTGAAGATTTTGGTTAACCCGGAGGAAGCTGCCGATCTGACCCAAGATGTGTTTCTCTACCTGTGGTATCAGGCAAACTATGACCCGGCTAGGGGTTCCTTCCATAGCTTTCTGATGACGTTGACGCGATCGCGTGCCATCGATCGACTCCGTACTCGTACAATTCGGTTTAGATTTTTGCAGCGCTGGAGACGATTCCGTTCAACGGAAGCAAGCAGCATCACCCCGATGGATAAAGCTTCTGTACTTGAACAATCTCAGAAGATCCAAGCAGCGATGGCACAACTGAGCGAGGAGGAGCGTCAGGTGCTAGAGCTTGCTTACTATAGTGGTTTAAGTCAATCAGAAATTGCTGAGCAACTTAATATTCCCTTGGGAACCGTTAAAAGCCGCTCTCGCCGAGGACTGTTAAAGCTGCGACAGGTGCTACAGAACTTTGATGGATTAGAACGGGAGCCGGATAATGACAAACCCCTCACTTCCTGAACGCCACGAAGAACTGATGGCTGGTTATGTACTGGGTGACCTTGATGTAGAGGAAGCGGCGGAATTTGAGCGTTTACTCGCTTATAATTCTGAACTAGCGACAGAAGTAGGTCGTCTAGACCGTCAATACATGCAGCTTATCAAGCTATAGCAAGAGACATCAAAGTTTCCGTCACTTCTGTCTATAACAAACTCAATGCAATGGAACCCAATGTCAGTGCTGAACTTGTCAAAGAAACAGCCTCTGAAATGGAAGCAATCATTCGACATCTAAAAGGAACTTTACCAGATTGGTTGCCCGGTTATCGGGTCAAAATTTTAGATGGAAATGCCTTGGCCGCTAGCGAACATCGCCTGAAGCCGCTACGTTCATGTAACAGCGCCCCCCTACCTGGGCAATCTTTGGTAGTGCTTGACCCAGCCTTAATGTTAGCCGTTGATGTTTTTCCTTGCGAGGATGGTCATGCCCAAGAGCGTTCCTTACTACCTAATGTCTTAGCCACAGTCGAAGAAGGTGATGTCTGGATAGCTGACCGGAATTTTTGCACAATGAACTTCTTGAGTGGGATTGTCGCTCAAAAAGGATATTTCATCATACGAGAACATCAATGTCTTCCCTGGCATCAGGCAAATGAGTTTCGCTACGTCGGTTCGGGAGAAGGGGGAAAGGTTTTTGAACAAACCATCATTATCAGTGATGATGATGGATTTTTATCGAATATTCGGCGTGTGAAAGTAGTTCTGGAGCAAGCTACTCGTGATGGCGAGCAAGAAATCTTTATTCTGACTAATCTCCCCATAAGAGTAGCAACGGCTGCTCTCATTGCTCAAATCTATCGTAAGCGTTGGACTCTCGAAACCTTGTTTCAAGTACTCACTGTGATTTTTAATTGTCAAATCAAGACTCTTGCTTATCCCAAGGCAGCTCTTTTTGCTTTCTGTGTTGCTCTAGTTTCCTACAATATTCTTGCTGTAGTCCTAGCTGCCTTGAGAAGCGTTTATGGCAGCGAGAAAGTTGAACAAGAAGTTTCCTGTTATTATCTGGCTGACGAAATTCGAGGCACTTATCGCGGCATGATGATTGCGATTCCTCCTTGTGAATGGAAGGTTTTTGAGCAGATGAGTTTGATGGAGTTGACCCAGGTGCTTCTGGATTTGGCGGGTCGGGTTAATTTGAGAGCCTTTCTACGTCACCCACGCGCCGAAAAGAAGACAAACTTCCGACTCAAACGCCAGCGTCCTGCCCAGCGCCCTCATGTTTCTACTGCTAAGATTCTAGCCCAAACTAAAGCCAAAAAGCTGACACCTTGAAAGGGCTGGTTCTAGCTTTGAGTAAAATCTAAAATCCTATGACTTCTTTCTTCCAATTTGAATCTGATTTTGTCGATTCCCTACGCTGCATTCCCATGCAAGTGCGAATGAAACTCGATACCTGCGGCGTCAAACTAAAACTCACCCACTGGCATCAGTTTACGCAGCAAGAACGACAGGCACTAGTCGAAATGCCGGGAACTACACCCGCCGAAAGCGACGCCTATCGGCAGTACTTGCAAGAACTCGTTGTCAATCATACCGGTCAACCCGCCTCAGAACTGCCTATTGAACCTAACCCCGCCTGGATAGACTCCACCCAAATTCCTGCCAGTGTTCAGGAGAAAGCAGGAGAAGTTGGCGTATCCCTAACGGTTCAACAATGGGCAGCGCTGACACCCGCGCAGCGGTTTGCCTTGATTAAACTTAGCCGTCCCAGTCATGAAAATAAAAACTTTCTACCGGCACTCAATGAATTTGAGTTGATTTAAGGGTGTGGGCATTGAAGATTGGGGCGATCGCAATTTGGCATCAACCTGATTTTGATAGGAGTTTTGACAGCAGTATTGCTGAGAAGTCTCTCCTATCGGAATTTCAATCACAAATTCTGTTCCTTTGCCCGGTGAAGAAACACACTTCAGATGTCCGCCATGCTTTTCTACCACAATCTGATAGCTAATCGACAATCCTAAACCTGTACCTTTACCGACAGGTTTGGTTGTAAAGAAGGGGTCGAACAGCCGCTGCTGAACTGTTTCTGGAATGCCCCCACCGTTATCGGCAATGCGAATAACGACCCAATTGTCCTTGATGAGTTCAGTGCGAATGCAAATTTGTCCGTTGTCCTTTGTCCGTTGTTTTACCCCTTCCGAGGCACAGGCGAGTGACAAATGACTAGGGACTAAGGAATCTTCTATCGCATCAATGGCATTACAAAGGATATTCATGAATACCTGGTTCAATTCTCCGCCGTAGCAGTCTATCGGCGGCAGCTCACCGTACTCCTTGACGATTTCAATTGCCGGATGCTCTCCTTTGGCTTTTAGGCGACTTTGCAGAATCAAGAGTGTATTATCAATCCCTTCGTGAAGGTTGACAGCTTTCTTCCCAGCTCGATCAGAATGAGAAAAATTGCGAAGCGATCGCACAATCTGATAGATGCGGTCTGCACCCACTTGCATCGAACTCAGTAACTTGGGAAGATCTGAGGCTATAAAGTCGAGGTCGATCAGCTGAATTTGCTCGATAACTTCTGCAGAGGGTTGAGGACAGCAGTGCTGGTAAAGATCGAGCAGGTGCAACAGTTCCTGAAAATACTGCTCGGCGTAATTAAGATTGCCGTAGATAAAGTTGACCGGGTTGTTAATTTCGTGAGCCACCCCAGCAACTAATTGCCCCAAACTGGACATTTTCTCCGATTGCACCAATTTAGCTTGGGCTTGGGTGAGCTTTTGTAATGTTTGTTCGAGTTGCTTTGCCGAGCGCCGCAATTGTTTTTCGGCTTGCTTGCGTTCCCGAACCTCCCGCCGAAGTCGTTTGTTTGCCTTAACCAGTTCGGCTGTCCGTTCTGCTACCCGTCGTTCTAAGTCATCATTTGCCTGTTGCAAGGCTTCTTGTGCTAGCTTACGTTCGGTGATATCCCGAACTACCTTAGCAAAACCACGCAACTGTCCGTTTTTATCTCGCAGTGCCGCGATTGTTGCATATACCCAAAAGCGTGACCCATCCCGCCGCACTCGATAACTTTCATCTTCAAATCGACCCACTTCTGCCGCAATTTTTAACTCTTGTTCGGGTTTGCCAGACTCAATAGCTTCAGACGGGTACAAAAGGGAAACGTGTTGAGTGAGAATCTCGTTTTCTCGATAGCCATTGATGCGTTCAGCTCCTTGATTCCAGCTAATCACCCGTCCGTCCGGGTCTAACATATAAATGGCGTAGTCGTTGACATTTTCCACTAAGCAGCGAAAGTGTTCTTCACTATCCCGGAGGGCTTCCTTCGAGCGCTTGCATTCCGTCTGGTCACGCACCACTGCATATAGCAATTGCTGCTCGGGGCAAAACGATACACTCCACAGCAGCCACTTGTACGAGCCATTGGCACAAAGACAGCGATTTTTAAAGGAAACCGGAGCCGTTCCGCTAAAAAGCTTCTGGAGTTTGACCAGGGTTCGCTGATGGTCTTCCGGATGAATCAGAGTTAGCCAAGGTTGTGCTAGAAGTTCTGCGTTAGAAAAACCTAAGGTTTCCTCCCACCTTAGGTTTAGTTCCTTGAAGTAGCCATTTTCCCCGATCACACACAGCATATCTAAGGAGAGGGTGAAGAACGGCTCGGATTTTGATACTGGGGTCTGACTCCTGGGGCTGGGGGCTTCGGGTAAAAAAGTTATCATTTTATACCAATTAAACCAAATTAAGCTTTACAGATTGAGTTTTATATTTTTTCTCAAAAAACTTTACAGATGCACCCGAAGAGAGATGAACGGATATTCGTATTTATAGTTTAAGAGCAGATTAGGACTAGGGGTTACCTTTACTGATTAGGATTTCTATTGGGACTGATTTAATTTATCTATCGTTTCACTCATGCACCAGTACTCCTGATGACTGTTCTACCTCTTCTACAGCGATCCCCATACCGATTCACTGGGATTTAGCAGCCGATCACTACTCCCAAGTCCGTCTCCTAAATTATTCTATTACTCTTAAGAAAAGGTTAAATCCGGATCTAAATGGGGCTGATTGTGCCTAGCTAACTCCTGAAAAAGCTGCCTTGTTTTTGATTGCATCCCTAAAAATCAGAAAAGACACCCCCTAAAGTCCTGACTAAAGCATCCGCAAACAGTCCTCAGATCGTGGCAGCTTCCTCACTGGCGGGATAGCGATCGAGTCCTGCTTTAATCCAACGAAGGCAATCGTCTTTTGACTGGAACAGTTTTGGCGCAGCCACGTTATTTAACGAGTCGGACTTATAGTGATCATAGAAATATTTTCCTGATTCTTCGTAGACAATAATCAGGTTATAACGATAGGTGTAGCGGCATTTAAAATAATCAACGGGACTAAAAACATCGGAGTGAGCATTAAGATGTTCCTGGGCAACATCAAAGATGCCCTCAATACTATTAGAGTAGAAACCAGCCGGATTTTCAGCTTTATGGAAAGTTCCCTTATGCACCAATGCCGATAGGAGCTTGTAGGAGTAGATAGTTTGACTGTTAACCGTGCTAAAAACAAATGGGATAATTAAATGACCGTTATCAGAAATGGATTTTTCGTAGAGTAAGCGATTCATCGTCGTATGCCAGTGCTGATTTTATGTCTAAAGGGATTTTATCACTGAGCCGATGACTCAGAATGATCGGGATTAGACTTATAGTAGAGAGACGATTTATACAGAACTTGTTCTTGGTGAGTTTCTAAGGTGCAATCGGATAGGGGATAAGCAACACAGGTGACGGTATATCCCATCTCTATTTCTGAAGGTTGCAGAAACTTTTGTTCGCTTTGATCAATTTCACCGCTGACGATTTTGGCAATACAGGACGAACAGGTGCCTTCACGACATCCAGCAGGCAAGCGAATTCCTGCTTCTTCGGCGATATCAAGGATATAGTGGTCATCAGGGACTGCAATCGTGCGATCGAGGTTGAGGGCTGGATTTACTAACCGGACTTTGTAGACTGTCATCTGTTACTCCTTTATTCATCCAATAATGTCAATCTGCGATCGCTTGTGGGATTTCCCCATTTCCCCATCAGATAGGAAACATCTTCAGTCAGTTTGGGTTCTCCAGAGGGTAAAACTTTGGAGCGATCGCATTTTAAGGCAACCAAAACTCCGGTAAAAACGCTTTACCCAAACCCCGTATGTTTTGATTAATCATCCGCGCCAACTGAATATGGGGTTCATCCGGTTCTACGGGCATAATAGTCGCCTGATTCCCATACCCGAAGCGGTCAATTACCAAGTTTGCTGCCTCCAAACCCGTAACATACGCTTTCTCCTGCGACCAAGAACCGTGATTGGTAATCACCCAATCTCCACTCATGAAAACATTTTCGATACTCGTTGAAGCGGGTAACAAATACTGATAACTACCAGGGGCAAAATGAGTGACTCCCTGCGGTACTCGAATCACACTACTGTCGATTACCTTTGCTTCTCGAAATTCAGGCACACAGGTTGCTAAATCACGGTGGACTTTCTCCACGATTTGCTCATCACTCATCGGTAGTAATTGATTCGCGTGGTAAAAGTCGGCTTCAATAACACTTCCCGGTTCGTAGGCGTATTCATCCTGTAGTGCATTAAGGTTAAAAAATGTCCACCCCGTAGTCGAGTCAAAGCCAAAACAAGCATTGGAAGGATTGCGAATAATAATTTTGCGGTCAAACCACAGCCGAGTTGCCAACACATCGATTGCTCCTAAGTTCCGCAAGTTCCGGAATTGGGCATAATGTTGCAGAGTGGTGCTACTGCTGACAATCTTTTTCATACCACTAACGCTAACCGCAAAAATAACCGCATCAGCATCAAAGACTTCCTCACCGCAGAGAACTCCTTTCGCTTTGCCAGTACTATCAATCAGAAGATCGTCAACTCGTTTATTCGTCAGTACCTTACCCCCAGCTTTTTCAATACGCTGCACCCAAGGTTTAAAGATCATCTCTCCCACCGTTCCCCGGCACCAGACCACATCAAAGTCGGGTTGGTGAGCCAAAATGAAGTAATAGAGCATTCCCAAGGCTGCTGCCGCCGAACATTGCTCTCCCGGTGCAAATAAACCGACTAACAGCATCGGTTCAAAAGACTCCTTATAGAGTCGGGCAGAAACGCCAAACTGTTTGAACAGTTCACGGGCGGTTACTTTGTCATAGCGCCACCACGCTTCATCAGAATTATCAAAATCAACGACAGCGTAGAGGAGGGGGAGGGCAGAAAGTCTGTCAATTAAGGGTAAGCGTTTGAAATGGGTATAGAGAAAAGTTCCTAGTGGGGTGGGGAGTCGGAATTCGTCTTGAAAAAGCGGCGATTCAACTTCTAATCCCGCCGGAGAATATTGAGAGGAACGGGTAAAGGGGGTGAAGGGCTTGAGTCCCAATTCCCGCACTAGGCTAAAGATATTTTGGTAGGGATACCAGAATCCGTGAATCCCACCTTCTACTGAACGTCCCCCAGCCGTTTTCCATCCGGCAACTAAGCCACCGGGATAGGGAGCAGCTTCTAAGAGAGTAACATCGTACCCTTGTTTCGCGAGGTGGTAGGTTGCGCCCAATCCTGCCCATCCTGCACCGACGACAACTATCCGTTTTTGTGCTGATGTTTCTGACATCCTTTACCTCGTGAGTCTAGTCCCTTTTTTAGGATGCCATGATTGGTATGTGTGAAGAATTTCTAATCTCCAAAAAAGCGGGTGGCGAAGTTTTGCGATCGCGTTGGTGAGAGTGCTCTCGCCTTGAGAATTGCTGCGGCTAAAAAGGCGTAAGATAAAACTCCAACCCCTGCCAAAAGTAAAGCGCTGACGAATCCCGTGGCATTCCAAAGGGCGTGGAGAGCCGAAGCACAGAAATAGCCGATGATCAAAATCTGCCAAACTTTACTAGGTTTGAGAACACTCAGTCCAATAAAATACCCAAAATAGCCACTGTAAGCCATGTGTCCCGCCACTGAACCCAGCAGGCGGGGAATCAGCAACTGCAATCCTAATAGTTCACCCGAACTATCACCGGCTTGAAACGTCACGTTATCGATGATGTCGGGGACGTACTGACCTAAGGTTTCTAAAAGAGTAAAGCCGATCGCTGATGCCGTGCCTAAGAGAATACCATCCAAGGGTTCCCAAACCCCTATTTGCTCTCGCCAAGGAGAACGCAGGAGTCGCCCTAAAAAACAAGCTGCCAGCACGGGAAGGGCTTTTAACAACTCTTCCATCAATCCCGCCCCAAAAAACATCCGAATCGATAAAGACAGAAAGCTGACAACTTCCCCTTCATCGGGCAAGCTTCCAGGCAAAATATCCCGAAAAATAATAATAAATAACGGTAGCAGTGGACTCACTAATAGGGAGCTGGTAGCCAGAGCACAACCGAGTAACACCCACCAAGGTTTGGGTTTGCCGCAAAGTTGGTAAACAAAGTAAGATGCCGCTCCTGTCAAATAGGCAGCAAGTAGCAGGTTGAAGACGATCGGTTCGCCAACGGCAGCAAACATCATGACGACAAAAATCACGGTGAAGACTGCCGGAACAAAGAACGCTTTTTGCGATAAGTCCCGTCCCGTAGAAGCGAGGGGAAACAGTTGAGTAAATGTAACAACCGAATTAGATTTCGGGCGTCCTAATGCCTGAATAGGCTTCAGCGGAACGCCTGTTATCGCCGTGAATTTGGCGGGTGCTGGTGAGCTTTGGGGTGTTGAGACATAATACTCAAAGATGAACTGGGGACCATCTTGACCGAGTTTGATGCGATCGCCAGCCTGCAATTGATAGTAACCTCGTACACATCGCCCATTAACATAGGTGCCATTGATGCTATTGAGGTCGCAAATCTCCCAGCCCACTAAACCCTTGCCCTTTCCTAAAATAGGGCGAATTGCCGCATGACGCCGCGATACAATTAAGTACCGATTTGGATCTAAGGCAATTTGGCAGCTCGGATCGCGCCCAATCACCACTTCCTGATAGTCAGATAGGACATAGGAAGACAATTGCCTAGTTGTACCATCAGAAGGAAGCGGTCGCAGAAATCCACGGTAATGTTGACCAGTCATTCTAGTAGAACTTAGCGGTCGTTTGACTAGTGCAGCGAGTGCAAAAGTTTCCCATTCATATCCCAACAATTCCAGTAAACGCTACTGATTGGCTCTAGCATCGCGCACGGCTGCATAGAACAAGAAGCCACCTAAAGGAATACTCGCCGCCAAGATAATCGCTGTTACCGTCGTACCTAACTGAGGGTGTCCCGAAGACAGTTCAAAAACTGAACCAACAGCGGCAATCGCCGCAATACAGGATGTCATCAAAAATAGACCGCTTTTTGGAGTCATTCGATTGAGGATTTCAGGTTGATTGGAAAAAGACTAGGGAATAGGAAATCAGAATAGAAAAATTTGCCCATGGAAAAATCCATGAGCTTGAGACAGGAGGCTGAACCGTTTGAATTCTTAGGGAGAGTGTTCAAGTGGTTTAACGGCTTGGGTTGAAAAGCCATGCTTTTGCAATTCCTCTGCCATAGTCAATCCATTCTCCACGCGATCAACAAACATTACCCCATTTAGGTGATCCATTTCATGCTGAATGGCGCGAGATAATAACCCAGTAGCCTTTAAGGTTTTTGGGCGTCCGTTTTCGTCTTTATAACTCACTTCCACGTCCTCTGGACGTTTGACATCCAGGTAGACGCCAGGAACACTCAGACAACCTTCTTGAGCATCGCACAAAGTACGACCGAACCGCTTAATCGTGGGATTGATTAATACCAGGGGTGGATTTTCTGGATTATCGGGTTCGCAATCGATGACGATGATTTGTTTGTTAACCCCAACTTGGGGTGCTGCCAAACCGATACCATCCGAACTATACATGGTTTGCAGCATTTGGTACGCCAACTGCCGAATGCTTTGATCTACTTTGGCAACGCGCTTGGCAGGCTGACGTAAGACGCGATCGCCTAAATAATGAATCTCTAGAGGGGGTTTTTCTAGTTTTTTCTTTTCGACTATAACTTGAGCACTCATGAGATGGAGGATGCGTGACTACGGCTAAATTATCAACAATTTCATTTTTTTCATCCTAACAGTTCTAACGACTTGAACCGTAAGGATTAGGGATTCGTCTCGATAGGGTTAAGTCCTTCTATTACTATTGTGGCAAATCAGTCAAGTTTTGTTACACAAAAGTTTGAAAATCTTAAAGATTCCTGTTACATTGCAAAGAAGGCTCCAAAACATGGTATAGCTAAATGAATCGGTTGTTTGATATATTCCCCAACCCTCGAACCCTGCCAGCCCAGTCCCGCGTTTATGACCTGAAGGCACGCCTGGATTGGGGCGAACCAGCTTTGACAATTCTAGACGTGCGCGATCGCCGGGAGTTCAACCTCAGCCACATTCGGGGAGCAGTTCCTCTGCCCATGAACGAACCAACTCACCGAGTCTTGAGCAGGCTAGAACTTGATCGCGATATTTACATTTACGGTGAAACCGACGAAGAAACCGCTGCCATCGCTACACAACTGCGCGAGGCAGGGTATAAAAACGTTTCGGAACTTAGAGGAGGTCTAGCAGCGTGGAAAGCCGTTGGCTATCCTGTAGAAGCCCTTCCCTTGAATGCCACCCTTGAACAGAATCCACAAGATCTGAGTGATGCATGAAGGGTCGCATTCGTTTTGCCGCCTTGATCTAGTGTTCAAAGATATCTCTGTATTGCAATAAATCCAACGTTACCATAATCGGTAGAAGCTCAAAGCACTGTTGAGCCACTTTCCAACGGTCTTCTCGTTTCAGCATGGTAACTAGTTTCTGCTGTAGACTTACCAGATAACGGACATCATTAGCAGCATACTGCAATTGTCCATCGGAAAGGTTTTCCGGATTGCCCCAGTCAGAACTTTGGGCACCTTTATCCAGTTCAACCTGTTCGAGTTCGAGAACCAACTCCTTAAGCCCATGGCGATTTGTGTAGGTACGAGCTAGCTTGCTGGCAATTTTCGTGCAAAATATGGGCTGGACTTGGATGCCGAGATTTTGCCGCAGCATACCCAGATCGAAACGAGCAAAGTGGAAGACTTTCAGAATGTTCGTGGCTTCTAGTAGTTTTTTGAGGTTGGGCGCTTCAGTCTGTCCTTTAGCAATGCGAATTACCGTGACTCGACCCTTTGAGTCACAGAGCTGAACGAGGCATAGGCGATCGCGTTGGTAGATGAGTCCCATAGTTTCCGTATCTACTGCGATGGCATCGGCGGTTAGATAGTCTTGACACAGAGCCTCAGTCAGGTCGCGATCGCATACTTGAAAATCTGCCAATTTTTTCTCGACGGATGGGTTGGTCATGGGTTCGCGGTAAAGTGGAGGAGAAAACGGTTGATGGTAGCGAGTTACCGACGTTTGATAAAAATTTGCGTGAAGTAATACTCGCCCTGAGCATTTTTGCTAATGCCAATACCAGTGAGGTCAAACTCACCTTCAATATTTTGGCGATGACCGGGGCTTTTCAGCCAACCCTGAACAGCCTGCTGTGCTGGATCACGATGACCTTGGTTATAGGCAACATTTTCCGCTGCACTGCTATAAGGTATAGATGCAGCAATGGCTCGGATGCGTTGATCAAATCCTTGATGACTAAAGGGCACCTGACCCGTTGCCATCGCCGAACTATGCAGTCTTGCCTGTTTGCTGATGCGATCGTTGAGCGTTAGGGGAGGCAAATTGCGGGAGAGACGATATTGGTTGATTTGCTGGTAAACTGCGTCTTCCAAATTCGTAAATTCACCGGAACTTGACTCTTGAGATACGTCTGAGGTTGAGGCGCTATCACTGGGTAGGGATGGATTGATACTAACAGCAGAACTGCAACTGCTCAATCCACCGACCAGGACTAGCAAACTGACGACTAAGTAGGTTGGCACAACTAAAGTTAACTGGTGAAGGTTGTCATTTGACCCGGTAGTTGTGTTGCTGCCTAATCCTCAGTGCCTAGATGGATGAACTTGCCAATCGTCTGAACATCCTTATCGCCCCGACCGGAACAGTTAATGACGATACGGGGACTGCCGTTGAGTTGAGGGCAAAGGGTTTCTAGATAGGCGATCGCATGAGCTGTTTCCAAAGCCGGGATAATTCCTTCCAGTTCCGATAGGCGTCGAAAGGCAGCGATCGCGTCTTGGTCAGTCACACTATAATACTCAGCTCTGGCGCTATCTTTTAAATAGCTGTGTTCAGGACCGACACCGGGATAGTCGAGTCCAGCACTGATCGAATGCGCTTCGACTACCTGACCCTCTGTATCTTGGAGCAAGTAGCTCATGGCACCGTGCAACACACCCGGACGCCCCTGTGTCAGAGTGGCGGCGTGCTTCTGGGAATCTACACCTTCCCCTGCGGCTTCAATGCCAATAAGTCGCACGCTGGGTTCTTGAACAAATTCGTGAAATAGTCCCATTGCATTTGAACCACCGCCTACACAGGCAAGCAGAATATCGGGTAAACCGCCCCACTTCTCCTGGCATTGAGTGCGGGTTTCTTGACCGATGATTGCCTGAAAGTCGCGCACCATCATCGGGTAGGGATGGGGACCTGCGACTGAACCTAAGATATAGTGAGTGGTTTCTACATTTGTAACCCAGTCGCGAATGGCTTCAGAGGTAGCATCTTTGAGAGTCCCCGTACCAGCAGCTACGGGCTGTACTTTAGCTCCCATCAGCCGCATCCGAAACACGTTCAATGCCTGCCGCTCCATATCGTGAACGCCCATATAGATGATGCATTCTAGACCGAAGCGAGCGCATACGGTTGCCGTTGCTACACCGTGCTGACCGGCACCCGTCTCAGCAATGATTCGCTGTTTACCCATCCGCTTGGCTAGCAGTACCTGAGCGAGAGCGTTGTTGATTTTGTGGGCACCGGTATGGTTTAAGTCTTCTCGTTTTAGATAAATTTCTGGGCTACTGCCATTGGGTTTAGCATAATGGGCAGTAAGGCGTTCGGCAAAATAGAGAGGACTAGGACGTCCCACATAATCTTTGAGTAACTGTTGTAGCTCCTGTTGGAAATTTGGATCGTTGCGGTATTGTGCAAAGGACTGCTCTAGTTCAAACAGAGCAGGCATCAAGGTTTCTGGCACGTACTTACCCCCAAATTTCCCAAAGCGCCCCAAGGCATCTGGTTGCTGGGCAGCAGTACTGGCAGGGGATTGGGAATTCGGTGGAAGAGGGGTTGTGGTCACAGCTACTGAAAATACAACGACATCCCTTCATTATAAAACGACCCTTGCCCCGGTTTTCGAGGTAAGGGCTGTCAGGCTCAACCGTTAACGAGAGAATAGTCCTAGGCTTTCAATTCAACTCAACAGCGATGTCCATTATAGGTTTTCTGTCTGATTTTTCCCTACCGGAAATTTTCCGGTTTATCGATAGCGGTAGTAAAACTGGGATGCTAACACTTCGGGTTTTGCCTGAATCTTCACCAGCATCCCATCATTATATCTGGGTAGAGAATGGTAGTATTGTAGCGGCGGCGAGCGAGTTAAACGAGAATGGCTTGCTGTCATTGATCCAGCAGTATCAGTGGGTTAGCGATCGCGTCGTTACTAAATTAGCTCAGTTGCGACCTGCCGATCAACCCTTGGGGTTGTACTTACGAAAGCAGGGAGTCTTACGAGCCGAACAACTCGAGCATCTTTTTCAAGTTCAACTGGTGCAGCAATTTTGTGTTTTATTTAAACTCAAAGATGCTCACTTTAAATTCGAGCAAAATGCCCCATTTCCGACTCAAGAAATGACGGGTTTGAGCTTACCAGTAACTGTAGTGGAGGTTTTATTGCAAAAATTTGTGGTTTTGAAACAACTCTTTGTAGCCAGAAGAATTCGGCAAGAAAAAAATGGTTTGAACACTAAACCGGATATGTTTTGCCATCAAATTGGCTTAACAATGGATATTGCCTTTTTCCATTCCCTACACTTGTCCTTGTTTGAAACCGATTACACGTTGGCTGACTTGGCTCAAATTGTTGAGTTGTACTATCGTCCCTATGACATCCCCAAATCTAAATTCGCCTCAGCGATGTCCTAGAGATCATTCAAAAGAAAAAGCCTGGCAGATGGAGACTCCTGCCAGGTTATGCATCTACAACTGAGAGTTTGTTTCCTTGTCCTTATATTGCTGAGGATATTCGCTCTCAAGGGCAGTTAGAATCCGTAAAATCTAGGAATTTTCCATCCCCACTTCTAGGCAATTTCCATAGAAATACGGATACGATTTGCCCTATCATCAGCTTGTCCTATTTCCCCAGGTAGCCTTGGGGGTTAGCATAGGGGTATCGGGTCACGATTTCTAGGCAGAATTTTGTTAAACTGCGGATGACTTGTCGGTATCGACTCCCAATCATGACAACGACTCAAGCGGCTTCCCTACCCCTACGCACAATTGCTCAAGCCACCCGTCAGGCAGCACGGCAGTTAGCGGTTCTCTCTACGGAAGCAAAAAATCAGGCAATCGAAGCGATCGCTCAAGGGTTAGAAGCTGCCACAGCAGACATTTTGGCAGCAAACGTAGCGGATTGCCAAGGGGCTGAGGCAGACGGCATTGCCAAACCCCTTTACAATCGCCTGAAGTTGGACGAGACGAAGCTGAAGGCGGCGATAGAAGGGGTGCGGGATGTGGGGAAACTCAGCGATCCTGTAGGTGCGATGCAAATTCACCGCGAATTGGATCAGGGATTAGTCCTGAAGCGGGTAAGTTGTCCGTTGGGAGTATTGGGGGTTATCTTTGAAGCGCGTCCCGATGCCGTGATGCAAATTACCTCTTTAGCGGTGAAGTCGGGGAATGGGGTGATTCTCAAAGGTGGGAAGGAAGCGACTCGTTCTTGCGAAGCGATTGTTAATGCTATTCATAAAGGATTATCGACAAGTGCAGTCGATCCGGCAGGGGTTCAGCTATTAACCACCCGCCAGGAAACCATGGCGCTGTTGCAGCTTGACGAGTATGTTGATTTAATTATTCCCAGAGGGTCAAATTCCTTTGTCCGGTTTGTACAGGACAATACTCGCATCCCGGTACTTGGTCATGCTGATGGGATTTGTCATCTTTATATTGATCGGGCGGCTGAACTGGATAAGGCAGTTAATATTACAGTTGATGCTAAAACCCAATATCCGGCGGTTTGTAATGCCATTGAAACATTGCTAGTTCATTCTGCGATCGCACCGAGTTTCCTGCCGTTAGCAGTAACTGCTTTGAAGGAACGGAGTGTGGAATTACGGGGGGATGATGCCACTTGTAAGATTGTGGATATTTCAGCAGCGACTGAGGAGGATTGGTCTACAGAATACAACGATTTGATTCTGTCGATTAAAGTGGTGGACTCCTTAGAGGAGGCGATTCATCATATTAATACCTACGGTTCTGGGCATACGGATGCCATTGTTACCGAAGATGAGGAAATTGCCGAGACGTTCCTCAATCAAGTGGATGCAGCGAATGTTTTCCACAACTGTTCTACCCGCTTTGCTGATGGTTTCCGTTATGGGTTTGGTGCAGAGGTGGGAATTAGTACCCACCAGTTACCGCCTCGCGGACCGGTAGGGTTGGAAGGGTTGGTGACGTATAAGTATCAGATGGTGGGTCAAGGGCATATTGTTGCAACTTATGCGGGGAAGGATGCTAAGTCTTTTACCCATCGGGATTTGTAATGAACTCCGGAAATCTTACTCCCAACTCCCAACTCCCCTGCCACAATACATTTTGCCTCCAGCACCACCAACCCCTTCGCTTCAAAAACCGAGCACTCCTCCATCAAACCTGGCAACGCTAACGTCGTGCCTTGGTTCAACCGAACTTCCGCCTCTGTTGCTATCGGTTGAAACTGTTGTATCCATTTACTATTAGCCACGTACTCCGATGTAAAGGCACTTCGTTCCAGCAGCCAAAAATCTATACCATAGTTTTCAATAAACGCTCTTATCTCCCCTAACTCTGGACTGTACTGAGCACGAATTAAAGCGATCGCACGTTGGCGAAAGGGCTTATAGTAACCCAAGTGGTAAGGAATGGCATATTCCCAACTCACCAAAATCGAACGGTGAGAAAAGGTGGGTAAGTTATCCGCTTCTCTCGATAGGGAGGCGATGAGGCTATCTTTCGGCTGACTGGCAAAAAACTCGTACAATTCGGGCACTTGTCCCACTTCATAGGCGGTTTTGGGAAACTCTTTCACAAAACTGGGATAAAAAATCAGGATAATTCCCACTAGTGCTGCCAACCCGACTGGTAGTACAGGGGTTTGCAACTCAATGAAGTACATTTTGACCCCCCTAACCCCCCTTATCAAGGGGGGAAATGTATCATACCGACTCGGAAAGGGCTGTACATCCCTATTGAAATTGGATGATAGCTTGGGAATACGTTTAGCGTGTTCCCCCCAATGAAAAATTCCATCCAATAGAATAGTCAACGCCATTCCCGTGGCTAGGGGTAAGACGAGTCGTAAGGTATGTTCTGTATAGCGACTCGGTAAATGAAGTTTAAATAGCAGGGCGTTAGCGGCAAAAAAGAGGCTCAGGGATACTAAAATAATTTGCGGTAAGAGCATCACCCCACCCTTCACCTGCCGACTCAGGGGAAATCGAATCGAAAATTGCAGCAGTAAAGGTAATAAAAATGCCCCATATAATAGTATCGGCAGAGACTGCCGCCGGGGTAAAATGCCACTGCGATCGCCATTCAACCAGAACTCCCAGAAATTATCATTAAAAAAGCTAGCACGTCCCCCCGCCCAAAATTCCCGCATCCCTCTTGCCTGAGTTGCGGTAACAATTGGCTCAAATTCCGAGGTAGTTAAAGCATAAGGCAGCATTACCAACAGCGCCACTGCCAAACCCGCCGCACTGAAGTAATACTCTCTCCTTTCCTTAGAAAACCGGAACCACCCCCGTTCCCACTTCCCCAACTGTATAATCAGCAACCCACTGGAGATAAAGACACTTTGAGGATAAAACAATCCTTGCAGAGCGATCGCACCCAAACTAGGTAAAAGCGATCGCCGTAACAAATAGTACCAGAACACCAAAAGCAACGGATAAACAAACGCTCTCGGCGTCGCCGATACTAAATCATCCCGCATCCAGAGGGTTTGATTCAGCAACAGCGAACTGATAAATCCCGCCACGGGTACAGGTAATATCTGTAACGTGACACCAAAGCAATAACCTGTAGTAATTAAACTCAGCACGAATGGCAGAACTTTACTCAAAACCAGAGGTTCGATTCCTACTGCTGCCATTAACTGGTATAAAGTACGATACCCAACCGGAACAACCGATTGGAAATAATCCGCGATGCGATCGTTGGGAAACAACTGAGAGTCTAAAAATCGCTGCATCCAAAAGACGTGCTGCCTTGCATCATCCTGTACCACATAATCAGCACTAAACGCTTGTTGTAGCGCCAGACTACTGTAAATGACGGCAAACATTAAACTCAGGGCTAACCAAAAGATTCTCTGAAGTTTAGACGGAGAGGATGTCTGAGCAGTCACTTTTGGCACACCTTATCCTTGACGATTCCCCTTTTATAGGAAATATAAAAAACCTATATAGCTTTTCCTAAAGTCGTGAGGTACATTAAATCTTTTCCCCACTCCCCACTCCCCCTATCTCCTATTTTAAACTAACACGCCAAAGCTGACCCAGCAGATGAATAGGTTCAACCTTATAGTTCGGCTGTTGCTCAAATTGATCGCGAAATTCACTAGAAGATTGATACAAAAACACATCGCTAAAATTAGTAGAAAAATTAGGCAATGGTGGTTCTTCTCCTCCCAACAACAGTAACGAAACTTGGGAGTCGAGGAGATAACTAAGACCTGTGGTTCGTACTATACTATTACTAATAACTAGGGGAGACGAACTTGCGTTAATCTTCTGAGCAACTTCAGGGTCATAATAGCTGCTGTACTTAGTCCACCACGTTTGCGCCTGCGCACTCATGGCACAAGACACAACCCCCAATGAAATCAGAACAACCGTCACAATTTGCCACAATTTTTGTTGCCCGACTTTAACCGAGAGCGTGGTAATTTTAGTCGTGAGCAAGTAAGCAACCGCTACCTGAATTCCTAATAAACAAGGAATCTGGTATCGAGCAATACTAGAGCGCTGTCCGCCAACAATTAAATCGGGTAATCCGAGAAGTAAGCCAGTAGATCCGATTAAAACGATAATCAATAACCAAGTCCGTTTAGGAGTATTGCGGATCAGAAAATAAATAGCATAACCTACTAAAATTAAAATGGGTATCACTAAAAAACTCAAGGGGTGATTGATACTCACAAGTGGCACAGGATCAACCCTAGTCCTTACCTCAAAAAGCTGTTCCTTATACAGTACTTGCGGATCGAAAAATACCGCCGTCACGTTCAGTAACCACCGCTGTCCGAGAGTCAATAATGAAAGATCATTACCCGTCCACCCTGAGGCTCCAATCTCGTCAATAACAATTAGCCAAGGGATAAAGGTAATAAGTCCTGCCGTCAATGCCAAAAGATAACATCTTAATTCTTTGCTAAATCGCCAACCACTCATGGCAGCAATATAAAAACTATGACCAATGAGTAGTAAAAATGACAGTAAATGGGAATAAAGAACCAGGGACACTCCTACTGCATAAATAACCCAATTAGACAAGGTTGACTGCCTCATTGCTCGTAAAAGTGACGCACTAGAGAGTAGAATCGTCACCGCCCACAAACTATATTGCCGTGCTTCTTGGGCATACAAAACATGAAAGGGCGATATCGCTAACAGCGCCATTGCTATCCAGCCCACTAACGATGAATCAAATAATTCTAAACATAACCAATAGAGGCAAGGGAAAACCAGAAAACTAATCAGCACAGATACCATGCGAGTTTGTACAGGGTTAAGACCTTGTAGCCCTACCCAAAACCGTGCGATCGCATAATAGAGGGGAGGATGCTGGGGATCTTCGTCTTTAATGGCTTGAACAGTATCCACTAAGCCTTTATCCCCATGCAGGCGCTGATAATTGAGTAACTCTTCGACGCTAATCACTTGCCCCTTCGCCACTTCATTTTCTACATCTTCTACCGTGTAACCAGCCAGCCAAAATGAGGTGAAAATTTCATCATGCCAATAGGTTTTACGGTCTAGATTAACAAATCGAAAAAAAACTCCTAAGATTAAGAGAATGATGATAGAATAACGTAAACTCTTTAAATATGAATGAGATTTCATCTGAGTTTTAAATAAATGTTAAGCTGAATAGTTTGATGACAACTCCCTCAAACCTCTGATAAAAACGATAATGGGCGGCTCTTGTTAGCAGCAAAGTCGAGAATTCCCTTATCACGATGCTCGTAGAGTAGCTTACCCTCTGTATCAAAGAGGAAGGTTCCACCTCGCTGTGTCAGATAGGCAGAATTGGGGACGTAAGTTTTCCAATTGCCCAGAACTTCCACCATATTTCGCAGTCGTAAGGTGGCTAATTCAAACGGGCGCTGATACCCCCTACCCCCAGCGAATTTAAAAAATTCCCCTTTTAGTGGGGGTAGCGGTGCTGCTTGTACCACTTCATTATCATCAATAAGCTGAGGCGCTTGGCGATCGCCCCGATAACCCCGAAAAACTTCAGCGAGTGTACCCCGGCTGCCAATCCCTGCACACATTAATAGTAGGTTAAACCAAGCTGTTTGATTGGTGGAGAGTCCAGGGAGTTTTAGACAAAGCCCAGGATAGAGATGAAGCTGGCGATGCAATTGAGCATCTGGATCAACAAACAACCACTCGGCAGGAAATCCTGTATAGTTACAGAACTGTTTTCCCGAATCGAGGTTGCCAATACCCACAGCGCGAATAGCTAGTCCTTTAGCTTGCAACGGTTCGGCTTCTCGCTGTAACCACCAAGCGTATTCTAGACTATCAAAGTCACCCAGTTGAGACCAGACGAGTACGAGGGTGCGTGGGGCACTCTCGCAGTTTTCTAGAAGCGCCCGTGTCATACCATCGCTGACTCGCTGCCGTTGAGTTTGATGAATAATCGTGTAGGGATTCATAGAGGCACTCACCATTGGATTTTGTTTTGTGGTATTTGACTAGTACATAACACATCTCATCTTCGCGATCGCTTTTGTACAGGCTGAGTTGTCGTGATGGTAGTTTTGAGGCAGTTAAGCGGCTGTGGGGAGGCATTTTACCCAGATGTTTTTCAGGAAGGACACAACGGCATCGGCGTATTGAGAGTTATGTTTTGTCTGGTCGCGTTCAATTGCGTTCCACAAGTGTTGTAGTTGTTGCTGAGTGGAGCATTTTTGCAGTTGACAGGCAATGGCATTTTTCCATTGTTCCATCTGACGGTAGCTGATAAATTGTCCTCCTTATCTGGGTAATGTCTTCAGAAAGGGCGATCGCTGCGCTCTTTTTAGCGATCGCCTGCAAGGAACTTGTTTGACTGACATATGTGAAAATCAGCCATTCGTATTTTATGGTAGAAAGGCTGGAAAGAAGGCAGCGCCAGCTTGAAGTACTGTTTGAAGAGTTAAGGGCAAAGACTGGCGAAGACCTTGACGAGGAAGATGAGGTTGGCGACGAGGAAGAATAGGGCGCGATCGCATCAATGTTCAATACAAGACTCTACTGGAGGTTTTGAAGATTACGTCTGATGAGTTGCCAGATCAATTTGGCTTTCCAGATAGTCAAAATGAGTAAGAAGGTACTATAGGTAGTGAAAGCCAAATACAATGTATAACTTGACGCATAGCCAAAAAGTTCTTCTACGATGGTTCGTCCAGCAGGTCAATCAAGGAAACCTATCTGAAGAATTTATAATCTCTAGGCTTTTACATGGTTCGTCCATTTCTGGTTACAGTGGAGAAGAACCGCTGCCCGAGATGAAAAAGACAGCTATACAGGCACTTCAGGCTGAGGGCTTGCTTCAGTACGAAGATTTAGGAAATGATCTGCGATGTACTCTCACTGGCAAAGCTTATGAAGCTGTGGATAACAACTTCGATGCCCCAGACACATCTTCATTAGTAAACCTTAAAAACCGAATTCCCACCGACTCAATAAAAGCCTGCCTTTCTTGGTCATATTCTCGTGCGCCGTCTTGAAAATGACTCTCCCCATCAATTTCTATCGCTAATTTAAGTTCAGTACAATAAAAATCGACAACGAACCGACCAACACCATATTGACTACGAAACTTAACTCCTTCAAGCTGCTTACCCTTGAGCTTTTGCCAGAGCCTAAATTCAGCTTTTGTCATGTTCCGCCGAAGCTGCTGACGTTTCGCTTTCTCTAAGGTTCTGTTGTAAAGTTTGGTCATTGGTGCATCCTGGTTTTATAGAAGGTTAGTCCTGATAAATGTTTCCCCAGGTTAACCCCCCCAACCCCCCTTGGTAAGGGGGGAGTAAGAGAAAGAAGAGGCGATCGCACGCTCAACAGCTTATATTCTGAATAGCATCCTCAAATCGTTACATTTAGCAACAAATATCGTTACAATTAGCAATAAACAAGCCAGCAAAATCTCCATCTCCTTGTCCGAGAGATTTTTAACCAGGTTCCAACGCTAATTGATTCTCCAACCCCCTATGCCCTCATCAAACACCCAACCCCACGAATCCCTTGCAGTCGCTACTGTATCTGCTTCCCCATCCTGGCAAATCAAGTTGCTGTACGACGGTGAATGTCCCTTGTGTATGCGAGAAGTCAACTTCTTGAGAAAACGGGATGCTGGTCGAGGAAAAGTAGCGTTTGTGGACATTGCCGACGATGACTATACTCCCTCTTTGCATGGCGGCGTAGACTTTGAGACAGCAATGGGGCGAATCCATGCGGTACTCCCCGACGGCACTGTCATCAAAAATGTCGAGGTCTTTCGTCGAGTCTACGAAATCCTAGGAATGGGGTGGATTTATGCCGCCACCAAGCTACCTGTGATTGGTTGGATTGTGGATACCCTGTACGAAATCTGGGCAGACTGGCGACTTGCTCTCACGGGACGACCCGACTTACCCACTATTATGAGCGATCGCACTAAGCGGATCGAGTGCCAGACACTCCAGCGTTGTCGATTGTCCGACGATGATAATTGACCGAAGAAATTATGAATTATGCTATCGAGTTGTTAATAGTTTTCACTCCCTCCCCGGAGCATTTTCAATTAAAGAACCCTGGGATGTACCCAAACATTTTGCTGCCAATACGACTAAAGTATCTGTCTCAAAAACCGAACAGCGCTCTACTAGAGTAGACAAAGCTGGAGTTGTTCCCTCCTCCAGTTCTTTAATACTTTCCGCTGCTTCGGAAAACTGCATTAACCAGTTACTTCCAGAAATATAGTCAGGCGTAAAAGCTGCTCGATTCAGAAGCCAAAAATCCACGCCATAGGTTTGTATGAACCTTTGTACTTCTGTCAAGTCCCCACTGTACTGAGCGCGAATTAAATCAACTGTCCGCTCACGAATTTTACGATAATAACCGACATGATAGGGAATCGCATACATCTCACTCACTAAAACAGACCGTTGAGCAAAGGTTGGCAGATTATTCGCCTCTTCATCTAAAGATGCAATAATACTATCCTGCGGTTGTTGTGCCAAAAATTCGTACAATTCGGGAACCCCACCCTCTTTGTATCGGGTAATTGGAAACGGGACAAAGCAGGGATAGAGCAAAAGTATCATTCCTAGTAGTGCGCTTACTCCTAGCGCCCAGCGTTTTCTAGATGGGTTAGAGTTGGCGTTTGCCCAATGAAATAGCCCATCTACCATTACAATTAAAGCGATCGCACTCGCTAACGCCACAACGATTCTTAAACTATGAGTGGTATAGCGAACCGGCAGATGCAGCTTGAACAAGACAGCATGAGCAACAAAAAACATCACACCCGCAGCTAAGGCAACCTGAGGTAAAATTGCAACCTGTCCCCTTACTTGCCTTGCTAACGGAAAACGGGACGGGTAACGCAACAGAAACGGTAACAGCAAACCCAACCACAGCAACGGTAGCAGCGATATCCCCCCCAGAAGACTGCTGCGTTTGCCAAATAGCCAAAACTCCCACGGATTTTCATCAAAAAAAGGAGTTCTCCCATCCGGCAGAAATTCCGGTAACGTTCTCGCCTCTGCACCTGTAATCACTGGAGCAAATTCATTGGATTGTAAAGCGTAGGGCAACAGCACCACAAAAGCAACTCCCAACCCAGCGATACAAAACCAATAATCCCGACGATTCCCAGAAAGACGCGGTTGCCACCCCTGCCAGCGCCATATCTGTAAAATCAAGACTCCCGCACAGATAAACACATACTGAGGATAGAACAATCCCAAAAGAGCGATCGCACCCAGACAAGGAAGCAACGAACGCTGCAGCAAATAGTATAAAAATGCTAAAACTATCGGATAAACAAATGCTCTCGGCGTACCAGAAACGAGAGTATAGGTTGTCCAAAGCGTTTGATTGAGCAACAGAGATGCTGTAAATCCTGCCACGGGTATTGGTAACAGTTGCAAACAAGTCCCGAAGCAGTACCCTGTGGTAATTAATCCCAAAATTGTAGGCACCACTTTGTTAAATACCCACGGATTAATACCCAAAGCCGCCATAATCCGGTAGAGGGCTGTATACCCAGCCGGAGCAATAGACTGATGGTAATCCGTAATTAAATCATTGGGAAATAGAGTTGGATCTAAAAACCGCTGCATCCAGAAGACGTGCTGACGCGCATCGCTATCTACTAAATAGTCACTGCTAAATGCTATTTGGAGTGCTAAGAGGCTGTAAATTGCTGAGAATGTCAGGCTGAGACTCAACCAGAAGATTACCTGGGAGCGGGGTAGCTTATCCGTAGGAGTCGTTAGCAGTCGTTGCAGGGAAGTGATGGACATGAGAACAAAAATGGAGATAGGAGATAGGAGTATCTGCTGAGATGCACTAGGGTGCGCTATTGTGAAGTTGCGATAAAGCTTTGATGAAGTTTCTGTGAATTTATCCAGATTATCCGCAATTACGTGGTTTGGGAACATCCGCTAAGTAATCCAAAAACCATCGCTGTTCGTATTCACTAAGGGACTTCCCTTCGGAATCCCTCTGTTTCAATATCGAGAGCGACTTTATGAATTTTTCCAAAACCCTTATAGGAACAGCCGCGATCGCCGTGGCAACTCTATGTCCGACGACAGCAATGGCTGCCTCAATGTTTTTCAAAGCGGATTTAAACACGCTCAATGCTGACTTTGGATCGACAGCATCAGGATCGGCAAGACTCACCCAGCCCTTTCAAGGTGTCAGCTTTTTGGCTTTAGTTTGGGCTAGAATCTTAGCAGTAGAAACATGAGGGCGCTGGGCAGGACGCTGGCGTTTGAGTCGGAAGTTTGTCTTCTTTTCGGCGCGTGGGTGACGTAGAAAGGCTCTCAAATTAACCCGACCCGCCAAATCCAGAAGCACCTGGGTCAACTCCATCAAACTCATCTGCTCAAAAACCTTCCATTCACAAGGAGGAATCGCAATCATCATGCCGCGATAAGTGCCTCGAATTTCGTCAGCCAGATAATAACAGGAAACTTCTTGTTCAACTTTCTCGCTGCCATAAACGCTTCTCAAGGCAGCTAGGACTACAGCAAGAATATTGTAGGAAACTAGAGCAACACAGAAAGCAAAAAGAGCTGCCTTGGGATAAGCAAGAGTCTTGATTTGACAATTAAAAATCACAGTGAGTACTTGAAACAAGGTTTCGAGAGTCCAACGCTTACGATAGATTTGAGCAATGAGAGCAGCCGTTGCTACTCTTATGGGGAGATTAGTCAGAATAAAGATTTATCGCTATTTCAAGCCTGGTTGCATTGTACTGTCATTGTTTGTCAATTCTGGCAACCCCTAACTGTATTCGCCTCGACGAAAACTCCTTGTTTTTTTCTTTTTGCGCTGCCGTTAATTTCCCTTTCTAGCAAACTGGGTGGCAATAATTATCCGAGCAGAACTAACCAATCGTTAAATATATCGTTAGCCGTAGATTCACTTAGTTGAAAATCTCTCCCGCTGTAAAAAACACAGTCTGTACTCTTAATGAATACTAGCTGTAGGTGTATACTAGCAAAAGCACCATGTTTGCATCGCTTTCATAACGATCGTATTACTTTTTCAAAAATTAAATACCTGCCTTATTTATTCATCAAATCTTCATCAAAATAAGTTTAAAAATGTGTTTTGCAGTTGATAAGTTGGGCATACTGGACTAGAACCCCTGCAAAAACCTTTGACTGCATGATTGTCAGATGCCATTTTATAAATTAGCACGTATCCTTTCTACAGCTACCCTCCTGGTTAGCTGCACTGTCCAACAATCCTCACTTGTTCATTCGGGAAATACAATCGCTAGCAATCCGTCCCCTGTCGTATCACCTCGCATGAAAACTGCAATTGAAGAGCTGCGAGTCATAAAAATTAAACTCGAAAGCGGCATTAATCCCAAAGAGTATGGCGAAGATATTACGGATTTAGTGCCGATTGTGGAAAATGCCTACGGTGATGCCAACGTCTTAGCCATTGTCAAATCAGCAGTTGAAGGGCATCAATTAGCTGTACAGTTCTGGCAGTGCGATCGCATTCACGGATATGATGAGCTATTCCAATGCCGAGATCAAGTCCTGAAACAGGTTTTCACGAAATACCCGGATATTAGCGAGCAAGCTAAGGCAGCGATTGAAGGAGAAAATTTATCTTTTATGAGCGCGGGCTTGGATGAAGACGCAGTATTGCAGGCAATTTGGGAAAAGACTGCCATTGATACAGAAGCAGCCTTACAAGCGGTTAACCCCACTCCCCCTCAGTAGTAAGTACCTCGACACAAATAAAGGTGACAGTTGAGGGAATGGGGAATGGGGAATAGTATAGATACTCTACTCCCCACTGAGTACAATTAGTTGGTATTAACGAGGTTGATTTCTCCCTCTGAATCTACCTTCACCCCGACGGGATTGCATTGCTTCACGCATTTGCTGACGTTGTTCTTCAGTGAGGACATTCTGCATCTGCTCTCGGGCTGACTGATGGATCTCTCGCATCTGATCTCGCTGTTCATCCGAAAGGTTAAGAGCTTCCCTTGCTCCCCGTACACGCTGACGTTCTGTTCTGATAGTTTGGAATTGCTGCTGTTGTTCAGGAGAAAGGATCTGCTCAATTTGAGAGTCAGTACTTTCCCGAATTTGTTCCAACTGGGCTTTTTGTTCGGCGGTAAGGTTGAGTTCCTCCATGAAGGGTGGTTGAGCGCGAACTGCCATCGGAGCCGTAGTCAAGGCAATTGCTGCAATACTAGCCAGTAACGGAAGGACTTTGATTTTCATGGTATTGACTCTTTGATGTTGTTGACTCGAACGGATTGATGTTCGATGTCTTAATCTTAAAGACAGTAAGAGTCAGACAACCTGAGGAAAAAGTCCCGAATTGATCTAGGACTAAAGTCCTACAGTGCCCCCTTGTCTCTTCCCCGAAACCCTACACCCCTTGAATGTTGTTGTCTTTCCTTCAGCCGTTTGGTTAAGATTTTAGGAAAAAATACTGATGCGCTCTCCCCTTCAAACTTCTAAACATCCGATTCATTTTTTACTCTATTTGGAGTGGATTCTACTGGGAATTATCGCTGTCATTGAATTTCTGAGGTTTCCTTTTCCTCCATTCACTCGGTTTCCACTCCTCAATTTACTGTGTCTGGCATTATTTGGGGTAATGGGGTTAAGATTACCCTCAGAGAATAAACTTAATAAAGTCATTTATACCGGAATAGAAATCGGGTTAATTCTAGTGGCATCCCTCGTGGGCAAACTGCGAATGTTACCATTGATGTTAATTATCTTGGTGATCCGAAACTGCTTTATTTTTGAACGACAAAGGCGTTTAATTATTACGGGCTTCGCTTTTGTTTTATTTCTGCTGCGAGAAATTGATCGATTTCAGTATCGCAATTTTAGACCTCGCCCTCCTCTAAAACCCCCTCCGTTGGTAGTGCCTGAGCGATGGATATTTATTTTATTAAGTTCTATTTTTGTCTTTGGATTAGTGTTAGTATTTTTACAGCTATTAGTGGATGCCGTGTTAGCAGAACGGCGCAGTCGAGAAGAACTAGCGAAAGCGAATGCCCAACTCTACCGTTATGCTTTGCGTATCGAAGATGTTGCTACCCTGCAAGAACGCAACCGGATTGCCCGTGAAATTCACGACTCCTTAGGGCATTCTCTAACTGTCTTTAACCTGCACTTAGAAGCGGCGTTGAGACTTTTGGATTCTGAACCTGCTGAAGCCAAAGACTTTCTGTTAGAAGCAAAACAAGTGGGAGCAACAGCCTTAAAAGAGGTACGTCAGTCTGTTTCTACCTTACGTTCCAACCCTTTGCAAAGTCAGTCATTAGAAAATGCGATCGCTTCTTTAATCGACGATTTCCATAAATCTACAGGTATTTCCCCAACCTGTCACATTGAACTCTATCATCCAGTCAGCACTGAAATCAAAACTGCCGTTTACCGCATTATCCAAGAATCACTAACCAATATTTGCAAATATGCCAGGGCAACCGAGGTTAGCATTCAGGTTTGGGCAGACGCAGATTTATACTTAAGCATTCGAGATAATGGTAGGGGATTTCATCTCGAGCAAACCACTACAGGTTTTGGTTTGCAAGGAATGCGCGAACGCGCTCTGGTATTGGGAGGCAGTTTTAAAATTGTGACTGCACCCGGAGAGGGTTGCCAAATTATTGCTAATTTTCCCTTGCTTAGGGTGTAGCTTAAATTATATCTACCGGCAGACGCCTGTACTACGATACGGAATAATCCCAATGATGATTCGCTTATTACTCGTTGACGATCAAAGTTTAGTTCGGCGTGGATTAAAAGCTTTATTGAAATTTGAGGAGGGTTTGGAGGTAGTTGGTGAAGCGGATAATGGGGAAAACGCCATTCATCAAGTGGAGGTGTTGCAGCCGGATGTGGTGCTGATGGATGTGCGAATGCCGATTATGGATGGCGTTGCTGCGACTCGGCAAATCTGTCAGCAGTTCCCGCCCATAAAAGTATTAGTATTGACGACGTTTGATGATGATGAGTACGTTACGCAAGCGCTACAGTACGGTGCAGCCGGATATTTGCTCAAGGATACACCACCCGAAGAATTAGCTCAAGCGATTCGCGCCGTGCATAAGGGTTATACTCAACTAGGACCGGGAATTGGTAAAAAAATTGCGGCTCAAATTCCTGCACAACCACCCAACCCATCAGCTATTTGGGATGAATTAACGCCGAGAGAACAAGAAATTTTGCAGTTAATTGCTACCGGTGCCAGTAATCGGGAGATTGCTCTATCACTGTATATTTCTGAGAAGACGGTGAAAAACCACGTTACCAGTATTTTAAGTCGGTTGAATTTACGCGATCGCACTCAAGCAGCAATTTGGGCAAATTCCCACTCAATCCACCGCTAACAATTCGACGGATTCAGCTATAATAGCTGGTTGTTTTTCATATTGGGCTTCCAATTTCTTGTCAAGGTCTAAATTCCAATCTAAATCATAATCTGTCTCAAATTCTGACCTCACGAATTGGCGGACTTTGCCCGTCACCCTCACCCAGTTCCCGGCAACGATAGGAACGTTAGGATTGGCATTGACAATCAACACTTCATCACCGCCCAAAAATTGGTCTTGTTGCAGATTGAATGTATCTCGATCGACAACTTCTCCTACTTTGCCATCAACCGTTACCATCTGACCTATCAGTTCATCCGTATCATCTGCAACATCCCCCAAGGTTGAGCCACTCCCTAGGGTTGCCCTATCCGGCGGAGCCGTTGCTTGTCTTGAGTTAACAGCGCAAGCTGGGAGAAGTAGGGTGAGAACTCCTAACGCAATTCCCCACCGGAAACTAAAGGGGCTGCGGCTGATGCGATCGCGATTAACAACAGAGTTATGATTAAACATAGAAAAACCTTCTGAAACTGCTGGTGGATTGTACCCGTCGCCCAGCTTTATTTTAAATAAGACAGACGTGCGATCGCGTCTTTCTGGGGAATCAGAAGCGCCTCTATCTCAAGAGATAAATTGGTTTGATTGGGGGCAACTGTGTTTGTGGCTACCAAAGCCGTTTCTAACTTCAAGCAGTCTGCAAATCGCGGCTGTTGTGCTTGAAGTCAGAGAGAATCTGCTTGGCTTCTGGCAGCGTTTCACAGATGTAATTTGCTTTAAAGTAAAAAGGTCTGATGCGATCGCCGTTTACTTTAGCAGGTTCCCAGATGGTCAGTTTCAAAGGTTTTTCAGGATTGCCAGTTGCCGAAAGGGAATGAAGTACCATGGTAGTGCAATTGATAAAAGGATGATTCCGATTGACAGCGGGATTGGTAGACTATTCTCTTCCTATCAAAATTAAGATCGGTAAATTCTACCTAAAGTTCCCTAGAAACTCCTACAATATCGCTATAAGGGTATTTTTCGCCACCTCACGCTTCAACACCCCCTGCCAAGTCCTCATACCAATTACGGACGTAGAAACTTCCCCCAGTC
Organism: Coleofasciculus sp. LEGE 07092; assembly: GCF_015207375.1. Lineage (GTDB taxonomy): Bacteria > Cyanobacteriota > Cyanobacteriia > Cyanobacteriales > Coleofasciculaceae > LEGE-07092. The sequence goes on along the minus strand of NZ_JADEWY010000048.1, from coordinate 5,976 downwards.
AGGCAGTACAGGCAAGATGCCCGTACTACTCCTTTGTTAGATTAGGTGATCGCTTGTTGGCTAGGCTTGTCAAACAGATGGAAGTATGAGCGATCGAAGACAATACTAACGGATTGACCTACAGCCATATGCGATCGCGGATCGACCCGTGCCACAAATTCCTGACCTGTGGCAGTATTGAGATAGACAATCACTTCATTGCCCATCATTTCCGTCACCGATACCGTTGCCCTCACCAAAGTCGGTTCAATGCCAGGAGGAACGTAGTCTGGATCGTGGATATTTTCAGGACGAATGCCGAAGATAACCTCTTGACTCTGATAGGGTTGATAGCATTTTACCCACTCCGCCGGAATTTGAAACTCAAAGGAGTCGGTTGTAATGTACAAGTCACTATCCCGACTGGTTAACTTAGCCTCAAAAAAATTCATTGCTGGAGAACCGATAAAGCCTGCAACAAAAACGTTTTTAGGATAGTTGTACAGGTTTTGAGGCGTATCCATTTGCTGCAATACCCCACCATTCATGACGGCGATATGAGTTCCCATGGTCATGGCTTCTACTTGGTCATGGGTGACGTAAATAAATGTGGTTCCCAATTCCTTGTGTAGTTTGCTAATTTCCGCACGTGCCTGCACCCGCAACTTAGCATCCAAATTCGATAGGGGTTCATCCATCAAAAATACTGCCGGATTGCGAACAATGGCGCGACCTACTGCTACCCGTTGCCGTTGTCCCCCGGATAGTTCCTTGGGTTTGCGGTGCAATAAAGGATCAATTCCCAGTTGTTTGGCAGCAGCTTCTACGCGGGTTTTAATTTCACTCCGACGCTTGCCTTGCAACTCCAGGCTAAATGCCATGTTTTCATACACAGACATGTGGGGGTATAAAGCGTAGGACTGGAAAACCATGGCAATATCCCGGTCTTTGGGCGGCATATCATTAACTCGCTTATCGCCAATGTATATATTGCCCTCAGTCACGTTCTCAAGACCTGCAAGCATCCGCAGGGAGGTGGTTTTCCCGCAGCCAGAGGGTCCGACAAAGACTAAGAATTCACCATCTTCGACGTTCAGGTTTAGGTCATTGACTGCGACAAAAGTATCAAATTTCTTGGTGACGTATTCAAAAACAACACTAGCCATTTTAGGGATGAGATAAATAGGGTGGTTGAGCGGTAGGCACCCGTGCAGTATGCTTTTTTAAAAATAAAGACACTTGGCTCGATTTGTCATCCCCAAGGCTGAGTGTTGGCGAGCTCACATCTTGTACCAATCTCAACAAGCCGCTTTTAGGTAGGGGTTGCGTGGCAAGAGTTCCAACCTTAATCTTGCTGAGTGGGTTCATCACTCTGAGGGTTGGATGCCTCTATCTGTCGGACTGCCTCTACTTCCAAGCCTAATGCTTCTGCCACCTACTTGACAGTCGTTTCTGATGTTGTAAAAATGCCTGAGCTAATTGAAAGTAACTTAGGATAAGATCTAACCAATAAAAAGAGATTGTAAGGCAGCTTTAGAAATCATGACTCAGATAAGTACTCCACCACAGGAATATAATGTTATTTGGGAAAAATTACCCCCAGATTTTGTTTTACCCGATGACCCCGTGGAAAATATTAATCAACCATTTCTGGCTGCTGCTTTGACAGAAGCGCTAGATAATTATGGATTTATTACTGACTCGCTGTTAATTGCTTCTAACTTTGGTCTGTGTGCCAAAGTTAATGGTAAAACCGTCGTCAAAGCCCCCGACTGGCTTTATGTTCCCTGTGTCTTTCCTGTAGCAGCAGGAGTCATTCGTCGCAGTTATACTCCCCACACCGAAGGAGATGTGCCAGCAGTAGTAATGGAGTTTTTGTCAGAGACGGATGCTGGAGAATATTCGGTTAGACCGACTTATCCTTATGGGAAAATGTGGTTTTATGAGCGTATTTTACAAATCCCTACCTACGTCATTTTTGATACGGATTCCGGAATGTTGGAAGTACGCCAATTAATTTCTGGACGTTACGAAATCCAACAACCTGACGCCCAGGGGCGTTATCTTATTGCTGCAATGGCTTTATCCTTGGGAGTTTGGTATGGCAAGCGGTTAGAAAGGACTAATCATTGGTTACGCTGGTGGGATCAAGAGGGGAGCCTGTTATTGTGGGGTTCGGAGCAGTTGGCTCAAGAGCGGGAAAAAATAGAACAGGAACGTCAACGGGCGGAAGCGGCGGAACAGGAGGTGGCTTCCTTGCGAGAAAGGTTGCGTCAAGGGGGACTTTCTGATGCTGAAGGGGTTTGAAAGAGCGATCGCACATAGCACAAACTTCCCCAACTCTCCCGCTTTTTACCAGTCCCCGTTCTCGGATAGGATGGAGATATGGCAACAATCGATATTCTAGGATCTACCCACGCCTACGAATTAACGCCTCCTAGGGCATCCTCCTCTCCAGCTCTGGTCTTCATCCACGGCTGGCTTTTAAGTCGAAGCTATTGGCAACCGCTGATTGATAGGCTAGTCGATGACTATCAGTGCTTGGTTTATGACTTGCGGGGATTCGGTGATTCCCGATCTTTAAAGGAAAAAACTGATTCGGAACTGCTAGAAGTCAATCCTGACTGTGTATCTACGACAAGCAACTATTCCCTAACTGCCTATGCTAGGGATTTGAGCATTCTACTGCAAAAATTAGATATTGAGAGAGCGTGGCTCATCGGTCATTCCCTAGGCGGCAGTATTGCTCTGTGGGGGGCATCTGTTGCCTCAGAGCAAGTCAAGGGGGTTATCTGCATCAACGCGGGTGGCGGAATTTATCTCAAAGAAGAGTTTGAGCGATTTCGGGCTGCCGGTCAGCAGTTAGTGAAACGTCGTCCCCAATGGCTATGCTATCTTCCTTGGATTGACGTGCTGTTTACGCGGGCGCAAGTGGCGCGTCCCATTGCCCGTCGGTGGGGACGGCAACGAGTTATTGATTTTGTGGTTGCTCATCCAGAAGCGGCACTGAGGACGTTACTGGATTCTACGACAGAAGCTGAGGTTCACCGTTTGCCCCTGGTGGTTTCACAGCTCGAACAGCCGCTTTATTTCATTGCTGGTGCCGATGATAAAGTAATGGAACCGAAGTACGTGCGCCATCTCGCTAGTTTTCACAAGCTATTTCAAGGCTGTGCTGCCAACGTGATTGAAATTCCTAAGTGCGGACATTTGGCTATGGTAGAGCAACCCGATGCCGTTGGGATGCAAATCCGCAAGATTCTGTCCGAACATCAGAGTTGATGTATTGTTACAAAAAATGTAACACCTAAGTCCTTAGGTTTAACGACAGGCATACTGGCAACAGGACTGATACCTACTTACGGTTGCTGCGCTACATATAGATTCTCATAAGCCCCCTTTTTTAGGGGAGAATAAAACGAGTCTATGTAGTACCTTAACCGTGAAAGCCGAACACGACGACAACAGGGATAGGCAGAAATTGGCTGACTTGTTAACCCATCCCCTATTTCCTATTTGCCATTTCTTTAAATGCTACGACAAGATCCCAGAGACTATCAGATTTTGTTTCTCTTACTCTTCCTCATTTTGGGTATTGGAACAAGAGATTGGACAATACGACCTGATTTGATTGTGGTTGTGACAGTAACTTGCTTACTGACTCAGTGGGTAGCCGCATCTGTCTGTCCAAAAAGTCAAGGTAGATTTCTGGCTCTGTTTACCAACCGAGAAAATTTCCAAGGGCGGCTTAATTGGGGTTGGAAGAGTCTGCTGCAACTGCCTTCACTCAAAAGCGCGGCTATCACGGCTTTGGGCTTGAGTCTGCTACTGCGGAGCGATCGCTATACCACCATGATTCTGGCAGGTATTCTGGCAATTTTGAGTAAATTTATTTTTCAAGTTCAAGGTAAACATTTTTTTAATCCGGCTAATTTTGGCATAATTTCAGTTTTAATTCTGACAAATGATGCTTGGGTTTCGCCTGGACAATGGGGGGATGATGGCTGGTATGCGCTGTTATTTGCCGGTATGGGTGGCATGATATTAAAGCGGGTCGGTCGCTGGGACACAACGGCAGCTTTTTTGGGGGTTTATGCTTTACTAGAAGCCGTGCGGAATCTTTGGCTTGGCTGGACATGGGATGTGTTTTCCCATCGGTTGATGAGCGGCTCGTTGTTGCTATTCGCTCTGTTTATGCTCACAGATCCTCGCTCGATTCCCAATGCCCGGAGCAGTCGATTACTCTGGGCGGGATGCATCGCCATCTTTACCTTTATTTTACGGAATCAATTTTTTATTACTACCGCCGTTTTCTGGGCGTTGTTTGCCCTAGCCCCCTTAACGGTACTTTTAGATTTTATCTGGTCATCGCCAAGATTTTCTTGGAATGAATCCTCGGCTAACATCTCTAGCGACTCTGGTGAAAAGGAATTGACTAGAGAGAAGGAAGCCATTGTTTAGAGCCGGAATTTTACTGATATTGAGGAGATAGCAATGAAGTTAGTGCGGATTTTGATAACGTTACTGCTGACATTTGTAGCTGTAATAAGCTTTGCTCAAAAAGCCTGGGCGTTCTGCGGGTTTTATGTGGCTAAAGCCGATACGAAGCTTTACAATCAAGCATCTCAAGTGATTATCGCACGGGATAGCGATCGCACGATTCTAACGATGGCAAATGATTATCAAGGGGATGTCAAAGACTTTGCCTTGGTTGTCCCAGTTCCTGTGGTGCTTGAGCAAGAACAGGTTCGGGTTGGTGACTCTAAGATTGTGGAACGACTCGATGCCTTTAGTGCGCCGCGACTGGTGGAATATTTTGATTCAGATCCCTGTGCGCCTCCTATTCCTGTTGGTGGAATAATGAGAGGAGTCCCTCAAGCGGCACCGTTAAGTGAAGCAGAGGATAATGTTTTCGGTGTCACCGTAGAAGCCAGCTTTTCAGTGGGGGAATATGACATTGTTATTCTCAGCGCTAGAGAATCGGATGGTTTAGAAACCTGGCTGAGACGAAATGGCTACCGAATTCCACGGGGTTCTAGTCAGTTGTTGCGACCCTATATTCGGCAGGATATGAAGTTCTTTGTTGCCAAGGTCAATATCGAAGAATTTGAAGAAGCTGGCTATCAATTTTTGCGACCTCTTCAAATGGCTTACGAGTCTCCTCGATTCATGCTACCGATTCGTTTGGGGATGATTAATAGTACATCTGAGCAGGATTTAATTGTTTATATCTTATCTCCCAAAGGTCAGGTAGAGGTAACAAATTATCGGACTGTGAATGTTCCATCTGATGCTCAAATTCCAGTTTTTGTAAAAAATGAGTTTGATAAGTTCTACAAGGCGATGTTCCAAACGGCTTACGAACGAGAAAATAAAAAGGTTGCGTTTGTAGAATATGCTTGGGACATGGGATGGTGCGACCCTTGTGCGGCTAATCCCTTAACCCCAGAAGAGCTTAAGCAAGCTGGAGTGTTTTGGCTGAATTCTAACGCTCCTAATAACGTATTTATCACTCGGTTACACGTTCGCTATACTCGCGATAAGTTTCCAGAAGATTTGATGTTCCAAGAGACATCAAACCGCCAGCAGTTTCAGGGGCGGTATGTTTTGCAGCATCCGTTTACGGGGGAGATGAATTGTAAAGCAGCTCAAGGCTATAAACGTTCGTTGAATGAACGATTTGAACAGGAGGCGCAGACTTTAGCTAAACTGACGGGGTGGAAGATTGGGGATATTCGCCAGAAAATAGATTTTACTGAGAGTCAGTCTAATCGTTGGTGGCGAAATATTTGGGATTGATTCGGCAGAGCCTGCGGCTAGTCCCACACTAACAATAGCGACACTGAGAACTCCTCGATTTGGAAAAACGAGGGTTAGTAACTCTAACTAATTTCCTAATCACCTCTTGTCATTTCTTCCTGATTGAGTAGATAATAGGATGAAGACTGTATCAGTAAGCGATATGGAAACACCAGAAGTGACAATGAGCATAGGGGA
>NZ_JADEWY010000047.1 GCF_015207375.1 Coleofasciculus sp. LEGE 07092 | reverse complement strand
TCGGAATACTGCTTCTCGGCAAGCTGCTGCTGGAGCGACTCAAGCAATGCCCTCGCAAACGCTGCCCATGCCGCCAAAAGGCGTTCAACCAGCTCCGGCAGCAGCCCCGGCTGGGAAGGCGGCTGCTAGTACCACTGCCAATGCAGCATCAGCCGTTAAATCTCGAACCCCAGCATCGAGTAAAAGCCCTTCTCCCGGACATCCAACCTTGGCTCACCTCATCCGTGAGGCTTATGACAAGGGATTCTCCGACGTTCATGTGGGTGTGGGAGAAACACCCCGGATGCGCAACCGAGGTGAAATTGAGCTAACTGATTATCCCGTGACAGATGAAGCCACTTTTATGAGCTGGTTACGGGAAGTACTCAGGGATGAAGAAATCCGCCGCTTTCAAGAACACCTGGAATTTGACGGCGCAGCTCAATATGAGTTTGCACGGGTGCGGATTAATGTCTTTGACACCCTCAAGGGTCCTGCTCTGGTTCTGCGCTTGATTCCTCTGACAATTCTGACAATAGACCAGTTGCGGCTACCTCCTGTACTCAGGGATGTTTGTCACTATCACAAAGGTCTGATTTTGGTGACAGGTCCAACGGGTTCGGGTAAGTCAACGACGCTGGCGGCGATGATTGACTACATCAACAAGGAGATGACTAAGCATCTCATCACCATTGAAGACCCGATTGAATTCGTTCACCAGAGCCGCAAGTGCTTGATTCGACAGCGGGAAGTGGGAGCTCATACTTTAAAATTCGACAATGCCCTGAAAGCATCATTGCGGGAAGATCCTGACGTGATTCTGGTAGGAGAAATGCGGGATAGGGATACCGTCAATACCGCTCTCAAAGCCGCTCAGACGGGTCACTTGGTTATGGGAACCCTGCACACCAACAGTGCTGTAAAAACCATTGAGCGGATTCTCAATCTCTACAATCCTGAAGAACAACACGCAGTACGGATAGCATTTGCTGAAGCCTTGGTTGCAGTGATTGCTCAAGGGTTGTGTCGTACCACCGATGGTAAGCGTGCTGCTTTTCACGACATCCTGATTAATACCGAAGCGATTAAGGACTATATCCAGAAAGGTAAGTATGAAGAAGTCAACGAACTCATGGCTAATAATGAATTTGAAGGCATGGTTACCATGAATAAGTCCTTGTTTAACCTTTATCAGGAAGGACGGATTACTGAAGAAACGGCTCTGGAAATGTCACCCACTCAGAATGAGATGGCGATGATGCTGCGGGGTCGCATTTAACTCCTATCTTGCACTAGTTTTCCAGAGAGGGGAGGCTAAAGCCTCCCTCTGATTGAGGTGGCGAATAAGAAGGTAAAGTCCCTGTGGAATTTGATCGACCGCACTTTCCTGAGCTATTTAAAGGTATTGCCCTGTTTACGCCAGGAGGCGATTTAATCTATGGAATCGACCCCAGCAAACAGGAGCATTGGCACATTCATTTGTGTGTTGGTTTGCAAGAACTCTTAGGGTTGCCAGAACCTCCTCATTTCTTAGTACCAGGGTATACGGGTACAATTGATCGGTGGCTCGACTCTCAAACCCAACAACTGCGAACATCAGCAGAAATTTACCGACCTGTACACCACCATCAGGCATTGCTAAATGCCGTGTTTGGCACAAGCAATCTAGTCTGGCAAGTAGCTTCGTGGAAAGAAGAATCCTGCGATCCGATGGTACTAGAGACGTATCGTGAACGTTTTCCCCAACTTTGGGAAGACCATGACCTGATTGTACGCTTTGATCGCACTCAACAGCCTTCTTCTACTTACACAGACAGAGAATTCTATTCTCCAGAGACCCAACCATTCCAAGATACCGATTATCCATTGGAATACACCCATGCAGAAGATGTCAATCGGGAGGTGTGGCAAGCTTCGTTTTCCCAATCCCCTTTAATGAAAGATTCGGTAAGCTCTGATAGCACCAGAACACCAGGGGAGTTGGATGGCAATTCTGAGGAACCTAACATTCGCTCTCAACCCGTAGTTACTCATAGCTATGTCTTACGCTTGTTTATTTCAGGACATCGTAGAGCAACAGAACGCACTCTTCAGAAACTGCACGAGTTGTTAGAGCATTCGCTTCGCTGTCCTTATACCCTAACCATTATTGATGTTTTTAAGCATCCAGATCAGGCTGAGGCAAATCAGATTTCAGCAACGCCAACCTTAATACGAGTATGGCCCCAACCTGTCCGCCGCATAGTCGGTGACTTGAATAATGTTGAGAATTTATTGCGGATTATAGCCGCTCCAGAGTGTTAGAGGGGGTAAACCCCGCAAAATTAGGGTTCAGTCGGAAGACAACTATCAGGAGCGCATAATCCGGGAAACTCTAAGGTTGTCACCTCAAAAGTCGCGAGGTTAACCTGACGGATCGCGTGGTTGTTCGTGTCGGCAATATAGAGATGAGCCGCGATCGCACTTACACCTGAAGGTTCCGAAAACTGAGCCTCTCGTCCCTGCCCGTCTTGATGACCGGATGTACCTTCTCCCAGCATAGTTTGACAGCTACCGGTACTAGGGTCAACTCGCTTGATTTTGTGGTTGTAGGTATCGGCTACCCAGAGATAATTTTGGGTGTACTCAACACCCAGGCAGTGCTGGAATCGTACCTCGGAACCGTCACCGTCAGCATCACCAAACCCAAAGAGTTCACCACTACCGCAGATGGTTCGCACGGGTAGGTTATTCACTAAACCCACGCCTCGAATTGAGCTAATTTCGCTGTCAGCAACATACAATTCTCGACCATCCGTCGTAATGCCACTGGGTTGAGCAAAAGCCGCCTCCTCAAGGGAACCGTCTAGGCAGGCTTCTGCACCTGTGCCAGCGTAGGTACTCACAATCCCCGTTTCTAGCTGCATTTCCCAAATTTGGTGAGAGCCTGCCATCACGATAAAAAGGCGATCGCCTACTTTTTCCAAATCCCAAGGAGAATTCAGTGCTGTTTCTAAACCGAGTCCGCTATGGGGTTGGATTTGGTGACTTTGTTCCCCTGTCCCAGCAATGGTTTTTACTTGCTGACGCTCAAGATCAATACATCGTAGGCAATGGTTTTCGGTATCGGCAACGTAGAGTAGTTGATTGTTAGCATCAAGAATCATACCTTGAGGGGCAAAAAATTGAGCTTCACAGAAAGATCCATCCTTCAATCCTGGCTTACCCATACCAATAATATGTAGCACCTCACCAGTTAAGGTAGTAATCACAATCCGATGATGACCAGAATCGGCAATAAAAAGGCAACCGCTGAATTCATCAGCTAGTACCTTACCAGGAAAAGTGAGAGGGGTTGCTAGGGGCTGCTGCTGCTTTTCTAGAGTAAAACTGAGTTTTTTCACGTTAATAGTCCCTTTCTCTTGATGTTCGGCGAGCATCTCATCAATCAGCCGATCTAGAACATCCCGATGACCCTCACCTGATAAGGAGCCAATTACATATCCTTGGGGATCAATTACCATTAACGTGGGCCAAGCGCGAACGGCATACTGCTGCCAAACTTGAAAGCCACTGTCAACCAATACTGGATGCTCGACATCATAGCGGAGAATGGCTTGACGAATGTTCTTTACTTCTTTCTCATTGTCAAACTTAGCGGAGTGAATGCCAATAACCGTGAGGTTATTTTTGTATTTATGTTCTAAATAGTGTAAGTCTGGCAAAACGTGCAGGCAGTTAATGCAGCAGTAAGTCCAAAAGTCTAAAATCACGACTCGCCCTCTTAACTCATTCAGAGATAGAGGGTGATTCGTATTAAGCCAGATTCCATCTTGGGGCAGCTCTGGCGCTCGCACGCGAGATTGCATAAATCACCTCCCTTAAAGTCGATACCAGCATTACTTCCCTTTATAACTCGACACAATCTCCGATTCACCCAGCAAGATAGTAAATCAAGGATATTCAGGAATCACTCTCCGGCATGGCAGTCAGCGATTCCGGTGTTGGTGCTGTTTGTGATGATTGAGTAAGCGATGGCTCCGACTTGGGTTCAGAGATTGCCCCTTCTGGCTCTAAGGGTTCTGGGAATGGTGTTTCTATAATTTCCGGCAGAGTGGGTGGCAAGCCAGACTCAGAAGGAACTACTGGGTCATTCGTAGGAATTGGGGAATCCTTTAAAACTTTATCGGATTCTGCTTTTTCCAGTTCTGAGGATTCCGTGGCTGCTGATTCATCAGTGGGGATTGGTTCCTCTACAACGGTTTCCGGTTCAACGTCAGGCTGCTCCGTTACAACCACGGGTTCAGGAGAGGGTGCTTCTAGTTCCTCTGGCAGTTCCGTTGATGGACTTGGCTGTGCTTTAGAACGGCGGAGGCGATTTTTGAGGCGATTGAAGATGTCTTTAGCTGCTGATTGCTCCGGCTTTTTAGTTTCGGTGGGTAGAATGGGTTCTTCTTCGGGGGCTTCCAGTTGAGTGGCTGGTGTGACTGGTTCAGCGGATAAATTCGGTACTTCTGCGGGTACTTCCAGTTCAGCCTCTGGTGTTTCTTCAACTGGAGGAATTGGAGAGGGTATCGGGGTTGGTTCTGGCGTCGGAGATGGCGCAGGTATTGCTTCGGATTGGTAGTTGGGGTTGACGATACCACGAGCGGTTTCGGCAGAAAGTTCACCCCGCACAAGCTGGGAAAGGGTATCTTGACCGTTGGGTTCGTAGCTAATCAATCGTGCCGTGTTGTTGTAAACGTTTTTCAGGGGGTTGCCCTGTTCGTTGAGGAACTCTAACTGCACCCAGTTTTTCCCAGGTTTGAAGCCTTTAAGATAAATCGGTTGCCAGCGATCAAGTAAAAAGTTTTCACCGTTTACACTGATACGAATTCGCCAGTCGGGAATATCGTCTTCGGGGTTTTCTTGAGCGATGAGATGCAGGGGGGCGTTGGTTAGGTAAAAGTCGAGCATGATTGGCTCGGCTCCGTAACTGCCTTTGGGACGGCTGTAGGTTAACAGTGGCAGAACTGGATTGGGGTTGTTGTCGTCTGTTTTGGTAAAGATGTGAAAGGTTGTTTGAGCGTAGGCTCCTTCATTTTTGAAGCTTTCATGCCAGGGACGGGAGGCAAAAACTCGCAGGGTGTGGGTTCCAGGAGATAAATCTTCAAAGACGAGGGGCTTATCTGTGTTATAGACAGCGATGTATGGCTGGTTATCCAAAATAACGTGCAGGTGCGGACCCATTTCCAAGTCTGGGTTTTTGAAGATTGGCAAGTCCCGAACCTGTAATTGCACGGATACTGTGGTGTTTTGGAGAACTTGGTCGGGCTTGAGACTAAGAATCTCAACTTGAGGCTGGTAAGCTTCCAAGCTTTGGCTTAACTGTTGAATGACTGGAGGCGGTGCAACTTCTGAGAGTCGCCCTACGGGTTGGGGTTCAGTTTTACTCTCACCTTCATAAGTCTGCACGGTCTTGATGGGTTCGCTACAACCGACCAGACCCCAGATTACAATGACTGCCATCAGGAAGGAGAGAATTACTCTCACCGTTGTCTGTTGGGGATTTTTAGTCAACACGCCATCTCCTTATTACCGCCGATTTTCCATCTTAAGTGAAGCTGTCCATAGAATAGCGAAATATCGTTCTACCTCTGCTAGTAGTGTTTCCCTTTCATCGCGTCCGGACGGAGAACATCCGAGGCTTTGACCCCCCACTTCCCGCGTCTCCGCGTCCTTAAACCTTGCCTCTGCGATTCTGAGACTGATTTCTCTCTTCTATTGAGTTTTGTAAATTTTAAGGTAAATCCCCTTGACTTTTGGCTGAGTTACTTCGCACTAGAAGCCAAAGTAGACGTTGATTTGCTCAAGTTTGAATTTTTGTTAAATGTAACCAAAGACTTCCTGAGCCAAGACCTATCATCAACAACAGATGATATCCCATTTGATTTTTGATTTAAGTCAAACGGGGTATCGTGTTTTACAAGGGAAAGCTAGACTTTGGTCAGTGCTTTCCTGTGAATCTATAGGGGTCAAACCATAAAACTTCCCTTAGGATATTTCTCGTTCCTTGTCTACAGAGGAGATTCCTGATGGCAATCAGCCCTCCAGAGCGGCAAGCGAAAGCAAAGGTAACAGTTGATAAAGACCCGGTTCCCACTTCATTTGAGAAGTGGTCCCAACCCGGACACTTTGACCGTACCCTTGCTAGAGGACCAAAAACCACAACCTGGATTTGGAACCTCCACGCTAACGCTCACGATTTCGATAGTCATACTAGTGACCTAGAAGATGTTTCTCGGAAAATCTTTAGCGCTCACTTCGGTCACTTAGCGGTTATTTTTGTCTGGTTGAGCGGCATGTATTTCCATGGCGCTCGGTTTTCTAACTACGAGGCTTGGTTGAGCGATCCGATCCACATCAAGCCAAGTGCTCAAGTTGTTTGGCCCATTGTCGGTCAAGATATTTTGAATGCGGATGTCGGTGGCGGCTTCCACGGCATTCAAATTACGTCCGGCTTCTTCCAGATCTGGCGTGCCTCTGGGATCACCAATGAGTTCCAACTCTACTGCACCGCGATTGGCGGTTTGGTGATGGCAGCGTTGATGTTGTTTGCTGGTTGGTTCCACTACCACAAGCGGGCTCCTAAACTGGAATGGTTCCAGAATGTGGAGTCGATGATGAACCACCACCTGGCTGGATTGCTAGGTTGCGGTTCTCTGGGTTGGGCTGGTCACCAGATTCACGTTTCTCTGCCGATCAACAAGCTGTTAGATGCTGGGGTTGCTCCGAAGGACATCCCTCTGCCCCACGAGTTCATTTTGAACAAGGGCTTGATGGCAGAACTGTATCCCAGTTTTGAGCAAGGGTTGAAACCGTTCTTTACCTTGAACTGGGGCGCTTATGCAGACTTCCTGACCTTTAAAGGTGGTTTGAATCCCACTACTGGCGGTTTGTGGTTGTCTGACACAGCACACCATCACTTAGCGATCGCTGTGCTGTTCATCATCGCCGGTCACTTCTACCGGACGAACTGGGGAATCGGTCACAGCTTCAAGGAAGTACTGGAAGCTCATAAAGGTCCCTTCACTGGCGAAGGCCACAAGGGGATGTATGAGATTTTTACCACATCCTGGCACGCTCAGCTATCGTGGAACCTGGCTCTGCTCGGTTCCCTCACCATCATCGTGGCTCATCATATGTACGCGATGCCTCCGTATCCGTACCTAGCCACAGATTACGGCACACAGTTGTCCATCTTCACTCACCATATGTGGATTGGGGCATTCTGTATTGTCGGTGGTGCAGCCCATGCTGGGATCTTCATGGTGCGGGACTATGATCCAGCCGTTCATGTGAACAACCTTCTGGATCGGGTACTCCGTCACCGGGATGCAATCATCTCTCACCTCAACTGGGTGTGCATTTTCCTCGGCTTCCATAGCTTCGGTCTGTACGTTCATAACGACACGATGCGGGCATTTGGTCGTCCTCAGGATATGTTCTCGGATACTGGAATCCAGTTACAACCGATATTTGCCCAGTGGGTACAAAATATCCATGCCCTTGCGCCTGGTGGAACTGCACCTAATGCGCTCGAACCCGTTAGCTATGCCTTTGGTGGCGGGATTGTTGCTGTGGGTGGCAAAGTGGCAATGATGCCTATTGCCTTAGGAACGGCGGACTTTATGATCCACCACATTCACGCCTTCCAAATTCACGTTACGGCACTCATTCTGCTCAAAGGTGTGCTGTTTGCCCGGAACTCGCGCCTAGTGTCCGACAAATCTGCCCTGGGCTTCCGCTTTCCCTGTGACGGTCCAGGTCGGGGCGGCACCTGCCAGGTGTCTGCTTGGGATCACGTCTTCCTGGGTCTGTTCTGGATGTACAACTGCATTTCGATTGTGATTTTCCACTTTAGCTGGAAGATGCAGTCGGATGTCTGGGGAACGGTATCTGCCGATGGCACCGTATCTCACATCACGGGTGGCAACTTTGCTACCAGCGCGATCACGATTAACGGCTGGTTACGTGATTTCCTATGGGCGCAAGCCTCTCAGGTCATTACCTCTTACGGCTCTGCCCTATCAGCCTATGGCATCCTGTTCCTAGGCGCTCACTTTATTTGGGCGTTCAGCCTGATGTTCTTGTTCAGCGGTCGCGGCTACTGGCAGGAATTGATTGAATCAATTGTTTGGGCGCATAATAAGTTGAAAGTGGCTCCAGCCATTCAGCCTCGTGCTCTGAGCATTATTCAGGGTCGGGCTGTGGGGGTAGCTCACTACCTTCTAGGAGGAATCGTCACGACCTGGTCATTCTTCCTGGCACGAATCCTATCAGTTGGATAACGGCTGTTTGAATGGATACCAACTATAAAGTGGGACACAGCAAATGTGTCTTGCCTGTCTAGACCCAACATCAACCTGGAACTCCGGTTCCAGGGGGTCACAAAAGACAGGAAACGAGCGGCAAATTAAAGCATAAGTCTCAGAAAGTCAGCGATTAGGATTTCCTAAGACAGATGGCAACTAAATTTCCAAAATTTAGCCAGGATCTCGCTCAAGACCCGACAACTCGTCGGATCTGGTACGGAATTGCCACGGCTCACGACTTTGAAAGCCATGATGGCATGACGGAGGAAAATCTTTATCAAAAGATTTTTGCCTCTCACTTCGGTCATCTTGCAATCATTTTCTTGTGGACGTCTGGCAGTCTGTTCCATGTAGCCTGGCAAGGTAACTTTGAACAGTGGGTCAAAGATCCGATAAACGTCCGTCCCATCGCCCACGCGATTTGGGACCCTCAATTCGGCGCACCAGCCGTAGATGCCTTTACCCAAGCTGGTGCCTCTAACCCAGTTAACATCGCTTACTCTGGCGTTTACCACTGGTGGTATACCCAGGGGATGCGAAGCAATGGGGACCTCTATCAAGGCTCCATATTCCTGCTCCTACTGGCAGCGGTGTTTCTATTCGCTGGTTGGCTGCACCTACAGCCCAAGTTCCGCCCCAGCTTGGCTTGGTTTAAGAACGCCGAGTCTCGCCTGAACCACCACTTGGCTGGTTTGTTCGGTGTCAGCTCTTTGGCTTGGACGGGTCACTTGGTTCACGTTGCTATTCCCGAATCTCGTGGACAGCACGTTGGCTGGGACAACTTCTTGTCAGTGAAGCCACACCCAGCGGGGTTAGGTCCCTTCTTTACGGGGAACTGGGGTGTCTACGCCCAAAATCCAGATACTGCCCAGCACGTCTTTGGCACATCTGAAGGAGCGGGTTCAGCAATTCTGACCTTCTTGGGCGGTTTCCATCCCCAAACTGAGTCCCTGTGGCTGACTGATATTGCCCACCACCACCTGGCAATTGCCGTAATCTTCATCATTGCTGGTCATATGTACCGGACTAACTTCGGTATTGGTCACAGCATGAAAGATATTATGGCAGCCCACAATCCGCCTAAAGGCACGCCCTTTGGTGGAATGTTGGGAGAAGGTCACAAAGGGATTTACGACACCTATAACAACTCGCTGCACTTCCAGTTGGGTTGGCACCTCGCTTGCTTGGGTGTGATCACCTCTCTGGTCGCTCAGCACATGTACTCGCTGCCTCCTTACGCTTTTATGGCTAAGGCGTTCACAACCCAGGCAGCCCTTTACACCCACCACCAATACATTGCAGGCTTCTTAATGGTTGGTGCTTTCGCCCATGGAGCTATTTTCATGGTGCGGGACTACGACCCCGAAGCGAATAAGAACAATGTATTGGCACGGGTACTGGATCACAAGGAAGCGATCATCTCACACTTGAGCTGGGTATCCCTGTTCTTGGGCTTCCACACCTTGGGTCTGTATGTTCACAATGATGTCGTGGTGGCATTCGGCACCCCTGAGAAGCAGATTCTGATTGAACCTGTCTTTGCTCAGTGGATTCAAGCTGCCCACGGTAAACTGCTTTATGGCTTTGACGCCTTGTTGTCGAATCCTGATAGCATCGCTACCACCGCTTGGCCCAATTACGGTAACGTCTGGTTACCAGGCTGGCTGGATGCGATTAACAACAGTACCAACTCTCTGTTCTTGACCATTGGACCTGGGGATTTCTTGGTACACCACGCGATCGCTCTAGGTCTGCACACCACCACCCTGATTCTCGTCAAGGGTGCGTTGGATGCCCGTGGTTCCAAGCTGATGCCGGATAAGAAAGACTTCGGCTACAGCTTCCCCTGCGACGGTCCTGGTCGTGGCGGCACCTGCGATATCTCTGCTTGGGACGCTTTCTACCTCGCTATGTTCTGGATGCTCAACACCATTGGTTGGGTCACCTTCTACTGGCACTGGAAGCATCTGGGTATTTGGCAAGGTAACGTAGCTCAGTTCAATGAGTCTTCGACTTATCTGATGGGCTGGCTGCGTGATTACCTCTGGCTGTACTCGTCTCAGTTAATCAACGGGTACAATCCCTACGGTACGAGTAACTTGGCTGTCTGGGCTTGGATGTTCCTCTTCGGACACCTGGTTTGGGCAACTGGTTTCATGTTCCTGATTAGCTGGCGCGGTTATTGGCAAGAGCTGATCGAAACGTTGGTCTGGGCACACGAGCGCACTCCTCTGGCGAACCTGGTTCGTTGGAAGGACAAGCCGGTGGCTATGTCTATCGTTCAAGGTCGTTTGATTGGTCTAGCTCACTTCACGGTTGGCTACGTCCTTACCTATGCGGCGTTTGTGATTGCCTCGACTGCTGGTAAGTTCGGTTGACGGACTGAAAGCTTGTAGGTAATTAAAAAAAATCCCTTGCCTTCGGGTGGGGGATTTTTTTATCCTTTGTAACCCACATTCGGCTCTCAAGCGGTGTGTTTGTCCCTCGTCGTCTGAATATGATTGCTCAATCGTGACAGCTCCGAAACTGTACTCGAATAGTCACTGTAGGCTTCCAAGACAATCCGGCTATTGCTTAGGAGGCTCTTGGCTTTAAGAACGGACTGCCCTACCGCTCTATTTTTTATGTTTATGATTAAAGTCAGTGAAGAAGTCGCCTCCTCCACTGCTCTTCTTCTCAGGCTCAGAGTTCAATGTTGATGTGCAAGCAGGTTTGAGCGGATATTGCGATTATATTCTGACGGCATCAAAAGAATCCTATGAAATTCGGACTCCGGTTGTAACTTTGGTAGAGGCTAAGAATGAAAGTATTAAATCTGGCTTAGGGCAGTGTATTGCTGAGATGGTTGCAGCCCAATTATTTAATCAACGAAATGGAGAGGCGATCGCAAGTATCTATGGAGCGGTAACGACGGGAACGGATTGGAAGTTTCTTAAGTTGATTGATAAAACTGTCTGGATTGATAAGCGAGATTATTTTATTAATGAAGTGAGTCAGATTTTGGGGATTTTAACAATGCCGTTTAAGATGAAACGTTCTTGTGAATAAAGAGCAAGAGTTCTCTGACGGTGCAAGCTACTGCAACTGGATCATCAAAGGAACTACTGAAATATGATAGTGGCTTTTTATTAACCGCCCCCAACAAGTCATCTGGTATTTCAATGTCGAATTCCTCTTCTAGCGCCATCGCCAGCTCAACAGTATCAAGCCCATCGGCATTCAAATCATTTGAGATGTGGCTATCCAAAGTCACTTCACTCTCATCCACCTCTAATTGCTCACTAACTATTTTCCGAACTTTAACAAAGATTTTAGCTTGGCTCTCCTCTACTCCAAGTTCCCCGATTATGCTACTTATTTTGTCACGCAAAGAGGCTTCTTCAGCAGCTTTTTCTTCAGCAACACGCCGAGCTTGTTCAGCCAGGTGCTCTTCTTCAGCAGCTTTTTCTTCAGCAATGCGCTGAGCTTGCTCAGCCATACGCTCCTTTTCAGCAGCTAGCTGATATTTCACAACTCCAATTCGAGAGTTTACTACATCTCGTAGTGTGGATAATTCAACTTTATGTCCACTCTGGCTATAAATTCTTGTGGCTAACTCCCACACAACTTGGTCACGATTAGCCTCAAGTGCTTTAAGACTTTCCTCTGTAGCTGATAGGGTTTCGTCTAGGTATTTATTGGCTACCATCTTCAGCACTTTTAACTCATAACCTTTATCTACTTCACTCACTGTTTGATCTCCTGCAAATCTCTGCAACACTTATGAAAGCAATAGCCTAACTCAAACCAACCAAAATGCGATCACTTCACTCACCTGCCAGATTCAGAATTCGATTCCGAATATCCTCTGATATCCACATCCCTGAATCTCGTAGCCGATCAACCAGTGGTGCAAGGGAAAAATTTTATAGCGTCCCAGATTCATCAAGAACTCAATCCGCGACATTCCAGCCAGTTCCGCCGCTCGACCCGACGAGAGGCGATTCAATTCGTATAGCTTAACCGCCGCTAAGATGCACAATTCACGAGCAAAAGTATCTGCATCAGTATTTTCAGCCTGCAACACTGATTCTGGCACGTTAATCACAAGATGCACCCTATCAAATAGGCGGTCACACTACCTTGGAGTGGGAGCGGAGATACACTAAGGCAGTTGTAGAACTGAGAAGATGCGGCTTAAACTGAGTTGAAAGTGATTAAGGAGTACATTGAATAGGATCGGTGAAGCAAACATCTAAATCCCTAAAATCATTTTCTGGATAACTAACTGTATCCTCCCATACGTCAACTAAAAGAGTGTATTGAAGACCAGCTTTTTCTTTATATTCTTCAAAAGAAACTGTAGGTATTTTCCATCTAACTTGCTCATACAACCTTCTCAGGGTTTCATCTAACTCTTCACGACTAATATTGTAAGCGATAGCTGCTCTATTCAATGAGTGTTCACTGTCCGCTATTTGAGTTTTTGTTGTAGGTTCTCCGACATAACCAGAGACTTGACGAGCAAAATTCATAGCTCTTTCTAAGCTGCTAAAAGATGCCATTTGTATTCCGTTAGAAGTTGTAAATGCATCTCCACACAGTTGACGTGCTTCATTAAGAGATAATGTTCTAGTATAAACCGGATACCAAGGTTTGTCGTTTGGCAAGTACGAATCACCACATGCTACTTCAGCTCTGGCGGGTTCACTAAACACAAGAGTGTTGATTACGCCAAACACGAGGAGTATTAAAGCTTTTTTCATTTTTTTCCTTGTAACAGGGAATAACCAGAATTTTACAATTTGCATATACTAGAATCAGGGCCACCACAATTAACAAATTTGCTGTCAAACACTGCTCCCACAATACCCTCAGCTAATAGTTGAGCAAGCACAGAAAAATTCTCCAAGCTATGTCAAAATTAACACAGCAATTTTTTCTTTTTTTTAATAAAAAATAGGTTTACACAAATTTCATTGATTATGGCAGCAAAAAAATTGCCTTAGATCGCTAAAATCGTTAGAATGTTTTCAAGGTGATAAGCCTTACAACACTTATTCTAGGAGAGAAAAATATGAGTGCTGCTGTTATGGCTTCACTGCTGGCTGCGTTAGGCGCTCCACTTGCTAGTTTACTAGCAGGCTATGGTAGTGCAATGTTAGGCGGTATTTTGTTTGTTCTTGTTGGTGGTTTTTTGTTTGGCATTATTGCTGGCGCTGCACCGATATTGCTGTTGGTTCTATAATTACCAACCTGTGTAAAGTTCAGGAAAGTGTCATCTTGATTTGATGTCGAGTGGCTGAAACTCTTAATGTAATTAGCTTCTAAAGTTACCATCTTTTCAGCCACATCAGATAAAACAGGGTGCGTTAACAACGCACCCTACTTACTGAAGTGAGGTTGATCGGCATATAATGAAAAATCAATCTCATACCATTTTTCAAACATCAAGATTTCATTAGAAACCATTTTTTCAGTACAATCTGGGCGTGTAATTAATGTGTTAGATGGTACATCCAAATACCAGTCAAGCCAATACAATAAATAGGCTATGGTTCTGTCCTTCTCGGATTTAGCAAACTTACCCGGACTAAGAGAATAGCCAAATTCTATTCTGTCACCTTCTACAGGACAGTTTTTCAGAAAGTTAACAATACAGTTATTGTGTATAAAAGCTGCCGTTAACAAAGGTAAGGTTTCGGTATTTTTAGATCCTTTTAATTTTTCTTTATACTTTTCTACTATTCTTTCTAATAATCTTTTTCCATCACATTTTGGGTATCCCTTTGAATTAATACCAATATCCCAGTTCATCATAAATAAACCTGGACATTTTAAAGTCGGTAGACGCAAGCAATTGTAAAGCATAGTAGCTTTAGCCCATTTTTTATGAAAATCAATAAATTTACTCATGCAATCGTCTATTGCCTGGGAATCGAGCCGACCTTTTACCTCAATAATTGCTCTAACGGATTCAGGTTTTACAATTACAAAATCTTGGTCTATAAACAGTGTTGAATAATTCAGGCAATCATAGATAATAATATCTAATTCTCTAGATACATTGTGACTGTTACCAGAAGAGTTGATCTCAGTATCTGGAAACATAACGAATCCAGATCCAACGCTATATCTTTTAGGAAGAAAATCTGATATTAATTTTAATAGCAACCTTTCTTTGTATCGTCCTATACTTAGCTCGTGGGCAGTACCTATTAATTTAGAAAGTAGATTTATGCTAGAATCAAACCCCTGTCCAATCATTGCAAAGTAATCAGCTAAATCTCTCTCTCGTGATTTATTATACTCGTCTCGTAAATTATTTCTTTCTTGCTCAGAATAATGTTTAGACATCGCTGTTTTTCAGAATTACATATAAATAATGATGTAAATCGCTTCCCCACTTGAACAGACCAAGAAGCGATCGCTATACTCTAGGGCGAACCTCAAAAGCCAGTTGTGATCGATAAAAGCAAACATCAAATTCCAAAAAGAAATTCATGCGTCCCAACAATAGAGGAACATCATCCGTTTGACTCCATGCAAAAACTAGACGACATGGCGCAAAGGGACGAATTTCAGTAGATACAACCAATCCTCGTGCCTCAACTGGAGCTAGATTGCCAGCTAAAAGAACAGATGTACTTTGTTCCTCCCATACTGCTCCCAGGTGCACACCAACATCATAGGGTAAAACATTTACACTTGCCCCAGTATCCAACAATCCCGATACTTCTATCGAATTGTTTCGGTAAGTCAGAATTAAAGGCAGAGAGGGAACAGCATCAGGAGTACCAAACTCATCAAGCCTTTCGATAAAAGAAAATCTTTGGGCATCAATCATTAATTTCCTTCTTATCCTCTTCTAGAAGTTGAGCTAACTTATGAGCGGCTTCATGAGAATTTAAAGGAGACTCAATCCGATAAATTGCCCCGTCTTCTAGTGCTGCTTCATTCTCTTCTTTAGCAAGTTCTGAAATTAAAAACTGCATGACTCGTAACTTCTCAGCACGAGACAGCTTTTGCAGAGTTGGCAGTAATTCTGTCACAGACATAGCACAGACATTGTAGAGCTAACTCTAATTATAGAGATAGCCCAAGGCTATACCTTCTCGCTAATACCCCCACCTCCAACAGCCCAAAACGCCATCGCTTCACTCACCTGCCAGATTCAGAATTCGATTGCGAATCTCCTCTGATATCCACGTCCTGTAGTTCCGCTTCCAACGGAAAAACCTTATAGCGTCCCAGATTCATCAGGAACTCAACCCGCGACATTTCAGCCAGTTCAGCGGCTCGACCTGACGAGAGGCGACCCAGCTTATATAATTTAACCGCAGCTAAGACACACAATTCACGAGCAAAGGTATCTACATCAATATTTTCAGCCTGCAACACTGATTCTGGCACGTTAATCACAATCTGCCGAGTTGTCATAGATTGTTCCTGTGGTGTGGAGAAAGCTTTCTATTTCGATCATAGATTTGATCGAGCGATCGCCCAACTCGAACCGACCAAAGTGCGATCGCTCTCTCCTCAATCATTGCCTGTTGATTCCCTTCTGTTCGATTACGCGAAGCGTAGCACCAAGGGCAGTCGCCGCGTGGATGTAGGAGAGCGATCGCTCAATTCCACTAAAGGTAATCAGTCCTCAGTGCTACGATAAAGAGCAAAAGTAGCAGGCAGTAACTTCATGTCTGTCTCCACTCCATCCAACGCACCAAACTTTAGACAAACTCCAACTGTACCAACCGAACCCGTTTGGCGCTTCAGTGTTGCTCAGTACCACCATCGGCAGTTTGGCAAAGTCAGAAGCACCTAATACGGCTTACGTTTCAATTATGCCAACAGCCATGATTGCCAAAATTCTCATCGCTCAAGTATTGCTTTGGTGGTTAGGAATTGGATAAGCTTACCATCAATTCGCTATTCAAGAGAACTAGAGCCGTTATTTTTGATGGGGTGTTGGTTTAATTCTTTACTTTTGGCAAGTGCCTGTTCGTAAGCCAATTGATAGTCACGACCTCCTAACATCACATCACCGTAATATTCGTAAGGAGTCTCACCGTAAACCGGCAGTGGTGGGTCTTCTGGATAATCTTCCAACGCTTCTTCTACAGCAGCTTTGACTTGCTTCACACTCAGGCGTTGGGCAGGAAAGTAGTGGAGTTCATCTGGATTTTTGTTGAGATGGGGCAGGGTTGGATCAACCAAATACTCTTCCAACTCTAACCAGCTATGTTCGATGGGTTTGTAAGGATGTCCCGCCCAGACTAGAAAGCCTTGCACATACAGAGCGCTTTTTAGTGATAAAGCGGCTTTGTAAGTATTGTCAAATGTTTTTTTTGACTTACTCTTGATTTGTTGAGCAATGTCTTTGGAAAGGTTTTCTTCTAAAGGTTTACTCATTTTTTGCCGTGCGCACCAAAATCATTCTGCTGAAATAGGTTGTGTAGTGTGGGCATCTGCCCATTTACATTTTAGGTAAAATGGTACTGAAATAACTCAGTTGGTACTGAGTGTGCTAAAAGCGATCGCATCCCTGACTATAAACCCTTAAGTCAGTGCCATTCATCATGGATTATTCTGTAAAAGGAGTACATTGACCTCCCAAGCCATTGACGATCGCACAAGTGTTGCTGGCGATCGTGCTGATGTAGGCTCCAGCCTCGCTATTTTCCTCTCCCAGCCCCCCAACAATTAGTTTTTGGTCTGAGACTTTAACATTAGCTTCTCTGGCAACGGTGTCAATTGCCCTTTCATTAGTTGTCGTTTCTGCGAAAATGGTTGGCACTTTCGCTTGTTCGATGATTTCCACCAATTCTTTCACCCGTGCTGCTGATGGTGATTCTTCAGTACTTAAACCCTGTAACGACTCTGCTGATTCAAAACCATAGGCTTGAACGTAGTACCCCAGCGCATCGTGAGTTGTGATGAGCTTGCGCTGTGCTTTTGGGATCGTGGCAACTTGCTCTTTAACCCAAGTATCTAACTGTTCAAGCTCAGTTTTGAGCTGTTCAGTATTGCGGGCATAAAAATCGGCGTTATCGGCGTTAACCTCTGCAAGTTGGTTGCTAATGACCTCTACAATTGCAATACCATTTTGAACATCCAACCAAACATGGGGGTCGGGTGCCATGTCACCTTTGCCTTCAGTATGCTCTTCTTCTTCATGATCAGGGGTATGCGCTTCTCCCCTAAGCGGATTGGGAACGGCTTCCTCGAACACAGCCACTTTAGGAGATGGTGCATTTGTCGCTTTAACCAATCCCTCAACACCGGGTTCTAGGTTATAGCCACCGTAGAGTACCAGTTGTGCCGTTTCAACAGCCTTTCGATCCGATGGAGTTATCCGGTAGGTATGGGGGTCTTGATTGGGATCGAGCAAACAGTTCAATTGCACAGTGTCGCGGGCAATTTTTTCAGTCAAATCACACAGAACACGATTGGATGCCACCACCGTTAGCTTCTCCTCTGATGAGACTGCACTATCCGTTGCAGTTTGAGAAGGTGTTGTCTCTTGAGTGCAGCTTGCGAGTCCGGCGACAAGCACTAAAACAGCGAGGCTCCAAAGGTTGCGGGTTTTTAATGGTAAACGCTTCAGCATCAGGAAGCTCCTTGATTCACATTTTTATAATGAGAATCATTCTACTTGATGAAGGACTGCCTATCCTGATAGTTTTCAACAAGTTCGCGGGATTCCCCATCCTCAAAGAGAGTAAGCGTAGGTTGGGGAGGCTTCGCCGTGAGCGTCAGCCGAACGGCATAGCGAGAGCAACGCAGGCTTCGATGTGACCCTTCGGCAGGTGGAACACTGAGCTTGTCGAAGTGCTCAGGGCGGAGACGTTCAGCGTTCGACTGAGCGCTCACGCCGAAGTCCGAACGGTACGGAGTTGCTCAAACTACGCTTCGAGAAGCCTCAGCGACCACTTGCCCTCATTTCACGACAGTGTTAATATGCAATCAATTCGTGAAGTTATCATGCAGCAAACCCTAACCGCCAAATTAAAACTAGAAGTCACTCAGGAGCAAAAAGAACAGCTCCGGGTGATTTCTTTGGCATATAGGGACGCGCTAAATTACACGTCTGGTGTCGCCTTTGAGATGGGTAAAATCTACAACGGCACCAAGATCCAGAAGGAAGTCTATTACACATTGCGAGAGCAGTTTAAACTTCCCTCACAAATGGCTTGTAACGTTCCTCGACAAGTAGGGGCAACATACAAGTCACTGCGCTCCATACTGAAACA
This sequence comes from Coleofasciculus sp. LEGE 07092, assembly GCF_015207375.1. GTDB lineage: Bacteria > Cyanobacteriota > Cyanobacteriia > Cyanobacteriales > Coleofasciculaceae > LEGE-07092. The sequence goes on along the minus strand of NZ_JADEWY010000047.1, from coordinate 24,603 downwards.
GAATGAGGAGGCAATCAAAGCAGGTCATACTAAGAAACGATATAAGGGGCTAGATAAACCGCCTAAATACGTTTTTCGTACCTGCACGTTAAATTACCAACGAGACTACTCATTTATTAAAGACCAGAAAGTGAGTGTCATCACTCTAGATGGTCGAATCAAGGTGAATTACCAAGGCTACTCCAAGCACCTAGAAATGATTCGGTCTGGGGTAGCCAAAATCGGAGCAGCAAAACTCTGGTACTCGAAATCGACCAAGACTTACTACCTACTGGTAAGCCTAGAAGTCGAAGTACCAGAACTAACGCCGACCGATATCAACCGAGTCATGGGCGTGGACGTTGGACAGCGATACATTGCTGTTGCCGCAGACACCCGAAATAAGACTCAGTTTTTCAGCGGCAAAGAGGTGAGACATAAGGCTTCTCGTTACGTTAGAGTGAGAAAGTCTTTGCAGCGTAAAGGCACCCGTAGTGCAACCAAAAGATTAGTTGCATTGTCTGGACGGGAGAGACGGTTTATCGCTGAGACGAATCACTGTATTGCCAAACAAGTTGTAACGCCTAGTACGCTAATTGGGCTAGAGAATTTAACCCATATTCGAGAGCGGACAAAGCCTAAGAAGAAAGGTAAGAAAGCATCTTCAACACAGCGTAGAGCTAACAGAAATAAAGCGCGGTGGTCATTTGCTGAACTACATAGTTTCATTGACTACAAGGCTGTGCTGTCTGGAAGCTTGGCTGTAAAAGTAGATGCTCATTACACTTCTCAGGCTTGTCCTTGTTGTGGTCACACTTCTATTGAAAATAGACCCAATAAGGGTCTAACCTTTGTGTGTCAGCAGTGTGGTTATACTCTCCATGCTGATTTGGTAGGAGCTAGGAATGTTGCACTTAGAGTGTTGCTCTCTCGGCAAGACTGGGAGAGTACGGGGCGTTTTTCAGCCGTCCCTAGCACTGAGCGAAGCCGAAGTGCCGATGTGTCTGGTGACGAAACCAAAACTGACTACCGCTTGAGGTATTCAGGACTGAGGTGGAGCCAAGATACAATCCCCAACTTCAACGAAGTGGAGCCTTATGGCGAAGCGGAGTAAGTTGGGGTAGTTGAAAAAGGATTAACATCTCAAGTCAGGTATCCGGCTTTAGGTTAGCCGTAGCATAATTTCTTGCTTCACTGCCTCTTCCCTCCTAGAATTAAACCAATCAGTCTTCCTCTACACCAACTCACTTTAGCTGTAAGACAACTATGACTAATCGCCCCATTATCCTTGGCATCGTCGGTGATAGTGCTGCTGGCAAAACAACGCTGACGCGGGGAATTGCTCAAATTTTGGGTGAAGGGGAAGTTACTGTTATCTGCACCGACGATTACCATCGCTACGATCGCAAACAGCGATCAGAACGAGTAATTTCGGCGCTGCATCCCGATTGCAACTACCTCGATATCATACAGCAGCACCTAAGTCTGCTGCGTGACGGACAACCGATTCTAAAGCCGATTTACAATCACAGTACCGGTACACTCGATGCACCGGAGTACATTCAGCCGAAAAAGTTTGTGATAGTTGAGGGATTGTTGGGGTATGCCACTCGTGAATCTCGTGATTGCTTTGATGTGAAAGTCTTTTTGGCACCACCGGAATCCTTGCGATCGCAGTGGAAAATCAAGCGAGATACTCGCAAGCGAGGGTATACGGAGGAACAAGTCCTCGAACAACTCAAAAGGCGTGAATCTGATTCTGCGGCATTCATCCGTCCCCAGCGCCAGTGGTCAGATATTGTCGTCAGTTTCTGTCCATCGGATGAGAACTGCGAACAAAGTGATTTGATGTTAAATGTGGATTTGGTACTCAGACCAACTATTCCACATCCTGATTTTACCAGAATTCTCAGTCCCAGCCAATCCCATCTCAGTTCAGCAATCCGCTTAGAACTCGACCGGGATATGGGTAAACCTGTTGACGTTCTGGAAGTTGACGGTCATGCCACTGACGAGCAAGTGAGAGAATTGGAACGGATCATGTGCAGCGAAATTCCTTACTTGGGACAGTTCTGCACTCTAGAAGGTAATCCTGACATTGGTAAGGTAACGGGGACAACGGGGGAAATCCTTCAGAGTTATCCCCTAGCCTTGACGCAGCTTCTCATTACCTACCACATGCTCAAAGCTGCCAACACCTATCAGTCAGACGAACCCATTATTAATACGCTAAGTTTGTAACCTGAATGTCGCTTTCGGAATTTAAAAAGGGATTACTAAAGATAATCTCTTTTTATTTGTGATGCGGTGTATTTATGACCTATAGCCTCCGAATTGCCGATATTCCAGAAAGCGAACGTCCTCGCGAACGATTATTGGCATTAGGAGCCAAAAATCTCGCCACAGCAGAACTTATCGCGATTTTGTTGGGTACGGGTCAAGGCAAAGGAAAACTTTCGGCAATGGGACTGGGGCAGTATATTTTGCAGGAATTGAGCCAAGATCGGCGCGACCCGATGGCAGTGTTGCGAGATATCACTCCGCAGGAATTGATGAATATTCCTGGTGTGAAGCAAGCGAAGGCAACCACAATTCTAGCAGCGGTTGAATTAGGAAAACGAGCGTTTCTGGCTCGACCTACGGATCGGACGGTGATTGATAGTCCCGCAGCAGCAGCAGCAGCTCTGAGTCATGAGTTAATGTGGCAAAGCCAAGAGCGATTTGCAATAGTACTGTTAGACGCCAAAAATCAGTTACTGGGTATCAAAGTGATTACGATTGGCACGGCAACTGAGACATTAGCAAATCCTCGTGATATTTTCCGAGAAGTGCTGCGTCAAGGAGCAACGCGGGTAATCATTGCTCACAATCATCCCACCGGGAGCGTAGAACCCAGTACAGAAGATATTAGTTTAACCACACAGCTTTTACAGGCGGGGCAGTTACTCTGCATTCCCATATTGGATCATTTGATTTTAGGAAACGGCAATCATCAGAGTTTGCGTATCACAACTACGCTATGGACTGACTATCCGCAGGTAGATTAATCCTTCTGGTTACTTGTTGTAGGTTAGCGTTGCCTTGTGCTACATTTGAGGTTCGTGGGCGATTAGCACAGTGGTAGCGCACTTCCTTCACACGGAAGGGGTCACTGGTTCGAGTCCAGTATCGCCCATTATAAGGTTTCGCGTTAGTGATGAAATAATGAGGATTAGAGGGTAGCAGAGCTATGCCCTCGATAATCGCTTCTCTAAAGGCAGTTAGCCCAGTAATTTGGGTATTTTTAAAATTTCTACCTGCTGCTCAACCTCTACTTCTACTTCGACTTGAGCTTCAACAAGTGCCGTATAAATCGGAATATTAGCTTCTACAGCTTCAAAGCTGACAACCAGAGAGTAGGGGGCTGTAGCATCTGGATCGTTGTTCCAACCCTCATGCCCGACTACGGCAATGCAGAAAGCATCTCTGAGATTATAGGATTTAACAATAGCCCAATCCTTCTGAAGAGTTCCTGCACTTCGAGACGCGCCCTGAGTTTTTCCATGATTTTTCTGCCTTTTACCAAGAGTCCAATTAAAAAGTTTGTCTCCCTTTTCAGCATCATCTGGAGCATCATATTCTTTCAAAACTCTTGCCAGAAAACGATCTGGATCTTCCCCTCTCTTGCTACAATCCCAGTCAAGCCAAGTTGAAAGGTATTTTCTGCGATTACGTCGAGTTCGACGTGGTTGAGCCTTGTAGGACAGGGTAACTTCGACCCAAATCTCTAACTCTTCTCCCTGAGAGCGAAGTTCTTCTGGCATTTTTACTTGATAAACATGAGCTTGTCGGGCTTTAATACGCTTTTCTCCTCTCGTAATTAGAGTGATACGACTCGGGAAATTGTTTAAAGCTCGGTCAAGTTTTGGAATGCCATAACCAATTTGACGTATAACCTGTAGGTTATCTACGTTGTCTGCTATTGCCCAATCAGGCCATCTTGCCGATTGAACTATTAATGCTCGGTATAAAAGACAACTTTCGTCAGGTAACTCAGCAGCAAGAAGAGCTGCAATATGGCTGACTTTTGGTGCTGCAAATGATGTTCCAATTTGGTCACAGGCGATCGCAGGGCCACCATTCAAGGTTGAGCGTACCAGTTCAGGACATAAATCTTTGGGAGCACTAATATTGGGTGGAACGCCTCCATCTGTGGCAACATCGCCACCATACTCAACTACTTCCGGTTTAATCGTGTCCCAGATGCCTAAGCCAGAGCAAGAAAATGCTGAAGGTTTGTCCTTCTGCGAGATTGAAAACCAAGGCGGTATATTACAAGAACCTAGAGAAATTGAGCCAACAGTCAAAGCCTGAAAGCTTTGTGCAGGGTTCGCAACTCTACAAGAACCCTCTAAAAGATAATCTGGGTATGGTCGATTGGCTAAAAGATGGTCTCTGACCGATAATCTTGTATAGCCTATCCTGCTGCTTAAAGGTAAGTTTCCAGCAGCCACTATGAAGAGGATATCGTTTTGGTATGTAAGTTGATCAATAGCGGCTGCCCATGCACTCATATATCGGATTCTGCAAGGAACAGATCCGGTAATTGAATGATTAAAAATTCTTGTTCCTGTTTGACCATGGTAAAATTCTACAATATCCCCTAAAACATTAGGAGGAAATAACTGTTTAGGTAATTTGCAGTTATCATCAAGAATTCTAGCATTTTGAATCCAGCCAACTGCTGATTGCTTTCCACTCCGGGGTACAGTATTGGGATAAAGGACTGCACCAGCGACTCTAGTTCCATGTCCACCATTGCTAACGTAGTCAGCCGTTTTATTATTCTCTCCAGGAACCCAAGAAGTTGAATTTTGTGAATCAATGGCTGCCCTGAGAAGCGAATGTCTCTCTTGAATACCACTATCTATTACACATATCTTTGGAGCGTTTGGTTCAGGTGGTTCTAAGCTAAAAGGAGGCTCTTCACCATCAGATAAACCTTGACGCTGGAGAATTTCGGCAAACTGATCTGGCTCACTAACATCAAAAATATATGGAAAACTGAGAACTAAATCTTTTAAACCTTTACCTGAGATTTGGATTCGGCAAGAGAAACTATCTGGTAATTGAGCTGCGTTAGGAATATGTCCGTCTTTTATCGATAAAATTTCACCGTAATTGTTTTTACCAAACTTGGCGGTTAAAAAGTTGCTTAATTCTTCTTCTCTATCAGATTTTAAATCATCCCATTCTTCATATGTTGAATCACGTTTATCAATCCAATTATTAACTCGCTTAGTAAATCGTTCATTACTTTCGTTAGGTTTCCGCTTGGGATAATCTGATAGCTTAACCTTAGTACCCACACAGGCAATTCCTATGTCAACAGTGTATATCTCTTCATCTTTAACTTTATCCCAATGAGCTAATAAGTCAGGAGAAAGGATATACTCCGGTCGTTTTCTCCCATCAATAATATCCCAGATTTCGGCAATTTTGCCTCCACCTCGCTCCTGATTGATGAAATTCTCTATCTTTTTTTGCAAATCGCTAAGTTCTAAATCCGCTGATGCACCAATAATATATCCATCTTCTAGCTCAGCAATTACCTCAATGCCATATGCTTTAAGACCATCTGGATCAAAAGAAACAGGGTCAATCTGTAAGATAATGCGCTGAGCTTCATCCGGAAGTGGGGGTTTTTCTCCTCCTCCCGTTTTGCTTGAGTATCTTTCCAATCGGAGACTATGGATAATGTCGAACTCTTAAGTCTACTGCCATGTCCCCCCCTATCACCTGCATTTGCAGTTGTGCGAGGATTCTGTTTTCTCCCTCCTGATGGAGGAGGCGCAGCAGTTCCCTCCCTTGCCAGCCTAAGCTGGATATGGGGGAATTGCTTAGAAGGTTCAACCATTTAGTTCTCCAAACAAGCCAATGATTTGTCTTAATAAATCTTAATCTCTTCAATAGCTTCTTCTAAGTGTTCCTGAATCACTAATTCCTCTCGCTCAAGAATCGCTCGTTTAGCGGCATCTTGTGCTACTCTCACTGCTTGAGCAGCAGAAAAACCACTCATCTGCTTAATAATCCGTGACCAGTTGATCGAGCCAACTTCAATGGCAGATAAGGTTTGCTTTAGTATAAATTCTAGCTCCTGTTCTCCTGGTAGTGGTACTTCAATCAAGTCATCAAATCGTCTCCATAGAGCAGTATCCAGAGACTTATTCAGGTTCGTCGCTGCTACTAAAAGACCAGAGGAAGACTCATACTCATCGAGAATTTGCAGAAATGTGTTCACAACTCGCTTGATTTCTCCTACTTCCTGAGTATCCTCCCGTGACTTAGCAATCGAGTCACATTCATCAAGAAACAACAAACATGGCTCTTCTGAAGCTTTATCAAAGACTAGTCTCAAGTTACTAGCAGTTTCGCCTAAAAAAGACGATACCATTGCGTCAAAGCGGACTTTGAGCAGAGGTAAACCCGTATTCCAAGCTAAACGCTCAGCTCCCAGAGTCTTTCCACAACCAGGAGAACCATACAAGAGAATTTTTTGCCTGTAGCGCAGTCCGTGATGAGCTAGTCTATCTCTTGCTGCATACTCGCGCTCAATTCGCTGGAAACGTTTCTCAACGGCATCAGGCAGCACCATGTGATGTCGCAGTTTCTCCCTCGGTAAGAGGGTGACTAAGGGAAGATTGAACCGCTTACTGGTTGGCAGTTCACTCAGAGCTTGTAGGTTTTCCGATACCAGATAGGCTGGTTTACTGTTTGAAGCAGGCTTTTCCTTCTGGCTCTTTTTCTGTATGTTCTCTAATTGGTCAGCTAGCAGCGTATGTCCTTTGCTGCGCTCTTCTTCAATTACTAGGTAGGTGAGCTTGTCAATCGCCTCTGTGTCGGAAGTAGCGATCGCCTTAAACAATCTCTTGAGAAGTTCTGCTTTCATACGCCCCTCAGTATAAGGGGTAGTGCAAGGCTATTTTAGCCAACTACTACCTTTCTTTCTTATTTTAGTACATATGTATTATTATGTAATAAAAATTATGTTGTCATCAATGTAGAAGCGCTCACTTCTCCAGAAGAGTGCGATATCTGTATTACTGGTCGCCCTTGCTCCCACAAGTGCTATCATCGTTTAGCGAAAATTTTGAACGCTGGTAGCAGGTAGTTGATAGCTCAGTCATGGTAGCAGTAGCGATTTTAGCAGCAGGTCGCGGGACGCGAATGAAATCAGACCTTCCCAAGGTCTGCCACAAGTTAGGCTCATTTTCACTAGTTGAACGAGTGGTTAACACTAGTCTTGCCGTTGATCCCTTGCAGTGTCTCGTGATTGTCGGCTATCAGTCTGAACAAGTTAAACAATCTCTAGAAGCGTTTGCGGGGCTGGAATTTGTCGAACAGACCGAGCAATTGGGAACCGGTCATGCCGTTCAACAACTGCTGCCCCACCTAGAAGGATTTACTGGCGACCTACTGATTTTAAATGGGGATGTTCCCCTATTGCGACCCAGCACACTCAAGCAGCTACTGGAAACCCATCAAGTTAATCAAAATGCGGCTACTCTGCTGACTGCCCAACTGCCAAATCCTCAAGGGTACGGACGGGTTTTTTGTGACGGGCAAAATCGGGTCACGCAGATTGTAGAAGACCGGGACTGCACGCCAGCTCAAAAGCAAAACTGCCGGATTAACGCTGGGGTCTACTGTTTCAATTGGTCGCAATTGGCTAAAATTCTACCGGAACTCCAAGCGAATAACGACCAGAAGGAGTATTACCTAACGGATGTTGTTAACTATTTAGACCCTGTAATGGCGGTAGATGTTGAAGATTACCAGGAAATCCTCGGCATCAACGATCGCAAACAACTTGCCAATGCTTACCAGATTCTGCAAACGCGGGTAAAAGATGCCTGGATGAAGGCGGGGGTAACGTTGATTGACCCTGGCAGCATCACGATTGATGATGGGGTGGAGTTGCAGCCAGATGTGATTGTCGAACCCCAAACCCATCTGCGAGGTAAAACGGTTATTGGTTCCGGTAGTCGTATTGGTCCGGGAAGTCTGATTGAAAATAGTCAGTTGGGTGAGAATGTCACGGTATTGTATTCTGTGGTAAGTGATTCTGTTGTTAAAAATGGCACTCGGATTGGTCCCTACTCGCACCTACGGGGTCATGTAAACGTGGGAGAATCCTGTCGTGTCGGGAATTTTGTAGAACTGAAAAATGCTCAAATTGGCGATCGCACAAATGTTGCCCATCTCTCTTATTTAGGAGATGCGACGCTGGGAAATCGAGTAAATGTCGGTGCAGGAACTATTACTGCCAACTACGATGGAATCAAGAAGCACCGGACAGAAATCGGCGATCGCTCTAAAACTGGCTCAAATAGCGTTTTGGTCGCACCCGTCACTCTCGGAGAAGATGTAAATGTAGCGGCGGGTTCGGTAGTGACAGAAGATGTGCCGGATGATTGCCTGGTGATTGCCCGTGCGCGTCAAGTCGTGAAACCCGGTTGGCGGTTGAAGTCTCAGGCAGAAAAATCGTCAAGTTGATCATTAATATCAAGTTGCGTTCTAATCCCTACTCCCTACTCCCTAAAATCCATGAGAGGATTGGGTCGAGGATTAAGAATTGGCTGTTGCGGTACAACAGTTAGGTAAGGTTCGAGCGCGTTTTCTTCCACCCAACCCGAATAATGTTTGACGCTAGTAGAATTTTCCGTTAGTTCCAGCAATTCTAAATCACCCCGTATAGCATTCACATCAGGACGGCTTCCAACCTCTGCGGTATCCGGTTCAATGCCATGGGGTCCTCCCCCAAACAAACTGAGTGCCACTTCATCAAAGCCTCGCACAAAGCGATCTCCATTCCAATGCCACTCTCGACCTAACCAGTAGACGGAGGGTTGCCAGCTATTGGGTTGCCTTGATGATTGATACAACTCAGACCAAGGAACTGCCCCTTGTCCCTCCAATGCCGCGTTAAAGCCTTCATCATACCTGACTTCATAGCGACCGTTACGAGTCTCGTAGTCGATAGGCATCCACCACAGTACCTCTACAGTTTCCTCATCCGGAGGGAGTGTGGCATCAACTGTTTGGTCTTGCAGGCTACTGTAGAGTGGTAGTCCCTCACTCGGCAGTTTTGCCATAGCAGCAAATCGCCAGCACGACCAGTTTTGAGGATTATCAGCCCCTTGCCACTTGACTTGACAAATACCGTTACCTGTGCTGACCCACAAGCGCTCGCTTTCCAATAACACTTGATCGACAATTGCCCCGACAATCGGACTGTTGCGAACGTGGTAAGCAGTAATTGAACCCGATGTCACACGGGGTGGGGTGGGACGATAAGCGACTAATCCCATTCCCGGTAGGTAGGGACTGCCTTCCCCACTCATTTGAGTTCCCATCCAAAAAACAGGATTGGTGGAGTCTCCAGCAATCACTAAATCTGTAATTTGCTGTCCCTGAAGTTCCGGCGGTTGAATCATGACAAATTCATCGGCTACAGGATTGTAACCCACAACTGTCGCTATGCCGCTAAAGCCTTCGCCTTGTTCCGACGCCACCGACCAAAACAAGCGATTTTCGTAATCAACAGCAGCCGTAACGCGAGGTACGCCTAACCCACTTCCTATTTCAGCCTGCTTGACTTGTTCTAGGGTATACAGGGTTTGACGTTGGGGTTGTTCGCTATCGGGGGCAATTAGCTCAAATACAACTTCTTCCGGTTCTTGTCGTTGTTCGTCGCTTGTAAAAGGATTGGGTTCCAGAATTACCCGATATTGATAAGTCTGTCCGTTTAATTCAACGGTTTGATAGGATGGACTATTCAGTTCTTGTTGGAATTGTTCGGGTTGGGGCGGTTGCAACTCCTCTGGTAACGTTCCCGGCTGTACTGTCCAATTGCGGTCGCCCCGACAGTAAACGAAATCGTGCTGAAGAGTTTTAAATTTTACCGTATCTGTATCTGCCACAATGTTGCGGGTGTGATAGTCAAAATGGTCATAAAACGCCTCATCCCCTTCCATAGCAATCGGCATGGGTTCAGCCTGTTCGGGACAGTTCGCTGAACTGCCGATAGTTTGGGATGACTGATAGAGGGGACTACTACAGGCGTTAAGTAGCCCAAAAACTGCGAGAATGGGGATGAAATGTTTCATAATACAGGTTAAATCTGAAGGTACAAGCTGGGGATTAGGGGTAAACTGTAGTTTCTAATCAAGCTTGAGCGTAAGCTGAGTTCCGGTGTTGACTTCCCAGTATTCGCCATCTGGATACGCCATTTTCTCCAACTCACTTAAAATGTCCTGGCTATCTGGCGTTTTACCATTTCTCAGATAAGGCATCACTTCAGGAACGATATCATCAATGGTCAATCGTTGGTTTAACCGTTTGGCTTTGTTAAAGGTAGATTGAAGATAAAACTGAATCCTTTTATCTAAAGGGATGTGAGAACCTAATTTAGTCTTTGCCTTAATTTTCCATACATTGGCGTCTGTGTCGTAGTCAAAATACTCTCTCAGAAGTTCGCCAAAGTCGGAAACTTTCTCTGTTACTTCTTGTAAATATCCGTTACTGAGCAACTCGGTAATCATTGCATCATTAATTTCTTCCGTTGTCGCAGCACCGTTATTATTGATGATGGTTAATTCTGCTGTTTGTTTTATAATGTCAATGATATCCCGGTCTAATTTGGATTTGACTTGTATAACAGGATGACTGCGTTTCCGAAAGTTAATCACCATTTCACCACAAAAATGGCGAAGGGGGTTTTTTATTTTGCGAGGGGTTTTGCGATCAGAAGGCTGTCGTACTGTGTTAACGTACTCTAACCCTAACTGAGTACAAGTATCATAAATTGTATGCCAGTGAGCTGGTTTTTCACTAACAAATACAATACTTATCCATCGATCTGGCTTCAGAACTTGAGCCATTTTTTGTAATGACTCGGCTAGCAGCTTGTCATAATCTTTTAAGGTTTTTTTCCGGGAACCTCCTTCAATCGCTTCTTGTTCAAAGGTTTGAGAAGGAAGAGGTAATTTCAGCCAAGCATTCCAAATGGTGGATAAATCCAAATAGCTAATTTTTGCACCGTAGGGTGGATCGGTATAAATATAGTCTACTGAGTTAGGCTCAATATAATTGAGCATCTCTGTAGCAGAGGCTTGAAAAATTTGTAAATCCTGATAGCGATTACCAATGGTAGTATTTATTTCACTCTTGGCTTTATAGATCGACCCATATTTTTTCTCAAATACAGCCCAAACATTGACTTCGGGATAACGCTGTTTGGGAACGAAGTAACGATAGTACTTGGTAAAACCACTATCACCTCCCCCCTCCCTTTCATCCCTGCCTGTATTGTGATAACTAATATTACATTTAACTAAGGTTGCCGAGAATACCAGCTTCAGAATATCCCGGATATCAGGATTTTTAATTTTCTCAATTTCATGAAGCAATAAAGACAGGCAAAATAGCTGGCGCTGACTAAATAATTCATCTAAAAAATCGACATCTGCATCCGGTGGCATGGATACATTAGTCGGATACCAATAGTCAATCGTATGATTAAAATCATCCTGGCTATAGGCTTCATTGATTTTAGTCTGGCATTTTTGGGCAATGGAATTGAATGCTTGATTTAATGCAGCTAAATCGACAGGTGCAAGTGCCAGAACTCGCGTCATAAATGTAGCAATAGGGTTAATGTCAAAGTAAATACCTTTACGACCTAATACCAATGCCTCAATGACTGTTACACCTGAACCCCCATAAGGGTCAAGGATGACATCACCTCGATTCGAGTAATATCTGATATATTCTTGAATAACATTCCAAGGTCTACGAGTAAAATAAGGATGCGTTCTTGCGTGAACTTGAGAAGCTTGCTTCCGGGGAATAATAATTTTTCTTAGCGGTTCTTGGTCAATGATATTCTTTGGATGAGATTCGCTCAAATTAGAGGACTTTTCTTTTAGTGGCGGTATTTTAGGAGTAACATGATAGTGGAGGCGATTTTGAAATGCCTCTACCGAAAGAAGCTGGTATAGTTCGTCCCAGCGTTCTACTAATTCCTCTCGACGGATGTAAAATACAGGTTCATTTGTATTATCGATAGTGCGGTAAAGAGCTAACTCATTGCCATTGCATAAGGCATAAAGCCGTACATTGATTTCTTTGTGCATAGCATAGCTGTGAACCTGAAAAATATGTTCAACGTCTAAAACCGACTCATCAGGGTTCTTAGCATCTAATACCCACTTCCTAGTCTGAGCGACTGAAAGGACATAATCTGGATATGTGGAAATATTAATTTTCTTTGTTCCTATCTTCACATAAGAGACTTTAAGGGACACGTTGCGTTCAATAGCATTTTCTATTCCTGAACGATACCCCAAACTCTCTAGCAGAGGTTTGATAAAGTCTTCTCTAACATCCTGCTCAGTAGAACCAAGACTTAAACTCTGTAGTGCTTTTAAATTAGCCAATATCTGGGGTTCACTTGTCATACCATTCTATTGAACATAGGTCATATACCTTAACTATAGCTTGGAGCCGATTAGCTGCAACTACATCCTCCATGGCAATCCCCCTAGCAAATTATCTATAAAATAAGAGCGACAGGTTATTCTGTAAATACTATTTAGAGAATAATTATGAATTATTAGCTTAAATTAAAATTAGCGATCACTTACTCCAAAAACCACTGGCGGTAACATATCCCGAAGCGAGATCGCCAATTCCGAAAACTGTAACGGTGAAACACTCACATCCTCTGCAAAAATCACCTCACTTTGATATCCCTCCTGAGTGGGTTCTCGAAAGACGTGGAGTTTGCGCTCATTAACATCTAACAACCAATAATCTGCAATTCCTGACCGAGCATAAGCTTTGGCTTTCGTTTCACGATCATATTTAAAAGTACTATCAGCAACCTCGATAATGAGATAGACTTCTGAAGGAGTAGGATGATGGTCAGCGTAATCCAACGGATCAAGTCTAACAACAGCAATATCCGGTTCGGGTTCCGAAAAATCATCTAACTGAATAGGGTCTTGAGTATAAACCTCGGCTTGATTGGCTAAAAGGTTACGCAAAAGTCTAGCCGTGCGTCTCACAGCAGCAGTATGAGCAGTTCCCTTGGCACTCATTCTAATAATCTGTCCATTGATTAATTCAACTCGTTCCTCTGGGTGAAAAATCCCCGCTTCTGCCATGCGGTGGTATTCCTCGAAAGTCCAAGGACGAAGAGTGGACGATTTTTCTGTTGTCTGCATAGCTTGGATACCCAACTCATCTGTTGAAACTATCTTAGCGATCGCAATTTCCTATGGATGCATCACACCCAAAGTCCCAAGACAGGCGAGACGCCTATCCTACAAGTTGGCGAAAATGGATACCCCTATTCCCCACTCCCTACTCCCCACTCCCTATTCTTCTGCAATTCTTCCTGAAGAAACTTCCCCCACTTTACAGCGAGGCGAATTTCTGTAAAAGGAACTTGAAGAGAAGGGGTGGGTTCTCCTAAGATAAATTCCAACGCGATCGCTCGACCTTTACTAGGAGGCGTCTCTAAATCAGCTACCTGGTTATTCACAAGCAAGCGGATAGATTGTACGTCTTTGAGCGAGAAGGTTTTTAAATCTACGGGTTCGGAACGGGTGGGTTTTCCCCAGGTTAACTCATCGTTTTTTTGACCCAGTACTGCATAAATATCGTACTTCGCTCGATCGAATTGCTTTGCCCAATTGCCATAGGCTTCAACTTTTTGGTATTCGTTCCAACCCGACCAAGCCAGCCAAAAAAAGACTGCCAGCAAGGGTAACCAGAGCAAACCACGTTCCATAGATTTATCCTACCAGTTCTAATTCCTTCAACGCTTGTTCTAGAGCCGCCGTTTCAAAATTGAGCTTCATCGCCCCGTGAAAGTTTGGGTTCACGGTGATATCGTCAATGGTATAGACATTCACGAACCCAAATTGAACGGCTTTGATATCCGCGTTTCTGGGTATCACCTCAACGTATTTTTTCATGTAGCCTGCGCTTATATTCAGATCGACATCAATCCGGTGGTAGTTGCCGACATTCACAAAGCCAAACATTTTGATATCGACTTGGGATTGTTCTTGCTCGATTGTCTCCTGTAAGGTTAAGGCTCCAGTATCAATGAGTTCTTCCATTTGACCGGGATCGGATAAATTTTTCTTAAAGACACCCAAGAGCTGTGCCAGGGTTGCCTCATCCCGCTCCTTTAGAACCAGCTCCAGATTCACGCCCAGTTTTTCCTCGTTGACGGTAGCTTTCAGGAAAGCGATCGCGCTATCCTTGAACCTGTGACCTTCAGGATGTCCGTCTCCATCGGGCAGATTTTCACGCTCTTCGCCATCAACCAGTCCAAATTTAACCAATAACTTATCAAGTCCTAAAAGTTGCTTTTGAACGGCAAGCAACAGCATCGATCTCAGATTCGATCGCAATTCGCCAATGGGGTTCAACAACCACCAAACCCGACGCGCAGGGGACAGCTTGGGAAGATGTGCGCCTCGATTCCATAGGGCTTTTAGCTTTTGATAGGGGATATAGCGATCCAGAAAGAGCATTTGCCAATAGGGAATTTGGATGAAAAGCTTCCCGGATTCAAACGTTAACGCATAGTGAAGGTTGTTATCGACTTGAATTTCGATTTCATAAAGATGAAATACACTGGTGCGTTGACCTAAAATGCCAATTTGAAAATCTCGAAGAAAATAGGCAGCCGCTTCAATTTGGTTGATGAGCTTTTTTTTAATAGGATTCAAGGCTAGCTTTTCGCCCAGTTTTAGTGAGATTTTACAGGCTTGTTCTAGAGGGGGAATTTTGCTAAGTGGAATTTGCCGACGCATTAAAGATTCCTTGATTTCCTGGTTTTGCGTCCTCAGAAAGTCCTGAGCGTATTGGGCAAAATAAGTCAGGAAAGATTCGTAAGTTTTAGAGCGATCAAGATTTTGAGCCATTATAGTTAAAATTAATGTAAGCGTTTCAGCTCCTTCGATTCCCTGATTATTCAATTATGCTAGTTGCAGTCCAATTGCCTACCTTGTTGGGGAGTAAGGCAGAAAGATTTCAGGCTTAAAACTTAGGTGTATCCCCATGACAACAGAAGGAGACTTCCCCCCCAGTATCCTCAAACTCCACTCCCATCATCTCCAGGCGATGCAAACCCACGCCGAAGGAACCTACCCAGAAGAGTGCTGCGGTTTACTCTTGGGTCAACTTCAGGGAACGGTTAAAACCTTAATCGAAGTCTTACCCACCGAAAACGCTTGGGACGATGAGACAATTGCAGCATTCCAAGCTGTAGAGGGTTCCGTTCAACCCTCAGCCACTAAACGCAACCACTTTACCATTGCCCCAGAAGTCATGCTGAAGGTGCAAAAAGAAGCACGCGATCGCAATCTAAATATTATTGGAATTTTCCACTCTCACCCTGATCACCCAGCCGTGCCGTCTCCATTCGATCAGGCGATCGCTTGGCAGCAATACTCGTATATTATAATTTCCGTTCAGCAAGGTATAACTCGTGACCTCAGAAGCTGGAGCCTCGATGATGAGGGGCAGTTTCAGCCTGAGGAAATTCTCACGGTCGAAGCGGCAGATTTTGGGGAGTAACACCCTAACCTTTCGCTCAAAAATACCTTGGGTCGCACGATATCGGACGAACTATCAAGATCCGATAACCGTTTCCCTCACTGACGACCAATTTTTGGATAAGCTATTAAATCTTGAGCTCCTTACCAAATCACCATGTTAAATCCCAATCTGGATGAAATCCAGCTTACACGAGAAGAGTACGAACGCTATTCCCGACACCTAATTTTGCCAGAAGTTGGACTGGAGGGGCAAAAACGACTCAAAGCCGCCAGCGTCCTCTGTATCGGTACAGGTGGACTCGGTTCGCCCCTATTGCTTTACCTGGCTGCTGCTGGTATCGGACGCATCGGCATTGTTGATTTTGATATTGTCGATAGTTCCAACTTGCAACGTCAAGTGATTCACGGCACGTCTTGGGTTGGCAAACCGAAGATTCACTCTGCCAAAACTCGGATTCTGGAAATTAATCCCAACTGTCAGGTAGACCTCTACGAAACCCGCCTGACTTCTGAGAACGCTCTCGATATCATGAAGCCCTACGATATCGTTGTCGATGGCACCGATAACTTCCCGACCCGTTACTTGGTCAATGACGCTTGCGTGTTGCTAGGTAAGCCCAACGTCTACGGTTCTATCTTCCGGTTTGAAGGACAAGCAACCGTATTTAACTACGAAGGCGGACCTAACTATCGCGACTTGTTCCCCGAACCCCCACCTCCGGGAATGGTTCCCTCCTGTGCCGAAGGCGGCGTCTTGGGTATTCTACCCGGAATTATCGGAGTTATCCAAGCAACAGAAACCGTTAAAATTATCCTGGGTAAAGGCACAACCCTCAACGGACGGTTATTGCTCTACAACGCTTTGGAAATGAGTTTCCGTGAGCTAAAGTTGCGACCGAACCCCGTGCGACCTGTTATTGAAAAGTTAGTAGACTACGAGCAATTCTGCGGTATTACTCAGGCAAAAGAGCAGGAGGCACAACGGCTGATGGCTATCCAAGAAATGACTGTTCAGGAACTCAAGCAACTTCTCGATAGTGGTGCGAAAGATTTTCTCCTCCTTGATGTCCGCAATCCTAATGAGTACGAAATTGCCAAGATTCCTGGTGCCGTGCTGATACCATTACCAGATATTGAAAACGGTGCCGGTGTGGAAAAAGTTAAGGAACTATTGAACGGTCATCGATTGATTGCCCATTGTAAGATGGGTGGTCGTTCAGCTAAAGCGTTGGGCATCCTGAAAGAAGCCGGAATTGAGGGGATTAACGTTAAAGGTGGAATTACTGCTTGGAGTCGAGAAATTGATTCTTCAGTGCCTGAGTATTAAGCTTGTCGGGTGGTTTTGTTCGTCTATAGCGGTTCTCAGTTGCAGTGATCTTATCGAAGGGGTGATTCATGAATTACCCTTTCGATAAAATGTATTGGATCAGCTTTGGTCATCTAGCAACGTATTAGGGTCAATCCCCGATTCCCGAAGTCGCTGAATTAAAGACTCTAACCTAGATTCTGCTTGTTCAGCTCGTTGTTTCTCCTGTTCAGCTTGCTGTAAAGCCTGTGCTTTTTCAGTTCGTTCCTGTTCCGCCTCAGTAGGAATCCAGTTACCTTCAGTATCGTGCCAACGCAACCACAAGCGCTCAATTCCTTGAAACTCTCCTTGCCACAATCCCAAGCCTAACTCTAACTCTGGCATCCATACTCGTGACTGGTTTAACTCCAGTTCTTGGTAATGCCCTCCTGCCATCTTAAATACTCTTAGCTGATTGGTATAACGGCTAAAAACGACATAGTAAGGAATGTGTAAAATTTGCTCGTAAACCTGCCATTTTCGGGGTGGTTTCTCCTTTTCCTCAGTCTGAGTCTGAATTATTTGCCCATTCTCTGCAACTTCCTGAGATTCAGGTGGCAGTTTTTCTGAGTCAAATTGCCCTAAATCTTCCTTTTCTGTACCTGGAGAAAGCAGTTCAACCACCACAAATGGAATCACACCTTCCTGCCAAATTACATAACTCAGTCGCATATCGACTTCATCATAAAATCGAGGGATGCCTACCACACCAAACCAATCCGGTCGCTTGTACCGATGATATCTGGCTTTATGTTAACAATATGAATGTGTGAGCTTACCGCTCATTGCTACAAAAAAACCTGCGGCTAAAAAGGCAGCAGCTCCAATTAACGCACTAATAATGGGTGATACACTATCAGGCTGACTAAAGATACCGGCAAACACACTATTGGCAACAGCACCACCACTAAAATAAATACCTGTTCCTAAACCTGCCTTATCCGGCGGCACCATCGATAGGGCAAAGGGAATAGTGCCGTTGGAAACCAAGCTAAAGGTTGCACCGAATGCGATCGCTATTACACCAGCAAATACCCCATTTTGAGTCAACACCATGACTCCAGTCAATCCCGCCATTGCCAACAACCCAAAAACCATCGCTTGACGATTCCCCAAGCGAGTCGCAAGGGTTCCAGCCGGGATAGCGGTGAGTGCCACCGCGATAAAAATTCCACCCAAAATTAAGCTCTTGTTGGCATCTGGAACTTGAGTATTTAGAATTCTAGGAAAGGTTTGCATCATCAAGCGAAATCCTAGCGCTACTCCTACCCCAGCACCAAACACCAATCCCAAGTGCGGGATAGAAATCTGTCGCCAGCTATTGGTGGGTGTGATACTTGCAGGCGCATCCGGTTTGGGTTGCTGTATGCTGCGGTTAGGATTGACGAATCTCAAAGCCGCCGCCGCACCAAGCAGCGTAAATGATCCAACCGTAAACGTAAAAACTGATCCTAAACTTAGAATAAACTGACCCGCTAAGGGTGCCATAGCCCCCGCGACTCCTCCGACTAGAGTGAGTATGCTAGCCGCTTGAGGGAGATTTGTCGCAAAGGCATACCGCCCCAGCAAGGATAAAGCCGGACTCCGAAACACAGTCATTGCCAACGCCCATGCTACCATCACTCCGGGCAGTACCCAGCGAATTGCAGTAACCGGACTGCCAAAAACCACAACGGCAGGAATGCTGATAAAGAAAGCAGATGATAAAACAATGCCAACAGCAATGAAGAGGAAGCGAGTGCCAACCCAGCGCTGAACTCGATCAGAAAGTCCCCCCATCAACGGTTCCATGACAGCCGCTAAGATATTTTCTAAAATCAGCAGTCCTGTTGCCAGTCCTTTGGGAAAGCCAAACTGAGTCAGGAGTTTGAGCAGGTAAAGGTTGTATATTACCCAGGTTAACGCGATCGCTCCCTGTACGGCGGCGAGTCCCCAGACTTGTAGCCATAGGACTTTGGGTGAGGCTTCACGGCTATTCATAAGCTTGGGCATTCAGTGCAAATTAATACGAGTATGGCATCCTTAAATAGCCTCTAAACAGGTAGCATAGCTTATGACATTTTCCGATAAAATTCTTATGCCTAGTCCCAGTCCCCAAAAACGCACCGTCCCTTCCTTCTGGAGAGTCTGTGCCAGTCAGCTAGCCACTGTTAGTTTATTTACTCTAGCAATTCCCATTCGTCCCGCTACTGCCGCCATCAGTGAGTTTCAAGTCTGTGCGGCTGAGTTATTGCGGGCTGATGTTTCCAGAGACCTAGCCGCAGCCGCTTGTGCAGAAGTTCTTTACCCCAAAGATTTATCACTGTGTGTCCTCAAAATCAAGACGTTAACGCCGATTGGGGCTAATGATGCTTTAGTGGCTTGTACGCGAGTTCGACGACCGAAGGAACTGGCAAAATGTGTAGTAGATATTGATGATAACATCGAAAATGCTGATTCCCTTTCGGTTCTCGATCACTGTCGTCGCACGCTTTTACCCCTGCGTTTTGCCGAGTGTGTTGTTGGCTTGAGCCGCGAGATTGACTTTTCGCCGCCTAGAGCGTTAGAAACCTGTATTGATGCGGAGGATTTTCCGCGCTAATTTTCGATGAGTTGGTAATGGGTAGCCCTGGAAATTACCCATTACTCATTATCCCTTTTCTACTGACAACCTTGTTGAGATATCGTGCCATTGGGAAGAGTCGCCCCGCACAAATTGGCACCGCTGAGATTGGCATCGCTTGCGCCAATCAAATTAGCCTTGCTAAGATTAGCATCCCTGAAATCTGCTTTGCTTAAATTGGCATTACTAAGTTTGGCATTAGTCAAGTCCGCTAACGTGAGATTCGCTCTAGAAAGATTGGTATTGCTCAAATCAGCATCCGCCATCCTTGCAGCGGTAAAATTTCCCGAACTTAAATTAGCGCCAGTCAAATTAGCCCCGTATAAGATGATGTAAGAAGCAAACGCTCCATTCAAGCTGGCACCGACTAATTGAGCATCTCTCAAGTTAGTATCGTACAAACGCGCTCCTTGAAGATTGGCATTCGTTAAATTTGCGCTGGTTAAGTTGGCATAGTCCAGTTTGGATTGGCTGAGATTTGCGCCTGTAAGATTTGCGGGGGTTTCAAGTAAACCCGTCCGCTCGACTGAGGTTATCGGACTGAGATTAACTGCACTGAGATCGACACCACTTAGATTGGCACCTCTAAGATCGGCAGCCCTCAGATCGCACCCCGTAAAACTTGCTTGCGTTTGTATTGGAAGAGCATAGGCTCGTTGTTGAAGTACATCGTATTCAGTTGTTGCAGTCAGATTAGCACCTGGGGCTTGCTTGGCTCGCTGGCATTGCTGAGGAAATTCCCGTAAAACATTATCCCGCAACTGTGCTTTAGCGGGTAATGCAAAACTTCCCCAAAGAATTAATGAGTAAAATCCTATAGTTTTGAGGGTTAAACGATAATTTAATTTGTCATTCATAAATTTTCAGGTACTATGTACCCCGCGCTTACTCACATAATATATTAATGCAACGTGGTAGAAATAACTTGCAACTTAACTTAAATGAAAGGCTCTGACTGAAGACTTTCTAGGAAACGATATTAGGTCAATGCATTCGGTCTTAGGTTTGGTAAGTTAATTCCAGAGAAGCGATCGCTTGTCGAACGTCCTGAAGCTTCTGGGCAGCATAACCATCAGTCAAAAGGCTTTGGGCTTTAGCAAAACCCGTAGGTATATCGGGGCAAGCACCGCAGCGCCACAGATAAAACCCACCGTTCCAGATAGCCGTTTGCAGTAATTCTGAAGATTCGCCGTCCAAAACCTCCTGTATCTGTGTCAAAAGCTGAGGGGCGGACTCAAGGGGTACTTCCTTCCCGGCAAAACCGTAGTCGCGGGGATGCAAGAGCAGACGTTCAAAACCTTCGCTGCTATCAGGTTTACCGATTGCAATAATAGCTGTGCGATCGCGGGGCAAATCACAACTGCCCTCTAACCCTTTCACCAAGGTAAAATAAGTGCTTCCCCGCATACCCAATGTCTCTCGAAACAAGGTTTCAGTGGGGGGATGAACGTAGCCAGCCACAATATGAGCATCTCCCCTGTAAGGAGACCAAATGAGTTCTACAGTGGCTATGGGTGGGCGTTTGCCAATTTGGTCGCGGTAGGGAACCAAGCTTTGGGCTTGGGGAAAGTGCTGGGGTAGGTATATGAATCCCAAACCCGTTTTCTGGAGTAACTGCTGTACCTGTTCCAGGGATAGTTTCCTAAAGTTAACACCCAATCCCTGCCAAATTTCGATTGCGGGGATTCCATACTTTGTTGGCATACAGTCGCCCCCGTGCATCACCACACTCACCCCAGCCGCAGCTAAGATGATTGCAGTTATCGGTGTTACCGGTGCAGTTCGCGATCGCCCGTCATAGGGTGTCCCCAATACCGTTACAGGTGGAAAAGAGGACTCCGCCGAAACCTCTTGCCCATTCCCCATTTTCCCAGGAGACAACTTGGAGCCTAGTTGCTCGTAAGCATCCAACATCCCTGCCAATTCTTCACTAGTAGGGCGTTTAATCCGGTGAGCGATCATAAATGCCCCGATTTGCGCCGGTGTTGCTTCTTGCCGCAGCATCATGCGAGTCGCCTCTGCCGCTTCTTGGCGACTTAAATCTTTGCTGGTGTGGGTGCCACTACCCACTTTCTTTAACAATTCCCTGAAGGCATCACTCATAGCAGTTTTGGATTTCGAGGTAGGGTTTGAACGGTTGCAAGCAGTCTATTGTTGTTAAAATTCTTCGGGATGGGTTTGTTGCCCGTTTTAACTGGGGAATCCCTTAGTTATGACTCAGGGCTAAATGCGGTACTATAACAGTTGGTTGCTGTAGCTGTCGCACCAATTGACAAAAGTGTTGAATCGGAGGGATTTGCAGGCGATCTTGAGTGGTAACTAGAACAACTTGACGAGTCAGGCTTGTATCCGGTTTATTACTAACGGTGTAGCCGTTGGATGCAGGTGATATCGGCAGGTTGTCGATCGCTCGCACGGCTAGGGTGGGGTCGCTTTGGGCTTCGATTAAAGCTGATTGGGGCAAGAGGGCAATGAGTTCTCCTTGGCGCACAACGCCGCGAAAGGCTTCTAGGGTATTCAACTCCATCACGGTTTGGAGGTTTTCCCCTAGGCGAGAGAACCATTCGTGTACCAAGCGTTGCATACCATAGCCATCTTTAAACACGACCTGTGGGTATTTAACCAGTTCAGACCAAGGCACTTGTTGATACCGAGTTAGGGGATGATCGGCTGCCATTAACACTTCAATGCGCTCATTGTAGAGAACATCGACCACCATTTCTGGGCTAGCGGTTAAGAAGCGATTGTTCATGACAATGGCGATATCGACTAAGCCATCTTTGAGGACTTTCAGGGCGCGATCGCTTCCTAGTGCTGTCACCCGCAACTGTACCTCTGGGTAGTGGCGACAAAATTTCTGCAAAAGGGGGGGTAAATGGTGAGCGCAGACGGAGTGAATAGCGGCAACACAGAGTTCGGGTTGCTTGCCTGCTACTAGATCTGAGAGTTCCTGGGTGGCATTGCACCACTCCTGACAGATTTTGCGGACGCGCGGCAAAAGGTGTTCTCCGCCGAGAGTTAATTTGGCTTGAGCAGTGCGATGGAAGAGTGGCACCCTTAAGTCAGCCTCTAACGACTGAATTTGTCTACTGATGGTCGATTGCGTCACCCCGCATTTTCGGGCAGCTTGTCCAAAGCTACCCGTTTCGGCAACTGCTAAAAAAGCCTGCAACTGCTCAATCCGCATGATTTATAAAAGCTGATTACAATTCGGAATAGTCTTATGACGATAAAGGATTTGTTAATTAAGTTTGGTAGAGTTCGATACAGCTAATATTTTTTAGGGGGTAATTGCTACTGCAAGGATGAACTCACCATTGTCTTCCACTCGTGATATGGCAGTGGACACATATCTTAGGACAAACTCTGGTAGAGACGTTCCGCCGGAACGTCTCTACTAAATTCATATATGTCCTAACCGTCTTGGCAGTTGCTATAAATGCGATCGCACCACTACTCCCAGTAGCTAAAGCTTTACCATCGCGGTTAACTGCTGAATAAATGTTGCGCACTCGCTGAACATCACGCCCACTGGTGCAATTGTTTATAAATGCTGTCAAACTGCATAATTGATAGTTTGCCAACCCAATATCTGGGCTAGGTAAGCCTTTATTGTTGCACAAGGCTATGGCAATCAAAAACCTGATTCAAGGAGTTCTTTTAATCTTCGTCCCCATTTCAGTCGCGGCTGATGTGTTGCATTGGGGCGAAGACGCTGTTTTTGTGACCTCCATACTCGCCATTATTCCCCTATCGATTTGGCTTGCGAAGGCGACGGAGAAGGTGGCGGTGGTTACAGGTCCGTCGTTGGGAGGATTAGTCAACGCTCTTTTTGGCAATGCAACTGCACTCATTATTGCGCTCATGGCACTGCGTCAAGGACTGGTGGATATTGTCGAAGCGAGTATTACAGGCAGTATTCTCAGTGCCCTACTCCTGCTATTAGGTTTGGCGATGCTTACTGGAGGACTACGCTACAAAGAGCAAGAGTTTAAGCCTATTTTAGTAAAAGTGAATGGCTCATCCATGACCCTGGCAGCGATCGCAATTGCCTTACCGACGATGGTGATTGACACTTCTAATATCGTTGATGCCAGCGCTATTCGCAATCTCTCACTCATCGTTTCGGTGATACTGATTGCCGTCTATGGATTAACGCTCCTGTTTTCCCTCAAAACCCACAGCTACCTCTACGATGTGGGATTAGCGGATGAAGAAATGGATGGGATTGCTGCTTTCTCTGAGTCGGAGGCGTCCCAGAAGCGGAATTGGTCAAAACTGGGGGTGTGGATTGCAGTTCTGTTGGTTTCCACCCTTGCCGTTGCTTTTGAATCCGATTTGTTTGTCGGTGTAATCTCTTCCCAAATCGAGCGGTTTGGACTGACTCCCCTGTTTACAGGGGTAATTGTGCTGCCATTAATTAGTGATGTAGCAGGATTAGTGACAGTCGTGAGGCTTGCCCTGAAAAATCAAATGGATTTAACCGTGGCTACGGCAACCGGTGATAGCCTGCTCATCGCCCTATTTGTTGCTCCAGTTTTAGTACTGGTGGGTCAGGCAATGGGTCAGCCTATTGATCTTAACTTCAATACCTTTGAAGTAATTGCTTTAGCGATCGCTGTTGCAATTACCAATCTCATCAGCTTTGGCGGACGGTCAAACTGGCTAGACGGTACTCTCCTATTGGCAACCTACCTGATTCTGGGCGTGGCTTTCTACTATCATCCAGCTTGAAAAAAAGTTTGCGTCAGGTGAGCGGGGTGAGGGGTATCTCCCTCCCCTCATCCCCCCACGTGATAGGGCAGCTAATCTGGAAATCCTCTATCAGATTTGCCTTGAAGCCTACTGAAATTAAGCGCAGGTGAACACCCATTATGAAAGCCGACACAACGCCTTCTAATATGATTTCCGAGCCGCAGATTCAGAAACTCATGGAATGTGGTTGGTTTGGATTGCCCCTAGAGACAGCAGCACTCGTTAGCGGCATCTCCCTCCAGGAGCTATTGAGCAACCGCCACCTACTGAGCATTTATAAGGTGCATACCTGAAAGCTGGGG
>NZ_JADEWY010000272.1 GCF_015207375.1 Coleofasciculus sp. LEGE 07092 | reverse complement strand
CATCAAACCCCCAGCAATTAGAAACACTCGTTAAACTAGGTTTTGCCAGCAAGCGGAAAATGTTGCGAAATAATTTGAAATCCGTAGTAGAAAGCGATCGCCTTACCCCTTTACTGGAAAAATTAGAGATAAATCCTCAAGCTCGTGCCGAAGACCTCAGCGTCACCCAATGGATAGCTCTCGCCAATCATTTATCATTCCCTTGATAATTTATACTTCATAATTCATAAAATGCGCTCTTACTCCCTGATTGCCCCTGCCAAGATTAATTTGTACCTAGAAATTCTCAGCGATCGCTCAGACGGATATCACGAACTGGCAATGATCCTCCAAAGCATAGAATTAGGCGACCTCATTGAGCTGCGTGCTAGTAGTACCCAAACCATCCACATTCACTGCGATAATCCCCTAGTGCCCCCCAACCAAGGCAATCTGGCATACCGAGCCGCAGAATTGATGATCGAACAGTTTCCCGGTCGCTTTGCCCAGTTTGGTGGTGTAGAAATTACAATCAAAAAGCAGATTCCTGTAGCTGCCGGATTAGCAGGGGGTTCTACAGATGCTGCCGCTGTCTTAGTAGGATTGGATATGATATGGCAGTTGGGCTTAACCCAACCGGAATTGCAAGAACTGGCATCACAACTTGGCTCAGATGTGCCGTTTTGCATAGCAGGTGGCACAGCGCTCGCTACGAGACGAGGAGAAGTGCTTTCTCCCTTACCCGATCTAGATTCACTTTATGTAGTACTGGCAAAACACCGCAACCTTTCGGTTTCAACGGCTTGGGCTTATCAGACGTACCGCGATCAGTTTAGCGACTCCTATATTCGTGATGTCGATACGTTGGAGTCCCGCACCCATCGCGTCCATTCCGGTTCGATGGTACAGGCAATTACGAATAAAGATAGCTCACAGATCGGTCAGCGGCTGTACAACGATTTAGAGAAAGTGGTGCTGCCGAACTACCCCGAAGTATTGCAACTGCGAGATGCGTTTCGCGTTAGTGGTGTACTGGGTACAATGATGTCAGGTTCAGGTCCGACGGTGTTTGCTCTCTGCGAGTCAGAGGTGCAAGCCCAAGAGGTTCAGCAGCAAGTCAGGGCAGCCATTCTCGATCCTGAGTTGGAGTTTTGGGTGACGAGGTTCTCGAATCACGGCATCCAGATTGTTTCTTCTGTTAGCTAGAGTTAAAACTTCTCTCAACGATATAAAGTAGAAACGAAGAATTGCGTTCTGGGCAGTTCCCCTACTCAGCAATGCACAGATCGAATGAAGGAAAACGAGTGAATTGGTCATCTTTAGGATTGTTTCGCAATCTGCGCCGAGAAAATAAGCAATTTGCAGTCATTGGTTTAGGGCGTTTTGGTCGCAGCGTTTGTTCAACCTTGCACCATCTCGGCTACGAAGTCTTGGGAACTGATATTGATAAAAGACTAGTGGATGGCGCTTTAACCGCTCAGATTGTTGCTCATGCAGTACAGCTAGACTCCACTGAACCAGCAGCGCTAAAAGAAGCGGGCATTTTTGAACTAGATACAGTCATTATTGCCATTGGTAACTATTTGCAAGAAAGTATTATTACCACGCTAAATGTGAAAGAGGCGGGTGTCTCCTATGTTGTTGCCAAAGCTTCTTCTGAGGTTCACGGCAAGCTGTTGCAGCGAGTAGGAGCCGATCGTGTAGTTTATCCAGAACATGAAGCCGGTTCTGCCTTAGCGCGATCGCTCACTCAACCCTCTGTCTTAGAGCGGTTTGAGTTAGACCCCCATCACAGTATTGTGGAAGTAGCAGTGCCAGAAGAATTTCATGGCAAAACGGTTATGGAACTGCAATTACGCAACCGCTACGGGATGAGCCTGCTGGCGATCGGTAAAGACGATCACTTTGAGATTAACCCCAACCCCAGCACCCGCCTGTTGAAAGGTTCAATTATGGTGGTGATTGGCTCCAACCCAGACATTGATCGTCTGCCGATTTAATAGGGCGAGGGAACGGGGAGGAAGGTGGAGAAGG
>NZ_JADEWY010000046.1 GCF_015207375.1 Coleofasciculus sp. LEGE 07092 | reverse complement strand
CCCCATTCCCTATGGTTTCTACCTTTCCCACTCCCAATTCAGTTGCCCTTGAAGAACTCCGACTCGATATTCAGGCGTTGCAGCCTCAGTTAGTCGAGTGGCGCAGGCGTCTCCACGAGCGCCCGGAGTTGGGCTTTCAAGAGCAACTTACGGCTGAGTTTATTTCACAAAAGTTGCAAGAATGGGGTATTGAACACCAAACGGGTATTGCTAAAACGGGAATTGTTGCTACAATTTCTAGCGATCGCCCTGGAGCTGTGTTGGCAATTCGGGCTGATATGGATGCCCTACCTATTCAAGAAGAAAATGAGGTGTCATACCGATCAGAGCATGATGGTATTATGCACGCTTGTGGTCATGACGGACATACAGCGATCGCATTAGGAACAGCCTACTATCTATCTCAACACCGTCATAACTTCGCGGGTACGGTAAAAATTATCTTCCAACCGGCAGAGGAAGGTCCGGGGGGTGCCAAGCCGATGATTGAAGCAGGGGTTTTGAATAATCCCGATGTAGATGGGATTATTGGGTTGCATTTGTGGAACAATCTGCCTTTGGGTACTGTTGGTGTTCGGAGTGGGGCGTTAATGGCAGCGGTGGAATGCTTCCGTTGCACGATTTTAGGGAAAGGCGGACATGGGGCAATGCCACACCAAACGGTTGATGCTGTGGTTGTTAGCGCCCAAGTGGTTAACGCTTTGCAAACAATTGTGGCTCGCAATGTTGATCCGATTGAGTCAGCCGTCGTGACGGTAGGAACGCTTCATGCAGGAACAGCGTTAAATATCATTGCCGATACTGCTCAAATGAGTGGTACTGTACGCTATTTTAACCCAACCTTTGATGGTTATTTTGGCAAACGGATTGAGCAAGCGATCGCGGGGATTTGTGAAAGTCAGGGAGCTAATTACAAACTCGATTACTGGCAGCTTTACCCAGCCGTCATTAATGATGTGTCTATGGCAGAATTAGTGCGATCGGTGGCAACTGATGGGGTAGAAACAGCAGCCGGAATTGTGCCAGAATGCCAGACGATGGGCGGTGAAGATATGTCATTTTTCCTGAATGCTGTACCGGGTTGCTATTTCTTTTTAGGATCGGCTAACCCCGCTAAAGACTTAGCGTATCCCCATCACCATCCCCGATTTAAT
Organism: Coleofasciculus sp. LEGE 07092; assembly: GCF_015207375.1. Lineage (GTDB taxonomy): Bacteria > Cyanobacteriota > Cyanobacteriia > Cyanobacteriales > Coleofasciculaceae > LEGE-07092. The sequence goes on along the minus strand of NZ_JADEWY010000046.1, from coordinate 41,994 downwards.
TTTGATGAGACAGCTTTAGGAATGGGTGTAGAAATTTTTGTGCGGTGTGTAGAAAAGTTTTGTAGTTAATTGTAAATTGGGAGAAGTTAGGCATCGTTCCGCTTCTCCTTCGTCACACCTCTTTTTTACTAAAGTTGAATCATCAATTTTGTTGATGCAATCCAATGGGATATCCGGCAAACTAGAGAAGCCTCACATCCCTAAACTCAACTGCGAACCCCGCTCAGTTTTACGCACCTCAATCCGCGTCTGAAACGCTTCCTTAAACTGGGGCATATGCGTCACTGTCAGGATACAGGAAAAATCTGATGCGATCGCATTAATCGCCGCAATCAAGCGCTCGCATCCTTCCGAATCCTGCGTCCCAAACCCCTCATCTACAATTAGCATTTGCAACGAAGTCCCCGCCCGTTGAGCCAACAGTCGCGCTAATGCCAGACGAATCGAAAAATTTATCCGAAACGCCTCGCCACCAGAATAGGTTTCATAGGAGCGAGTGCCGCTAGCATCTGCAATTAAAATATCCAGGGTATCTATTAGTTTAGTTTTTTTCTTCGATGCCCGCCGCCCCGCCTTTTGCGTCACAATTTGGACGTGCAACTGATTTCCTGTCAGTCGGGACAAAATTTGATTGGTTTCTGCTTCTAACTGCGGTAAGATATTCTCAATCATCAATGCCTGAATGCCATTTTTTCCAAACGCCTGGGCTAATTCCTGGTGAACCCGATACTGCCGTTGGATGTTTTGCAACTGCTGCTGCTGTTCCTCGTACTGTCGTTGCAAGGATTCCAGTTGAGTCAGGCGCTGTTGCAAGCGTCCCTGGTTCGAGAGTTGTTCGTCGAGTTGCCTGCGCCGCTCCTGCATCTGCTGCTCTAACATTTGCATGTTGCGGGTCGCATCTGGATAATTTTCCAATTGCTTGACAATAGTATCAACTTGTGTATTCAATGCATCCAAGTCAGCTCGTCGCCCTTGCAGGGTTTGAGTGAGAGTCGCCACGCGCTGGCAAACTTGGGGATACTGCTGCTGGGCAGAGGTTAACTCCTGATAGCGCAACTGCCAGGATTGCGCTTGACGCAGGGATGCCCGCAGATTGTTGTGAGACTCCAAGTTATACCCGATTTGAGCCATCTGTTGATCGAGGGCGTCTAGCTTCTGCTTTAGGGGGGATGTAGTTTGCAACTCGTGCAGCGATTGGTGCAGACTATCAATCTGTGCTTGAAGTTGTGGTTTTTGAGCATCAATTTTTCCTTGACGCCGCTGGGCTTCTTCTAGTTTTGCACTCTTAATTTCTGCCCAACGCCAACGATCTACCTCATTCCGGGCTAGGGCGTGGGTTTGTTCGTTGTAGTTGAGCTGTTGCAGTTGGGAATCAATTTGCCGCAGTTCTGCTTGTAACTCTAGGGCATAGGCACCGTCACTGAGCGATCGCTCTAGGTGTTTCTTTTCCTCGGAGATATCGTAGAGGCGATCGTAAACTTCGTCGGTAGCTTCTAGTCGAGCTTCCAGTTGTCCCCGTTGTTCTAGTAACGTTTCATAGGGAGCCAATTCCTGAGCAAGTTGGGAATATTCCTGTCTGAGAACCTGAAGTTCTCGCTCGCAAACGGCTAGCTGCTCTCGCACCACCCAGAATTGTTCTTGGATTTCCTGTTGTTCGGTCGTCGTTTTCTGGATAACGTGCTGCCCATGGGCTTCATCTAGAGGGCGATCGCACAGAGGACATATGGCATCCTGGGCTTGCAGCATTTGGATTTTTTGCGTCAGTTCTGCCAACTGCTTTTCATAGCGGCGCTGGTTTTCTTGCAAGCGTTCCTGAAAGCTGCGGCGTTCGAGTCCTTTTTCTTGGACGCGCTGCTGGTAAACTCGCTTCTTTTCGAGCTGGCTAATTTCTGTACCGACTTGCAATACCGTCTGTCGCAGTTGAGGGGTTGTTGATATCTGAGTATTGAGCTGACTTTCAGAGGAGCGGAGTTCGTCTAAGCGAGCCGTGAGTCTGGCTTGGGCGCGATCGAGTTGGGTTTGCAGGGAGGTGCGGCGTTGCAGCAGGGGAGAAACTTCCAGTTGTAGGCTATCCAATTGGCTGAGGCGTCCGCGAGCACGGTTGAGTTGTTCAAGGGCAGCGGCAATTTCCCCAGAACGGGATAGCATCTCCTGAATCTCTTGCTCTTGGGGGAATAGGGCGTCTAGTTGTGCCTGGGTTTGACGGATTTGTAGGTTCAGTTCGTTGATTTGTTGGCTGAGTTGCTGTTGCAGGTGCTGTTTTTGCTGTTGGGCTTCCTGATAGGCTTGGAATTTGGCGGTGAAGAGTTCGTCTTGCTGTTGCAGGTGCAGGTATTGGGAATAGCCAGCCGCGATTTGTTCGTCTTGATTGATTAAAGTGGCTAATTGTTGCTGTTGGGCTTCGGTGGCGATGATATCTTGTTGAAGGCGATCGCAATCGTTGCCGAGATTTTGATATTGTTGCCGAACAAAGGTAAGCTGTTGTTCCCAGGTATGGCGCTGGTGCTGAAGGGTTTGCAGGTGTTGGAGTTGTTGGCGATCGCTATCTTGGGTTTGTTGCAGGTGTTGTAATGTGGTTTCTAGGGTGGCTTGTTGTTGAGCGATCGCATCTCGTTGCTCTAGCTGCCCTTTAGTTGCCTGCAAGTCGTGATTGAGCTGTTCGGCTTGACCTTTAAACTGCCGGGATAAATCCTTTGCCTGTTCTGCTAACTCTTCATATTGACTCAGTTTCAGTAAATCTGCCAGAATTTGTTTACGCTCAGAGGGGCGCTTGAGCATAAACTCATCGGCTCGACCTTGACGCAAGTAAGCGGAGTTAATAAAGGTATCATAATCCAGCTTTAAATGATGCAAAATTAGCTGCTGCGTCGCCCGTACCCCTTTCTCTGTTAAGGAGCGAAATCCTTCTGGGGTTTCAATTTGAAATTCTAGGGAGCTACTTTGTCCCCGCTGACGAGTCCGAATCAGTCGATAGGTTTGCTGGTTGTTTTTAAAGATGAAATCTACCCGGACATCTTTTGCACCTGCATGGATGGCATCTTCTTCGGAGGCGGCGCGGCTCTGCCCCCAAATTACCCAGGTGATGGCTTCGAGGAGAGAAGATTTCCCTGCACCATTCGGTCCGCAAATACAAGCCGTGTGCAACCCGCGAAAGTCGAGGGTGGCTTCACGGTAACTGAGAAAGTTTTTAAGGGTTAGTTTCAGTGGAATCATGCAGGCTAAAATGCCCTATCTTTTACAAAGATTAATTCAGTACATCTGCACTGTTGCATAGTTTATCCCTGTAAGCATGAGGATTCCAGAACTCCATCCTTTGAGTTTACAATTTTTAATAAAATTAGGAAAAAAGAAGGGTAATAAGAGATTTGTTGGGTTCGTTTTCGGAACTTCTTGATGATTAACTCCTGTGGGGAGCAGGGAAGAGGGGCAGAGAACTTTGCCTGTCTGAATGCAACTCTGTATAAGATAGGCTTGGCGGAGTTAACCATTTATGGTCATGGATTTGGATAAGCCCTTAGGTTCAGTCATTCAAGGTTCCCTCTCCTGTGGATTGGAAGTGCGATTGCATCCTGATGTCTCAGTAGAAGATATGCGGGTGGGCAAGTTTTTGGTGGTGCAGGGAATGCGATCGCGTTTTTTCTGTATGCTTACCGATGTCTCGCTGGGAACCTCCAGTCAACGGATTCTCGCCAATCCTCCCCATCCTAACGATGACTTTTTGCGAGACGTTCTGGCGGGAAGTGGCACCTTCGGGACAGTGAATCTCACCCCAATGCTGATGTTTACGCCAACCGAAGGGAAACGGGAAACGGGAGATAACTCCAACGGAAACAACGGGTTAGCATCCTTCCAACCCCAAAGTAGCGAAGAAATGGAGTTACTCCCCGTCAAGACTATCCCTAGCCATTTCTCCCAAGTTTACGATGCCAGCCAACGGGATTTTCGGGCAGTCTTTGGTTGGGAAGATGATCCCCTGCGCCGTAATTTTGCTGTCGGTCAACCCCTTGACATGGATGTGCCGATATGCTTAGACCTGGATCGGTTTGTGGAACGCAGTAACGGCGTGTTTGGTAAGTCGGGTACGGGTAAATCGTTTCTCACGCGGTTGCTGCTATCGGGGATTATCCGTAAGCAAGCGGCGGTTAATCTCATTTTCGATATGCACTCGGAATACGGGTGGGAAGCGGTATCGGAGGGTAAGCAATTCAGCACGGTAAAAGGGTTGCGGCAGTTATTTCCTAGCCAGGTGCAAGTATACACCCTTGACCCTGAATCCACTCGACGCCGAGGAATTAGAGACGCCCAGGAACTTTATCTGAGTTATGACCAGATTGAAGTTGAAGATATCATGCTAGTGCGGGGGGAGTTAAATCTTTCTGAGGCGAGTCTGGAGAATGCGATTATTCTCCGCAACGAGTTCGGCAAATCCTGGATTACGCAACTGCTGAACATGACGAATGAAGAAATCCAGATGTTTTGCGATGAGAAGCGGGGAAATAAGTCTTCGATTATGGCATTGCAACGGAAACTGCTGCGTCTGGATGATTTGAAGTATATGCGGAGTGCTTGCCCTCACAATTATATCGACCAAATCTTGCAATCTTTGGATGCGGGTAAGCATGTCGTGGTGGAATTTGGTTCGCAATCTAATATGCTGTCTTATATGCTGGCAACGAATGTGATGACTCGCCGCATACACGGCAGCTATGTACATAAGGCAGAGAAGTTTTTGCAGAGTAAAAATCCGAGCGATCGCCCCCACCCATTGGTGATTACGATTGAAGAAGCGCATCGCTTTCTTGATCCGGCTACAGTACGCCAGACTATCTTCGGGATTATCGCCCGCGAGATGCGGAAGTATTTTGTCACGTTGCTGATTGTGGATCAGCGTCCTTCGGGGATTGATAACGAGGTGATGTCCCAAGTTGGTACGCGGATTACCTGCTTGCTGAATGATGATAAGGATATTGATGCCATTTTTACCGGGGTATCTGGGGGGCAAAGTTTGCGATCGGTTTTGGCGAAGTTGGATTCTAAGCAGCAAGCGTTGATTTTAGGGCACGCTGTACCGATGCCGGTGGTGGTACGGACTCGTCCTTATGATCAGCAATTTTATGAGGAGATTGGGGATACGGCTTGGGATGAGGTGTCGGATGATGAGGTGTTTGCTGCTGCTGAGGCGGCGAAGGCAGATTTGGGGTTTTGAGAGTTAGTTGGGTTCAATAATGACATCGTTCTTGTTTCAAGGATTTATCAGAGATATCCGCTACAGTCCCCTTTTACGTTCTAAATTGAAAATTTATAGTCTCAATTCATTTGATATTAATACCGCAAGCACCTGTGGAATTGTCGAGTTAGACAGCCCAGAGAATACCTTAGCATTCTCAAAATGGGTTTCTCCTAAAAGAACCCGCTCTTATCCTTTTGCCAGAATCTACAATACCTATTATCTTAATACTAAGAAAGTTGCCGTGATTCCGGTTATTAAAGATGAGGGTTTGGCTGGCGACAATGATCGAATAAATTTTATAACCTTTTCTTGGATGAGTTTACTTAATGTCTATATTATTTTAGCTTGGTATGAAGAAGCCGAAAAAGCGAAAGGAGATGCGCCTAAACTCACTAAACAAAAATTTAATGCTGATTATGTAAAAGAAAAAATTAAAGAAATAGCTAGCTATCAACTAAATTGATAACTGGTACAAATTAACATGAACAAAAGTCCCCTCAGATATCCTGGAGGCAAATCAAAGGCACTGACTCAGATTCTGCCTCAGATTCCCTTTGATATTCAAGAGTTTAGAGAACCTTTTGTCGGAGGTGGCTCAGTATTTTTAGGATTTCAATATAGCAGAATTTTATTTCCAACAACCTACTGGATAAATGATTTAAACTATGATTTATACTGCTTCTGGAAGGCAGCAAAAGAAAGAAATCAAGAACTGGTACAAGAAATAAAAAAATTTCGTGACACTTATTCAGAGGGGAGAGACTTATATAAAGTACTTACAAATAAAACTAATGCTTGTTCAGACTTTGAATTGGCTATTCGATTCTTCATTCTGAATCGAATTACTTTTTCAGGAACAGTAGATTCAGGGGGATATTCACAGAAAGCTTTTGAAGAAAGATTTACGGAATCTTCCTTAGAACGATTAAGCAATATAGCTCCATGTTTATCGTTAGTTAAGATTACCCATGGAGATTATGAAGAATTAATTATTAAAGAAGGAAAGGATGTTTTTATATTCCTAGACCCACCGTATTATCAAGCCACAAAATCAAAACTGTATGGTGTTAGAGGTGCTTTGCACACTTCATTTGATCATGAGAGATTTGCTAGTACTATGCGAAAATGCAATCATAAATGGTTAATAACCTATGATGATTCACCTGAAATCAGGCAACTATTTAGCTTTGCTAAAATAGTGGAATGGGAGTTACAGTATGGTATGAATAATTATAAAAAGAAGTATGCAGCTAAAGGTAAGGAGCTTTTTATAAAAAATTACTAGGCAATCTTACTGAATTCATGTCAAAGATGGTAAAAAATGCGATCACACTTTTGATTTGGGAGTTATCACACAGATTGAACCCGTTTGAATTGATATTCCAGGCTAGGAGTACGGATAATTTTTGCTCTAATTACTTCATTTAGAAAAATTCGGTTCCGTTGACACCATCCAAACGATAACATCGCTCCCATGTGGGGACAGGCATTGGGTAAGCCATTCACTTTACCCGTTCGGTCTTGCCACAGCACGTAATCTGTACCATAAAGGGATACTTTCAATGGCTTGTTAATTTCTAACATGGATTTGTGTGCCAATAGCCAAGGCGCACCAGCTAGCATAGACATCGGTGTTTGACTCCTGATTAATTGTGTTTTTTATGTCACCAGATGTGACGCAAGTTTTCTCACTAAGCGTCGTTGCCCATCCTGAATCAGCATGAGCAGCCCCTCCTACAGCAACTCGGTCGGCTCGAATGCTTTTCGTAAAATGAATTAGATGTGAAAAATTGTTCGTCTTTATTTCAAAAAATATGACGAATCGTTCGTGTTTGTCAAGACACAGACGAGTTGGGCTTTCTCTATGAACGCAAAAGCAGCAAAAATGACATCAATGCGCCGAAATCCTCAGCAGCAGCGCAGCCGAGAGCGGGTTGAGCGAATTTTGGCGGCGGCGGCGGAGGTGTTTGACGAAGTGGGTTACGAAGCGGCAACCATCAACGCGATCGCTACCCGTGCGGAAACGGCAATTGGCTCACTCTATCAGTTCTTCCCAGATAAGCTAGCGATTTTCCATGCCCTGGAAGAACGCCATATGCAGCAGGTGAATGCTATTCACGCCAAGTTACTTCCCCAAATACTCCAACAGCCACTCAAGGGAATGATTCAGCAGGTTGTGGAGACGTTTGCTGTCTATTTTGAGCAGCCGGGACCACGAGTTGTCTATATCCAGTACTTCGTTGCGCCGGAAATGTTTGTCTACTTTGGTGAGAGTTTTACCCAAGGACTCAACCAAAAATTAGCCAACGTGTTGCGGTTGCGTAACCCTGCCTTGAGTGTGTCCAAGAGTGAACTGCTTGCCGAGGTATTCAATCAGTGCTACAACAGCTTACTCCTAGCGGCATTACGCAGCGATCGCACACATCGAACGTTACTTTATCAAGAGATTCAAAATTTGTTGGTAGCCTACCTGCAACCTTATGTAGGGGACGAATTACTGCACGATAAGGCGCAAGATTCCACTGAGTCGTGCATTAAGAGCGATTCCCTTAGCCAAAAGCACCAACTTTCAGAGCGCCAACGCCTTGCCCTCACCTTTGCGATCAAGCAGGGAGGGTTGACCATTCAGGACTTTGAGAAGAGTTGCCCAGACCTTTCGCGGCGGACGCTACAGCGTGAACTGCGATCGCTTGTGCAGAAGGGTTTGTTGCTACCTGAAGGAAAGACAAATCGACTTTACTACCGCCTCAACCCACTGTGGAGCGAACTTCGGTAAACTTGCGACAACTAGCGACAGATACAGGAGTGCCAAATTTTAGGGAGTTGTTGCATACTGCTCCAATTTTCCGTCCCATGATAGTTGAAACATCAGACTCTATCTAACTGATTAGACTACTTAGGGTATCTGAATAGAATGGGGTTAGTTCATTGTCATTTTTAGAGTAATTGCTCTCTAAATCTTATCTCTCGATTCCAGTTGCTTCAGCCGCTTCTGAATATCCAACTCATCACTACTACAAATAGTTTCTAACGTCCCCACCCGTTCATTTAACTGCTTAACGTTACTCGTCAACTCCAAAGCATCTCTAGACTGCTGACTCGCAGAACGCCAAACAACAGCCGTACCCCCACTGGCTCCTAAAATCACTGCTAATGGCAAAATTACACCACTTTTCGTTATGGCTACCAACGGAATGCAAATCGCTAGCATTCCCGTGCCGAAGCCCCAAATAATCGCAGTAGTAGCAATTTTTGCCTTTGTTTCTTTAGATTTACTTCCCATAGTCTCTTCCCTAACCTCTTCACTAAGTATTTATTTTCGCAAACGTCTTGCCATTTCATAAGGTACTCCTTGAGATTAGTCTTCGAGTCAGTCAATCACACCGCCAAATCTTAATAGTTTCATCATTACTGCCACTGGCAAGTGTCTGACCATCAGGACTGAAAGTAACCGAGTTAACATCTTCTGAATGTTCAGTAAGAGTAGTAAGTAATTTTCCTGTAGATAAATTCCACAGTTTGATTGTTGTGTCTTTACTACCACTGGCAAGCATCTGACCATCAGGACTGAAAGTAACCGAGTTAACACCTTCTGAATGTTCAGTGAAAGTAGTAAGTAATTTTCCTGTAGATAGGTTCCACAGTTTGATTGTTGTGTCTTTACTACCACTGGCAAGCATCTGAGAATCAAGATCGATCGTAACGGAGAATACTGAATCTGAATGATCACAGAGAGTGTTGAGCAGTTCTCCTGTGGATAGATTCCACAATTTGATTGTTTTGTCCCCACTTCCACTAGCCAGTATCTGTCCATCTGGACTAATAGCAATTGATAGAACTGAACTTGAATGCCCAAAAAAGGTGTTAAGTAGTTTTCCCGTGGATAGATTCCACAATTTGATTGTTTTGTCCTCACCTCCACTAACTAATGTTTGCCCATCTGGACTGATAGCAACTGAACAAACCGAGCCGAAATGTCCTAAGAAAGCATAAAGCATTTCCATCTTGCTTAGATGCCACAGTAGAACCGTCTTCTGAGGGGTTTCCCTCGTTTGACGCCAACTACTAGCCCAGCCAGCACTGACAATTGTTTTTCCATTGGGACTAAAAGCAATGGAGTACACATCGCCTGAGTGTTGAGCAAGGGTATGGATCAACCCTCCTGTATTTAGATTCCAAATATTGATGTCATGGTCAGTAGCGCCACTGGCAAGTGTCTGACTATCAGGGCTAATAGCAACAGTACAAATGTCCCATTTATGTCCAGTGAGAGTATGTATACATCTCCAAGTCTGAGAGGGAAGCTTGACTTCAGACGTAGGAAAAACTGGGAGTGATTCAGCGCTTATCTGAGTTTGCTTAAGGTTCAACTCTTGAATAACTTTCTCTGCTGATTGGTAGCGCTGACTGATATCTGGTTGCAATAGTTTGTTTAGTACATCAATCAGTTCATCACTGATATCTCTGTTCTCTAGCTTTTCCCTGAGTTCCTTCTGCCAATCGACCCAACTATACAATAGCCTAGACGGATCGGCATAAGTTAACAAATGATAGCAGGTTGCACCCAAACCGTATAAATCGCTGGCAAAGTGGGGTTTACCTTCGTGTTGCTCTGGAGCAGTATATCCCTCACTACCGATTACTGTCCCAGTTTTGGCTAAGATAGCTTCAGTGGCAAGTTTAGCAATGCCAAAATCTACCAAGAATAATCTTTCATCAGTACTGTTGCGAATGATATTTTCAGGCTTAATGTCTCGGTGAATCACCTGATTGTCATGGACAAACTGCAATACAGGCAGCAAATCCTTAAGTAATTGCCAAATCTTGTCTTCACTGAAAGTGCCTTCCTCTTTGAGTTCCTGATTCAGACTAAATCCATCAATAAACTCCTGTACCAAATACAGGTAGTTATCCTGCGGACAAAGCGCCAGTAATTCGGGAATCTGGGGATGCTTACCTAATTTCTCCTGTAACTCTGCTTCTCGATGAAATAACTCTTTGGCTTTCGCCGCATCATCAAATCCTTTACCGTGAAATTGTTTAATCACGCAGTATGGTTTTGATGGCTTGTATTCATCTCTCGCCTTGAAGGTTCTGCCAAAGCCGCCTCGACCAATTGGATCTAAGGGACGGTAGCGATTATTGAGCAGTAGTCGAGACTGGCACCGTTGGCAATCTTCTGCATCATCTGGATTTTGAGGACTTAGGCAGTTGGGATTGAGGCAATAACTCATGAAGGGAGACATGCAGGGACTCTGTATCTATTTTGCCTTCTCCAACAGGAGGGCAAGTCAGGAAAAATAAAACCTACCTTTCCCCCATCCTCGCTGAATCCCGAATATCCTCCAGGGTAATTACACCCACAACCGTCCCATCATCAACCACTATCAACCTCTCAGCACTCGTACCCAGTAGCAGCGATAGTGCTTGACGTAGATTATCCTGGGGAGCGATCGCACATTCACGGGTAAGCTGGTTATCTTGAGACACCCTACTCATTGCCGTCTCAACCCGCAGCAAACTCAACTGACGCAGCATATCATCCCCACCCATCAACTCATGCACAAACGCATTAGCAGGTTGCGTCAGAATATTAAAAGGCGTATCGAACTGCACAATCTGACCCTTTTGCAGAATCATAATTTTATCCGCCAAACGCAGCGCTTCCTCAACATCGTGAGACACAAACAAAATCGTTTTCTTGAGTTGGCGTTGGAGACGTAAAATTTCATCCTGTAGCGTCTGGCGAGTAATCGCGTCAATGGCACCAAACGGCTCATCCATTAACATAACCTTGGGATCTCCCGCCAACGCACGCGCCACGCCAACCCGTTGCTGCTGTCCTCCCGATAGCTGTGCCGGATAACGATTGCGATAGAGTTCAGGAGGCAATTCCACCAGCGTTAGTAACTCATCAACACGAGCCTGGTATTCTGTGCGTGTCCACCCCAATAGCTTCGGCACCACGGCAATATTCTGAGCAACACTCATGTGGGGAAATAAGCCAGACTGCTGAATAACATAGCCAATTTGCTGGCGCAGCTTCGTCACTTTGATGTCCCGAATATCCTTACCGTCCAGATAAATTGTGCCAGAAGTCGGTTCGTACAACCGATTGACCATTTTCAGCAGCGTGGTTTTACCGCAACCGGACAGTCCCAAAATCACCACCAATTGACCGGCTTCAATTTCACAACTTACGCCATTTACAGCCGGATAGGATGCACCCCGAAATTTTAGGCTGACTTGTTCAAAGCAGATGGCACTCATGGGACATGGGGTCTTGTTTAAAAATAGCAGCTAGGGACTACCAGACAGCTAAAAAGGTTTCTAGGATTTTCAATAATGTTACCCCTTCCGAGAGCGCAGCCAGCTAGTAGATCGCCAAATCCCAATATACAAAGCTCCTGAAACTAAGGCTCCCAGGTTCCATTTTACAGAACTTTCCAGAAGACTTAAGCGTTGCTGTGTTCGAGTGGCTTGAGCTTGAGCCTTCATCCCAGCCTCACCTTGGGTAATGAATGAAGAAATCTGCTGTTTTACTTCTGTCAACTGCGCCGAGTCTCTAATCGTTGGAGTACGACCTTGGCTGTCGATACTGCTCAAAATCTGCTCCATTTCTTCTTTAGTCTGCGCTTGTTCCAATGCACCTTTCACCTGTTGAATTTGAGCTATCTGTTGCTCAATTTGGCTAGTAATTCGTTGGCTATTCTGTTGGTTGATTCGCAAGGTATCAATGATTCCTAAAGGAACTAGCAATAGAAATAGAATTCCCACTAATAACGATAACCAAGACAGAACCTTCAAGAGGGGAATTTCCCAGTTTGCACGGTAATTTCGCTCTCCATAGAACACCAATGCTAGCCCGATTAAGGGGACAGGTACTCGTTCAACTAATGCTCCCAGTGTTTGAAATTCCCAGACAGGATTCATAAATTGCGGCGGCACAAGTATCTCAATCACGTCAAATAATGCTAAGACTAACAGACCGTAGCCTAGCCAGTGAAAGATACCAATCGACCGTAACAGACTGATGCTAACTTTTTTTAGCTCTTGTACTGTTTCTGTTTGTTTGTCGTTATCTAATTCAGGCATAATTTTGACAATATTTTATTAATACATAAAGAGTGGGGAATGAAGAAGAATTCTTTTCTATCGGTTTGTTTGTCGTTGTTGCCAGAATTACCTTGAGCAAAACTAAGAAAACAGTACTCAAAATAATTGCTAGGAAAGGAATTCGCAGTTGTTTCCAGAGCATTATTGCCTTCAAAACTCCCTAGTATCGTGATCTTCAGGCTCCTCTTGTCGCAGTAGGAAAAGGTAGAATAGTCCGAAAATGAACACAGAAATCATACCAAAGATCAGGGAACCCTCTCCCTCATGCCAGTAGTCAAAGGCTTCCTTGTTGGAGAAGGCGATGAGCACCGCCATTAGGGAAACCCGCATGGCATTGACGATGAACCCTATGATTAGGGCGACAATTGGCACGAAGATTTGCTTGCGCCCCTGTATTGGGAACATCACCAGACAAATCACAGCAAGTCCCAGTAGATAAGTCATGGCTTCCACACCAGAACAGCCCCCGTATACTTTTACACTTCCGGTTGGCAGATTGATGTAGACATCCTGAAGCGATACTTGAAAGCCAGAATACCACAGGAGAAAGGCAGAAAATTTGGCGGTGACTGGCGATATATCCGTCAGGGATGATAGCACGACACTCGGTATGCCCAGAAAAAAGAGGATGGTTATTTCTTGCCAGTATTGCTTTAATCCTTTAAAACCTGAAGCCAGCAAACCGACACCGAGGGCGGAAAAAAAAGGAATAAACCGCAGGAAGGGAGCTTTAGCTTGAACCGTTTCATTGGTAAGCGCTAAACCACTGATGGTAGCACCTTGCCAAAGTATCAAAGCTATCAGCAATGCCCCTAAAAAGCTAGGGAGAACTCCACTTTCTAACTTTAAGCTGTGGCGTTTTCCCCAGAGTGAGGAGGCTACGGCTAGCCAAAATAGGACACTCATGCCTAGCTGGGCGGTATCTCCGGCTTTCCAGGTGAGAGTCATGTAGATGGCAACTAAGCCTGCGGCGATGGCGAGTAGCCAGTATTGGGAGTTTTTTAGGGGCGTGACTGCGGTAAGGTGGGTTGCTTTCATGTTGATGCAGGGGTAGAAACCTAACCTATTTTTAACTCAACCCCCTCTAGTGTGGCTAGATTGGACTTGGTAATCAGTTGTAGACCCTGCTGATAGAGCTGTTCTGTCCAGCCCTTGAGAGATTTAGCCTCGGTCACCAAACAGCTTGCCAATCAAGTCTTGAGTCAGAAAGGCTTTTTCAATAATCCCTCTTGCGTGAGAAATTCTTTCGCCACTTCCGCCGGTTCGCGTTTGTTGCCACTCACCTCGTAATTCAGCCGTTGCATTGTTTCAGTCGTCAATTTGGGAGCTAGTGAATTTAGTGCCTCCCGAATACCTGGATTATTTTCCAATACCTCTGCACGCACGACTGGAGCAACTTGATAGGGAGGAAAGATATTTTTATTATCTTCAAGTACAACTAAATTAAACGCGCTAATCTCGCCATCTGTACCAAAGGCAACTGCTACATCAGCTTGATCTTCATTCAATGCCTGATATCGCAAACCTGGATCGGCAGGAATGAAATTTTTGAGCTGAAAGTCACCATAGGCTTTTTTCAAACCGGGCAACCCATCCTCACGCGCCTCAAATTCTGGAGGTCCAATCAGGGTTAACTGACTGGCTTTATTTGCCATATCGGAAATTGTCTTAATAGCGTATTGTTCGGCACCGTCTTGAGTCATTACCAGTGCTTGAGCATTGTTCATCGGTGCGGGTTCCAGCCAAACGAGATTAAATTTCTCTTTGTAGGCATCAGCAACAGTTTGATACACTTGCTGCGGATCACTCTTTGCCGATTGCTTTAACACTGTTAATAAACCCGTTCCTGTATATTCGGGATATAAATCGATTTGACCGCTTTCTAAACCCGCCTGTGCTACGGGTGTGCCACCGAGGTTAAGCTTGCGTTCGACTTCAAAGCCCTGATCTTCTAGTACCAGAGCATACATTTCTCCTAAAATAAACTGCTCGGTAAAATCTTTCGAGCCGACTTTAATCGCTCCACCATTGCTGCTAGTATTGCAAGCGATCGCTATTAGCATGACGCAAACAGCCAGCAAGCTCAAAGTCACGAATCGGTGTATTCGGAGCATAAACCTGAAAAATCCTAGGTTTGGCTACAGTTTACCAACTTCCAGCAGGATTTTACTGTTCCTGCTATTTCCCAGCTAGTCTTCCGGATTTTAGGCTCAAATTCAATAAAAATGCCCATAGCTTAGACTCAAAAGAAAACTCTCTCTCTGAGCTATGCTTGAATGGCTCGTGTGAGATAACTAACTATCAGCCATATGCAATGGGTATTTTCGGGATCATTAAGTGTTGACAAAATAACGATAGCGATCGCTAATTTACCACCATCCCTGCGAGGCACAAAACTCGTACAACTTTCAGATTTGCATTACGATGGTTTCCGGCTATCGGACAAGATGCTGATAGAGGCAATTGAAGTTAGCAATCAGGCTGAACCGGATTTAGTCCTGCTGACAGGCGACTACATCACCGACAATCCAGAACCCATTCACCAACTCGTGCTGCGCTTAAAGAATCTAGAAAGCCGTGCGGGAGTTTACGCCGTACTAGGAAACCACGACTTTTTAGTACGTCACGCCCAATCCATCGTTACACAAGCCCTAACTAGCATTGGTATTCAGGTTTTATGGAATCAAATTGCCTATCCCCTCGGAGCAGGATTGCCCTTCGTGGGACTTGCTGATTTTTGGTCGCGAGAGTTCAATCCCGCCCCTGTCATGAACCAACTTGACCCCAAACTACCCCGTATCGTATTATCTCATAACCCTGATACTGCCGAATTCTTACAGCAATGGCGGGTCGATTTGCAACTATCGGGTCATACACACGGAGGGCAGGTGGTGATTCCAGGATTTGGACCTGCCGCTCTATTGCTGCCCATACTTAGGCGAAATCTCCCCAGATGCCTGCACCGCTACGTCCCTTTTTTAAGAGAATGTTCTACAGTCGTCAAGCATTGGGAATGGACACAGGGGATGCATCAGGTGGGTGCAAATCGGCTGTATGTCAATCGCGGTTTGGGAACCTATGCACCTGGACGGCTGTTTTGTCCTCCGGAGGTTACTGTAATTACTCTGGTTTAGGGGAGTAGGGAGTAGGAGATTGCACAATTTCGAGAATCCCAGACTATGCTGAACTCCTAACTCCTCAACTCCCGATATTAAAGAATAGGCGGACAATTGAAATCAACTAGATAACCGCCCGCTTCAATCACGAAGTCATCAAAGTCATCATCGCTACCTACTTCCACCTGTCCGCCATCTTCCCAGGAAAGGCGGGTGCCGGTGATGTTGCCGGTGCTACCGCCATCCAAGCTACCCATAAAGCGAGTAAAGTTTTGGGTGGAGAGGATGTTGCGTCTCGTTTGACCGGTGGGGCTAACAGATTCTAGGAAGAAAACATAGCGGTTGTTCGCTTTGAAGGTGAACTCACTGAAGCGGCTGGCTACAGTTCCGCCATTGACGGTGCCGACAAAATCGGATTGGGAACCCAGATCATTTTGACCGCGAGAGGAACCCTGAACCTGTCCTGTACCAAAGGCATCGTAGGCTTTGATTTCTCTAAAAAGAACAGTTTCTTCCCCTGTCGTTTCATTACGAACGCCTAAGGTGGCTAGGTAGGAACCGTGGGATTGCAGGAATTCAAATTCGACGATGGTATCCTCTGAAAACTGAATTGCCCGATTTTCAAACATATCCTGCGCTTGCACGGGTGCTGCCAAAGAACTAACCAATGCGGCTGCGATCTGCGCTTCGCAGCAGCGCTTCGCTATCGCTCCCATTAACCAGGATATACTAGCTAGGGTCTTACTGTTAAAATGTCTCATTTGTCAATAGCATCTCCTTTGATTGGGGAATGGGTTGGGAATACTAGCAATTACCAAGGAAGAAAAGCAGGATTTGACCGGGAACGTACAGCTTCGTCTAAGGTAAGTTTCAATGTTTGGGCTTCTGCCCTCAACTCTTCCAACTGCCGACAGGCGACAGGAACGGCGGCGGTTTCATTTCCTGGCTGTCGGGAATATCGACGAATAGTTGGGGAATTTTGTTCAAGTTGAGCGATCGCAGTATTACAGGCTTGGTACACTCGTTCTGACTCTTGGTTAAGCTGTTGCACCCGCTCAATTAAGGCTGAGTCTAAAGTGCCATCAGTTTCAAAGATTGGTGCGGTATTGTTCCAGATATTAGTTCCCGTAATATCTGAGTAACTGCGGTCAGCCCTAGCTGGAACTGCGGTGAGAATTCCGGCAACCATTGACAGACCTACCACCCAACTGAGAGATTTAATTCTATTCATTTGGTTTGCTTCTCCTCCTACTTAGAACCGAAGTGCTGTACCCGCACCGATCACAAATCGCGGATCATCGCCAGCCCCTGCTATGTCGCGCACGGCTGGGGTAATGACGAAGGGAATGTTCTTGAACGGAGCAATAGAAAGCCCCAATCCTAAATCTTGTCCCGTCCACTCGGCAATAAAACTGACAGGTCGAGCCACTCGGATGGCAACATTACCGAAAACATTAACATTATTGACCCCATCATCAACCGCACCGTTAGAACGGAACTGTCCGTCACCCACTCCGACTGTCACCGCCACGCGACTAAAAAAGTCGTTGAGAGAGTCTTGAGTGCGGAAAATTTTGGTAATTACGCCGTATTTAGACTGTTCAAAGTCGTTGCGACCAATATTTAAGAAGCCATTCCAACCAATAGCAGCCGATAAATCTTGCCCAAATCGGCGATGCAGCTTCGCATTAAAGCCACCTTCACCGAATTCATCATCGGTGGTTTCCAACGCATAGGATAACTCCAAGCCAGCCGCTTTATCCGCATTACCCACACCAATCCCAATACCGCCTGCACCGACGGAACCATCATCTTCTCGCACGCTGGCTTGATAATTGCCGTTGAGAAAGACCGTATTTTGGTCTGCACCATACCCGACTGGGATATAAATGCTCAAGGCTGGTGAAGCACCAGACTCTTCAAAGGGTTCGGGGATAGCAATGGGTACAATCGGTTGAGGACGCGGACAAGTTCGGGTTCTGCTACCTGCTTGAGCAAGTTGATAGATAGCTGAATCGCCTACGGAGTCTGGGTTTATAGCTCCTGACCTAGAACAGGTTGCATTGGTTTGAGGTTCTACCTCTGCAACGAGTTGATGGGTGTCGGACGCTGATTCAGAAATGGACTCCTCGGAGCGAAGGGCATCTGCTTGGGATACCCCTGCAATCTCCTCCATTTGCTGGGAATATACGTTTTCCCCGCTTTCTGGAGTATTTGAAGCTGGCAGGGTAGGCGGATTGATATCAGGGTTTGATACTTCCGCGAGAATAGCACCTTCTAACGCCTCAACTTGTGCTACAGCTTCTTGAGAGGATGAAGTCGGTTCTGTAGAGGTTGAAGGAAACTCTACTGTCGATGACTGTAGCCACGGCTGTTCTGGTGATTTTTCCAGTATGGCGAGCGATTCTAGTCCATTTGCAGTAGTATTAGGGGCTATAACACGACTGTTATAGGTCGGGTTGAATAAAACGGTATGTTCAGAACTCGGATTTTCAGTTGCTTGGGCTGTCAACCCTCCAGCCACTAAAGCAGTTACAGTAAAAACAGCAACGCTAGGGAAACGCATGTAATAGCCTCACACAACTCACACCACACTTCTCTATCCAGAAGGATGCTTCTGGGATAGAGATATTGTTTGTGTTCTAGTCACTGATACAGAGTTGTGCGAGTCTATCCGGATGGGTAGCTGAGGTACTGATTACTGTTGATTAACCGTACTCCCGACTCCCGATTCTTCAGTCAGTCAAGGCATCCATTCCAAAACAACTCCCACGCGACTATCCTTTTCTTCCCTAGAATTCTGTTTCTGAATATCCGTAGACAAGCGCAAATTCTGGGTAACAGCATAGCCGAAGGAAAGGGTTGTAATCCCCACTTCATCATTACTACCCGGAGATACAAAACTCTGTGTTAGCGAAACATCTGCTGCACCTGTGCGAGACAAAACTAACAGCAATCTCACTCCAACATTTACGCCATCCGTTGAGTAACCTTCCGTTTCCAGATACCGATAGCCCACTACAGGGGCAACATTAAAATAACTCCCTAAAGGACGCAGGTAATAACGCAAGTCTGCCCCAACCGTTTCCCGTTCTTCATTAAATGAGGCTTGATAATCTCCACTCACCGTTAAACCGGTGCGACCAATAAATATATCCTCTACTCCCACAATAAATCCTCCCGCTTGATCAGTAGAAGGAAACTGGGAGTAACCTAGCCGCAACCGTGTACGAAAACTAGGATCGTGACGAATATCTTCTAGGACATTCGGCACCTCTTGCAACCAACGCTGTAAAACTGGACTATCTTCAATAATTTCCGGACTTAATTCCAGCTCTAACTCTTCTGCTGCTGGGTTAGGTGTCATTTCGGGTTGAGTTTCAGTAACGTCACCCCAGGCAGGTGCAGCTATCAACAGTAAGGTAATTCCTAGCTGCAACCTATGCCATTGCCGCCTCATTCTCTTAATCCTTTGTATCACTTGGATTTTTTGTTCTGACGTTCACTCACACTCATCCATTACATAATCCGTTGCCACAAAAAAAGGGGGTTCCGCCAGATGCAGAACCGCCCTTCTTTGAAGATCTAAACCTTAGCGGAGACTAGATCTAAATTTAGCGGAGACCAACTTTATAAGACTACGTTAACGAACGACTGCCTGTTGGGAAGCTACTTCAATTGGCTTCATCAGGTACAGTTTCAGCAACTGCCAGCCAGTGGAGATATAGAAAGGCAGCTTTTGGAAAAATTGTAGGAATTTGGGAGTTTTGGACGATGCGATCGCACTTAACTTCTCATTATTCCTGACACAAAGTTCCAGACGCTCGTAGAACTCTGGATGTTCCACATCCAACATCACTGGAAAAACCCGTCCGGCTGTTTCGTTGGTTTTCAGGATAACATGCTTATCATACTCACGGGCATCCAAACCAATCGTCCTATAGAAACCAGACCGCTGGATGTCATTCAGATACATTGTCGCAAACACCGACAACAAGAAGAACCGGCTCCACAGCTTCGCCTTCCAATCATTTAGAATATGGGGCTGGGCTTTCATGATGGCATCGAAGAAGTCTCCATGCCGATTCTCATCCTGACACCAGTTTTCAAAGAAGCGGAAGATCGGATAGATTCGGTCTTCAGGATGGGCTTCTAGGTGACGGTAAATGGTGATATACCGCCAATAGCCAATCTTCTCGGACAGGTAGGTGGCGTAGAAGATGAACTTCGGTTTGAAAAAGGTGTATTTCTTATTCTTGGTGAGGAATCCCAAATCCAGCGCCAGATTGAAGTCTGACATCGCCTTATTCAGGAATCCCGCGTGCCGCGCCTCATCCCGAGACATCAAGAGGAAACACTCTGACAGCAAGGGGTTTTTGTTTTTGAGGCGGCGTCCTAATTCTTTATAGAGCAAGAACCCGGAGAATTCTGCCGTACAGGAACGCTCTAGGAATTCTACAAACAAGCGGCGGGTTTCACCGTCAATGTGATTCCAGGATTGCTCGAACTCCGCATCCCGGACGAAGTGGTGGCGATTGTAGTCAGTACGAAACTCTTCTAGGATCGCCAGCAACTCATCCTCGTTTGGCGAGATATCCATCGTCGCCATTTCATCGAAGTCAGTGGTGTAGAAGCGAGGCGTCAGGATAGTGTCCTGCGATGGGACTTTCACTCCCGGTCGCATCTCTTCAAAGACAGGTTTTTTAAGGGTATCTACCATGTCAAACGTTGTTCTTTAATCTTTTGCTTACGATTCTGGCTTGGCTGGTGCGGCAGAAAGCGGGTAACTGTACTGATTGACTTCACCCACATTCATCCTAGTCTGCATCATTGAGTCTACCAAGGTCTTGGTGAGTGCAAAATGCTATTCAAGTTAAGAGTTGCAAAGTTGCTTAATATTTCGTTACGTTTATTCGGCTACTAGGGCATCCTAGACGTGGCAGGCAACGTCTCTATGTTACGTTAATACGCTCTAATCAGCCGTAGCACCGAAGATAGCCTTTAACGGGAGCTGGCATCAGCAGATGGAGGAGCAAAAGGATTAGCCGGAGCTCCAACCCGAAATAGCACGGTGAAACTATTATCATTCACTAGCAAATTATTCCCAAATGCGTCAGTCCCATAGTCATAGTCCTGATTTTGCCAATTCAGCGAAAGGGTTGGACTATTGTAACCATCCCTTAGTTTCCACAGCAAACTTGCGCCATAGCGAGAGCGACTAGAGTTTTCATCGAGCGGCGCGAAATAAGCAGATAAGCGTAGATTATCGCTAGGGCGAATCGTTAAATCGGCTAGCAGTTGGTTTTCATAGGAATTGGGTAAGATATCGCCAAAGTAGTTGGTTAACCCTAAAGAAACGATTCCCCAGTTTAAACGAGCGCTTGCTGTTAGCTGGCTTGCAGGTGAAATACTGACAATATCGCCAATTTTAGTTTCCCGATCTAGGGCATAATTAAAACCAGTCGCCAAAATTAAATTCGCATCTTGACCTAAAGAAATTCTTTTAGAAACACTGCCCCATAATTGACTATAATAGTCTCTATCTGGGTTAAGATAACCAACGCCACCTGCCCGAAAATTCCAGCCGTTACTGGTGTTTCTGGTGTAATCCGCACCGAGATAGGCTTTAACTTCTTCAGAAGCAATTACGCCTGCATAGTAGCGAATGACATCCTGACTGCTGGTAAAATTCCCTGTGAAGCTGAGGTGAGGATAATAACGAGTTTCTTCACGATAAATATTCTCGCTGACGTAGTTAACGTCTTGGGCAAAAAAATCTAAATATATTTGTGCATAAAAATCTTGTAAATTAGCTGTAGAAAATAGGTCATTATTGACCGCAGAAAATAATTCGATATCGGTGTCTGCACCTCCTTCTGCACCAGCATTGGCGATAACTCTCGGTGTACTCCTTGCTTCATAAAATAGTTGACCCGCTTCAAAACTACGCTCGATGACTGGAGAAAGACCGAGCCAAAGACTATTATAATTAGCGGTCGAAATTTGGCTTAAATCAGTCATATCAGGAGTTAAACTGTCTGCGCGTCCAATCCCGGCTGAATAGATGGTAAAACTACTTGCAGGTAAGCGAGTATTATTAGCAGCCAGAAATAAGTTACGATTAATATTAGTGTTAGCTGGATTTGTACTGCCTTCTAAGTTGGGAATGACATCGGGTAAAAGTTGAGCGCCGAGTTGTAACGCTGTATTGCTCAGGCGGTTTTCGTCGTCTGCGAAGATAGTGATACCACGTATAGTACGCCCTAAAACGGCTTCTGTGTCGTTAGCTTTAACAACTTGTCTGACTTGCGAAAATGTTCCGGTGATTGTGTAATCAATTTCTTTGTCTCGGTCAATTTCCTTTTTTTCAACGTCGCTATCTCTTGGAAACGTACCGAGATTAGGGAAATATAAGTCTAAGCCAATTTCTTGACCATTCGCTCCCCGTTGAAATCCTGGAAGTTGTATAACGGCTAAGGATTCGGGCGTGACAACATCGCCAACTTGAGAGGTTTGAAAGACGCGAGTGGGAACGAAGAATTGGGGGTCAATACTATCTCGATCGATTACTAAACCGGGAGTATAGGTACATTGTTCACCACCCGAAGAATTGGGTAAAATACAAGCCCCAGTTAAACTCATTTGCAATTCTAACCCCGTCATCGTTTGGGGTTCGGTAGTCCGGGTGGTAACAGTTCTTTGGCGGGGAACAGTACGCAGTTGAACATAACTGCCCTTTTGGTCTACGGTATAAATATTGTTTCGGGTTAAGCTTTCGACAACTTGACTGTCTAGTTTGAGAATGCCATTAAAAGTAAGATCGCTTTCGGTGGTGTCAGTAAATGTCTTCCCGCCTGTAAATTCCCATTCGGTGAGGTGAGTAATTGGGGTGTCATTGAGGGGGAGAGTTGTTGTTGAAGGATTGATTCGTTCGTTCGGAGCAACTCGAGGTGGAATACTGTAGTTGGGGTCAGTTGTGGGGGCGGTTTCTTCTTCCTGAGATTGAGTAGAGGGTGCGGGTAAGCTATTTGTATCTTCCTCTAAAGATGGATTGGTAGGAGCAGATTCGGATGCTAAATTAGGCGAAGTTAATTCAAGATCGGCAGCATTGGTAGACCAGTTGAGTTTTTCTGGTAAGCTTGATTCTTCAGGAGTAATGGAACTGTTAGGGGGGGAGGGAGTCTGGTTACTAGGATCGGGAAGGGTATGAGAGCTAGTTTGCGCTAGGGCTGGAGTTGGATAAGCCATGGCAGAGACAGCTAAACCGACTACAAGAGTGCGATTGAGTACTGTTTTCAGACTCAGAAAAAAGGAAGTGTTTGGGTAGTGAAAGACCGTCATTTAAAGCAGGAAAATGAGGGTGGAATAAATGAGTCGTTATGGTGGAAAAACCCTGGCGTTATACTTCTTGGTAGCAAAGCACTCCTCGCTGAAAGTTTGGGTAGATGGTTTCAAGAGCGAGGTGTATTTAATGGGTGAAATTTGGAGTTGAGAATTAGAATAAAAGGAGAGGAAAGGGTGCGTTAACCAAAATTAACGCACCTTTAAAGTTAGGAATTGAGAAAGTCTGAAACTAGAGTAGGAAGTGATACGCTATCCTATGCAAGACTGAATGAGCTGGTAAAATCAGCTTCGGTAATTAGCGTCGCATCAGTTCTCAACAAAGTGGCTAAGGTTTCTCCAGCGATGCTAATCTTAGTAGAACTGCCACTTTGGTTAATCTCTAGCTGTCCGAAACTGAGACCACCGTCTAATTGGAGTAAGTCTATGCCATCTTCAAAGTCGTAGATGGTATCTGTACCCATTCCTGATGCTAGAACAAAGGTATCGATTCCGGCGTTACCATAGAGGCGATCGCTCCCTTCTCCGCCATTGATTAGGTCGTCGCCTGCACCACCGTAGAGGATGTCGTTACCCATATCGCCGAGAAGGATATCATTACCATTGTCACCGTAGAGGCGATCGCTCCCTTCTCCGCCATAAAGGGTGTCAATACCTTCTCCGCCATAAAGAATGTCGTTACCAGCATCGCCGTAGATGGTATCGTTACCATCATCACCGTAGAGGCGATCGCTGCCATTACCACCTAGGAGATAATCGTTATCATCGCCACCGTAGACGATATCGTTACCGTCACCACCTTGTATGGTATCGTTTCCGGCATAACCGTAAAGGCGATCGCTGCCTTCTAAACCATCAAATTGGTCTGCACTGGCAGTTGCGCGGAAAATATCGTTGTTCGGTGTAAGGTAGATAGTTTCGTCGATGTCATTGACACCAATGGTAAAGACTTCCTCGAAAGTACCGCCATTGCCATCATCAGTTTGGACACGGACGCTGTAGCTATCTTTGGTTTCAAAGTCAGGGGAAGCATTGATTTGCAGTTGGTCACCGTCAATGCTAAAGGCGCTGTTATTGGTATCTCCCGTCCCGGAAACTAAAGTGTAAGTAAAGGTGGTATCACCTGTGTCAGGATCAGTGCTGCTGAAAGTACCGACAGGACTACCCGCAGTGATGTTTTCATTGATGCTGTTGTTGCTGAGATTCAGAGCAGTTGGTGCGTCGTTGGTGTTGGCGATCGCTAAATCAAAACTATCGCTGACACTAGCACCAGATTTGTCTGTGGCAGTCACCTTAACACTGAGGTTACCCACATTCTCTTTAGCGGGAGTGCCAATGAAGGTGCCAGTAGCAGCGTTGAAGCTCAACCAAGTGGGCAGTGGGTCGCCATTTTCCAGGGTGGCTGTATAACTGAGGGTGTCTCCTGCATCTACGTCGTTGAAGGTATCGGCAGGAATGGTAAAGCTAAGGGGAGTATCTTCGGTGGCAACTTGGTTGGCGATCGCCGACGCAACAGTTGGGGCATCGTTGACGCCTGTAATCGTAACAGCAACATTGGCGCTGTTGTTACCGCCTTTATCATCGCTAATGCTGTAGCTAAAGTTGGTGGTAGCAGTCTGACCAGCAGCAAGGGATTGGAAGGCGTTACCGGGATTGTAGGTGAGGTCGTTGCCGTTTTGGGTGACGGTTCCAATTGTGCCTGTGGTGTTGATGCCAGTGATAGTTAAGGGGTCACTGTTGGGGTCAGAATCGTTGGCGAGGACGTTAACGGTAACTGCGGCATCTTCAGTGGTGGTGGCACTGTCGTTAATGGCGGTGGGGGGAGTATTTAGACCAGTGGTGTTCAACAGCACACTCACGTTTTTGCTGTTCAAGTTCGCCGTAGCTAAGTCCATCTTGCCATCGCCGTTGAAGTCCCCTACCGCTACGGAATAGGGAGACTCACCCACCTCGAAGGTGGATGCAGGATTAAAGCCGCCCGTGCCATTATTCAACAGCACACTCACGTTGTTGCTGAAAAAGCTCGCCGTAGCTAAGTCCATCTTGCCATCGCCGTTGAAGTCCCCTACCGCTACGGAATAGGGTTCACCTTCCACGCCGAAGGTGGAGGCAGGACTAAAGCCGCCCGTGCCATTATTCAACAGCACACTTACGCTGTTGTCGTCACGGTTCGCCGTAGCCAAGTCCATCTTGCCATCGCCGTTGAAGTCCCCTACCGCTACGGAATGAGGACGCGACCCCACGCCGAAGGTGGAGGCAGGATTAAAGCCCCCCGTGCCATTATTCAACAGCACACTCACGTTGTTGCTGAGAAAGTTCGCCGTGGCTAAGTCTATCTTGCCATCGCCGTTGAAGTCCCCTACCGCTACGAAACGGGGACGCGACACGCCAAAGGTGAAGACAAGATTAAAGCCCTCCGTGCCATTATTCAACAGCACACTCACGTTGTTGCCGAGATAGTTCGCCGTAGCTAAGTCCATCTTGCCATCGCCGTTGAAGTCCCCTACCGCTACGGAAGAGGGACCCTGGGCAAAGTCACCCAGCCCCACTCTGAAGGCGAAGGCAGGATTAAAGCCCCCCGTGCCATTATTCAACAGCACACTCACGCTGCTGTTGCCAGAGATCGCCGCGGCCAAGTCCATCTTGCCATCGCCGTTGAAGTCCCCTACCGCTACGGAAGAGGGACCCTGGACTAAGCCATCCGGCCCCACGTCGAAGTTGTTAGCACTGTCAAAGGTAACGTCGGCGAAAACGCCAGTATAAGTCTGTACTACTTCCGGTACAAAGGCGATTGCGGCAATCTCAACAGTGCCTTGTTGAAGCTGCCAACTGCCTCCTTTGCCAGCATTACCCACTCGTTGAGTTGAGGCGGCGATGTTGGCAGTAGTGAGTTGTTCTAGTCGTGCGATAAATTCCGCTCCCGCATCCCCAGCCGCGACGTTACAACCATAAAGTAGGAGATTAGCTACATCCCACTGTTGCAGTTGGCTCACGTAGCGGTTGAAAGTATCTAAACTCAGTTGCGTATTTCCCAAATACAAACAACCAGGCGCACCGTGGGAAACAATATGTACAGTGCTAACATCCTGACGCTGTTGTAAAACTTGGCTAATTTGCTCAATTCCATTCGCAGCCGCATCTAAGACAAATACTTCGGCTGTGGGAATAACTCCATTCACTAATTGCTGGTAATTATCAACGCCAGCATCAATAAAAACAACTGTAGTGGAGTGATTGAGGACTTTGGGGGTGGAATGTATGGTTTGGTTCATCTTCAAGATTGTCTGCTTGACTAATAATGAGGAGTGTGAATAAAAAATCCCCTTCCTGAGGCTCTCTGCTTTACTCCCCAGGGGGAGAGTCGATGAGAGCCTCAAGTAATTCCTCAAGTAATTTATGAGAGGGGATAAAATTGATTAACTTGTCAGGTAAGCAGACTCGCTAATAACTTGCAGCAGTTCTATGGAGCGGGAGCGGGAGAAGTAACTAAAGTGTCTTCAGAAACAGTACCAATTTGGATGCTGTAACCTGCGGAGAAAGTATTAGCTTGCTCTTGAGCGCGCTCGTTATCTTCTACTGCATCAAGGGTAAAGCCAGCCGGATCACCAAGACCAGTCAGACTAATTACGCCCGCAGTACCAATAGCAAAAGCCGAGTTTTGTAAACCATTGTCATTAGTGCCATCGTAGTTAAACGCAGCAGCAGCAGCATTTTCTTTACCAACGGCAGCAGAAACAGCTACGCCACTAACTGCACCCTCGCCAGTCACAGTGAAAGCTGCGGCACCGGCGACACCACCTTCACCCGCACGAGCAACAGAAGTGAAACCAACAAGACTAGCAAAAGTAGCAGCAAGAGCAACGGAAACTTTAATGGCTTGGGAGTTCATGGGATATTTTTTCTCAAAAAATAGGGTGGAATTAACTAGTTTGGGTTTATTTTCAGAAGGTGCAAACCTTAGTTCTGTAAGCGCTTGCGTCTCTCGAATTGACCCTTAATTCCAAAGTAAAGGATTTTAAGTAAAATTTAAACGCCCTACAACGGCGATCGCTTCTAGAAATTCATACTTTTCAATTCAGACTCCCGCCTCTGCTAGCCCACTATGATTACCCAACTCCCAAAAAAATAGGAACGTTCTCAAAATTAAATTATTTCAAAAATTGCCTAGAGTCGGTTCAGGGAATTGGAGTTGACAAAATAGTAAAACTATGAATAAGGGTACGGCATTGCCGTACCCCTACCGTTGCGAGAAAACCTTTACAGCCTATGCATCTTCAGGTTCAACTCGTCCGTAAAAGATACCCCGAATCAATACCTCTTCAGGATCGTCAGCACCTAAATCAGTATCTGAAGGCTGTTCGCTCTCAAATGTACCAGCAATTTCTCCGGTATAGCTATCAACCTTAGCAACTTGAAGAGACATCTTCCCGTTGCGAACCTCAAAGCGTTTAACATTAGAACGAGCAAGTTCTGACGAATCTGCTTGAGCTGGCAGAGCGATCGCGTTATCATAGCCGCTAGCAACACCGCGACCCTTCGGATCGAGGAAAACAGAACCTCGGTAGGAAGGAACCCTAAACTCACCCTCAAAGTCTGTGGATGCGTTGACGCTAGTCATGTTCGGTTGAGACTTCGCCTCTAAACTCTTAATGGTAAACAAGAATGGGACTTGCTCACCTCCAGGTAACTGAACGGTAATGGCTTGGAAGTCAATTCCCTCTTCTTCGGCAAAGATAAGGCTGCCATCTGCTCCAGACTTTAACGCTCCTCGAACTTGGTCGAGACTGGAAGTCGATCTTGTCAAGATCTTAGCTGGAATATATTCTGCCTCTTGCCGCTTATTAGTCGGTTCTTCCTTTACAAAGAAGCTTGTTGGCTGCAAACACAGATCTACGAGTTTATAGGATTTATCAGACTCGATGTCAATGGAACCGCGAGTCGTTTCCGATAACTGTGGACAAAGATTTGCCAACCCCGTATTTCTGATTTGTTCATACGTTAGCTGATTAGTACTGGTAGCCGTTGCAGGCCCTTCACTACAAGCTGTTAGCACCCCCAGACACAAAGCCAGGAAGGTAACAATAAAAGCGCGATACCTCATGGTCAACCTCAATTGTCAATCTCTAGATCTGAAAATTTTTGTTAGGGTGATTCGTGAATTGGGTTTTTGGTGAATTGGAGTGAAATAGCAACCGTTTTCAAGACATCAAAAACTTTTACCCCCTTTTCACTCCACACCAGGGGATATAGTGGGACACCTACCCACCCTCGGCGATCGCTAATCCTGTGGCACTGCTCCTAGGGCAGCAATGTTTCTAGTACGACACCGAATGCATGAACTAATGGTTTTCTTTAGAGCATTGTACACGGGAAGTGTCACATTTACTCGCAAGATCGAGCTTTGACAAGCGTCACCTGGTAAGTCAATATTCTGGTGTGCCATTCCCCAACCTGATGGAAGCGGTTATTGTAATCTTTGATTCAACCGTGGTCGTTTACATTGAAGATTATGAACCTTGAAGAGGAGTCGGGGGATTTACTAGTCAAGCTGCAAACCCTCAAGGCAGATATTGGGGCATTAGCCAAGAGCTATGAAGAAGACAGTCTAGCTTTGTTAGCCCTACTGCGTACTTTAGAGCAATCCCACCGCGATATTCGAGAAAACTTGTTCCAAGGCTCGTTGCCGAGAAATCGACGAGTGTTCTATGCGCTGCTCAAAGATATTGAAGAATCGGGCGGCTGGCCCTATATTGAGCGGATGAAGCTGCGAACCATCCTAGAAAGCTTTTCCAAGCCCGAAGCCTCTAACGGAGAACCTGAAAGCGATCGCTACTTAGACTGAGGGAAACAGACAATAAGGATGTTCCCCCTCCTCCGTAGATTCTGTAACCAATCAAGACACGCAGCATTACAAATGTTACAATCCTGCCGTCAGTCTTGAGACTTTACCAAATTTGTTATAAGGGTTGTCATGAATTCAATTAAGTTCGGGACAGATGGCTGGCGAGGTATCATTGCCGCCGATTTCACCTTCGAGCGCGTAGCATTAGTTGCTGGGGTGGCAGCAAAAGTTCTGGCAGATACCTATGGCGAAACCACCAATAGCCGTAAAATTATCGTGGGTTATGATCGGCGCTTCATGGCAGAAGACTTTGCCAAAACGGTGGCTGAAACCGTTCAAGCTGCTGGATTTGACGTGCTGCTATCAGAAAGTTACGCCCCAACCCCCGCCTTTAGTTGGGCAGCGAAACAGCAAAATGCCTTAGGAGCCTTAGTCTTAACTGCTAGTCACAACCCTGCGACTTACTTGGGATTGAAAGTTAAAGGAGCCTTTGGCGGCTCGGTTCCTCCAGAAATCACTCAAAAGATAGAAGCCCAACTAGCCGATCCCCCAACTGCTGCCCAAACCCCCGGCAGTTTACAGATGTTTGAGCCTTGGCAGAGCTACTGCGATGCACTGCGGACTAAAGTTGAGATTACTCAGATTCAGGAGTTGATAAACCAAGGGAAACTGACGGTATATGCCGATGTGATGCACGGAGCCGCAGCCGGCGGCTTAAACAAAATTCTGGGTGTACCGATTCAGGAAATCAACAGCTCACGAGATCCCTTATTTGGAGGTGGTGCCCCAGAACCCCTGCCTCGTTACCTTTCTGAGCTATTCCGCACGATCCGAACTCATCGACAACAAGCAGGGGACGCTTTAATTGTCGGGTTGGTGTTTGATGGAGATAGCGATCGCATTGCTGCCGTCGATGGTGAGGGAAACTTCCTAAGTTCCCAAATTCTCATTCCCGTTTTGATCGAGCATTTGGCAGAGCGACGTCAGTTCCAGGGAGAAATAGTCAAAACGATCAGTGGCTCTGACTTAATTCCCCGCATTGCCCAACTGTATCAGTTACCCATCCATGAAACTCCTATCGGCTATAAGTATATTGCCGACCGAATGCTATCGGCTCAAGTTTTGCTAGGTGGCGAAGAATCGGGAGGAATCGGCTACGGCACCCACATTCCTGAACGAGACGCCTTGCTTTCAGCGCTGTATCTCCTGGAAGCGATCGCTCAATCGGGTATGGATGTGAGCGCACTCTACCGACGCCTACAAGAACGTACAGACTATACCTCTGCCTATGATCGCATTGACTTACATTTGGCAAATATGGATGTGCGATCGCGCTTGCTAAACGAATTACAAACTCAACCTTTAACTGAAATTAACTCTCAAGCCGTCATCAATTGTCTAACCATCGACGGCTACAAATTTCGGTTAGCCGACAATAGCTGGCTACTGATTCGCTTTAGCGGCACCGAACCCGTCTTACGACTCTACTGCGAAGCCGCTACCCCTGAACAGGTACGTCAAACCCTCAATTGGGCAAAAGATTGGGCAAATTCTATTTCTTAGGTGGTTATTTGTCATTCGTCCTTTGTGATCTGAAAAACTAATGACCAAACTAGTTGTAGCTACAGGAAATCCCGGTAAACTGCGGGAGATGCAGGCGTACTTGACAGATTTGGGGTGGGAATTGCAGCTCAAACCACCTGAACTTGATATTGAGGAAACTGGCGATACGTTTGTTGAGAATGCTCGTTTGAAGGCATCAGAGGTAGCAAGGGTAACTGGGGAATGGGCGATCGCCGATGATTCGGGTTTGCAAGTCGATGCCTTACAGGGGGCTCCGGGTATTTATTCGGCACGCTATGGTAAAACTGATGCAGAACGGATCGAACGGTTGCTGGCAGAACTGGGAGATAAACCGAATCGGGGGGCGCAGTTTGTTTGTGCTGTAGCGATCGCTCGTCCTGATGGGGCGAGCGCTCTAGTCGTAGAAGGCATCTGCCGAGGCGAAATTTTGCGAACCCCTCGCGGTATAGGTGGCTTCGGCTACGATCCGATTTTTTATCTCCCAGAGCAAGGCTTAACGTTTGCTGAGATGGAGCCAGAAATCAAACAACGCTGCAGTCATCGTGGCAAAGCCTTTGAAGTACTCATCCCCCAGTTAAGCCAGCAACTCTAGGATTAGGAATTATGAAGAATGAAAAATTATATAACCTTCATAATTCCTAAAATCCTAATTTTTTAAACCGCTTCCAGATTCTTTTCTCCAGTTCGGATGCGGACGACTTGCTCGACGGGGCTGATGAAGATTTTCCCGTCGCCAATTTCACCCGTGCGAGCGGCGGCGATGATTTTGTCTACTACCATATCTACCTGGGCGTCTTCGACAACAATTTCCACCTTAAGTTTTTGCAAGAACTCGACGGTGTACTCAGAACCACGATAGCGTTCAGTCTGACCTTTTTGGCGACCAAATCCCCGAACTTCAGAAACCGTCATCCCGACGATGCCAGCGTTGACTAGGGCGATTTTAACTTCATCCAACTTAAAAGGTCGGATAATTGCTTCTACCTTTTTCAAGATCCTTGCTCCTCACTTGTTTTTCTATTCTTTATTTACCAGACCAGCATGACACTTTCTACACCCTCAAACGCGAAATTTTTGTAAATACCAATACCGTTTGCTATGGCGATCGCTTCAGGGATAGTCGTGTCTCTATTGGTTGCTAGGGCGTAGCTTACCATTCCCTCAGAAAATCTGCCTCTCTCCCCCGTGTCTCCTCTGTCTTCGGTGTCAAATTGTCTCACCTTCAGATCTAAATCTACTCCTGATGATAGGTAGTTAA
This sequence comes from Coleofasciculus sp. LEGE 07092, assembly GCF_015207375.1. GTDB lineage: Bacteria > Cyanobacteriota > Cyanobacteriia > Cyanobacteriales > Coleofasciculaceae > LEGE-07092. The sequence goes on along the minus strand of NZ_JADEWY010000046.1, from coordinate 10,507 downwards.
TTACCAAATCGTTTATTATAATAGGAAATATATCATAAGGGGCCTTAATGGTTTCGACGTGTTGGTGAAAGCCAACCTGTGATTCAGGTCGAGAGTGAGTCTCCTCTCGTAAATCAAAGGCTCAAACAAAAGTAACTGCGAATAACATCGTTTCTTTTGCTCGTAAGGCAGCACCTGTTGCTGCTTAATAACCTCTAATCAGGTTCGAGCGTCTGTAGTCTGACTCCGTTAAGGGCTATGGACAAAACCCCAACGGATGCGTTAGTAAGTTGCCTTTGGTCGGCTTACTAATTAAGACCTCACCAAAGCATCCTGTCATCCGGGATAATGGATGGTTCCCGCCCCGAGGGTTAGAAGGGCTAAACCTGTGAACGAGCGGAAGGTCAATACCCAGTGCGGACACGGGTTCAATTCCCGTAGGCTCCATAGTTTGGTTAAAACCACCTCATTCTTAAATCAATGAGGTGGTTTTTTAGTTCAAATGGGTGTGGGGCATGGGGTCTGGGGTGTAGTCAGGAATAATTTTCCCGACACCCAACTATCCGGATGAATGCTTAAGTTTTAGAAAAGGGTAATCAAGGTCATTAAAGCCTCTGTAAATTCACCAACAACTGTTGTGAGTGTCAGGAGCGAACTCTCACAACAGTTGTTGGTGGCTGAATCAATACAATGCAGTTGTAAAAGAAGCACGAAAACACGAGCAAGTTATGGTAATGCAACCTATATATGGTCATGGTTTCGGTGACAACCCAGCCATTGAAATGTCTCAGGAAGGATTGCGGTCTATCCTCAATCAGATTGAAACTGAACTACTTGAGAGTGAAGTTTACCGCCGTACAATGGCTGGGTTGCAAACCATGTTAGGAGAAGCATCCAACACCGCCCAAATTTTGGTTAAGGCAGTGGGGCGAGAAGCCGTCCGGTTAACGTTTCAGCAGTTTGCCAAACAATACAAAATCGTTCCTGTGACTGCCGAAGATGTCAATCAAGCCCAAGAGGAGGAATTAGACTTGTCTGAAAAAACAGACAATCCTTTAGAGGAGGTAGAGGTACAAGTCAATCTCACCGAAACCCTTACTGATGCAGTTGCAGCAACCCAACCATCGGGTTTGTTCAACAGAGCCATTGGCGAAACTAAACCGCGCAAAAAACCCACTAAGGCAGAGTTGGCAGCGCAAAAGTTAGCTCAAGAGAGAGAAGAATTGCTGCTGCAAGTGGGTCAAGAACTGCGACGAGCGCGTCAGGATCGGGCTTTAAGTGTAGAACAACTGCATCGTCAAACCTTAGTGCCAATTCATCAGATTGAGTCTTTAGAAGCCGGTCGCATCGACCATTTGCCAGAAGATGTTTACGTTCGTGGTTTCATCCGTCGCCTCAGCGAAGCATTAGGATTGAATGGTTCAGCGATGGCGGCTTCTGTACCGACACCCGATCCGGTCAGGTCTGTGATTCCCTCCTGGTATCATGATCCGTCAGATGTGGGATTTCAGTTTAATTCCATGCACCTGTATTTGGGCTATGCCGCTTTGATTGCCGGAGCTGTAGGAGGACTCAACTGGATGTCGCACCAATCAACACAAGAAACCGCCCTGCCCGAACCAACTACCCCTTCCAATACATCCGTTTCGCCAAAGGATGAAAGTACAAAACCAACTAGTAAACCTGGGATCAAATCCAGTCAAGGTGGTGTAAAAGCTGGAGCCGATATTGCTCCTCCGGAAGCACTGCTATTTTAGGAAGAAACCACAGGATAAGGGTTGGTTGACTGACAAAACTTGTAAGCAGAGGCTCAGAAAGTCCTCACCTTAGCCCTCTCCCTTGGGGAGAGGAAGAGGATCGATCAGCTCTCCACTCCTTCGGAGAAGCAAGGTACGCCCTTTAGGAGAGGGGTTGGGGGTGAGGGCGCTAAAATTTTGTCAGTCAACCCAGGGTATTTTAACCCGATGACCAGTATTTTTTATACTACCTTCTGCCTTTCCTTCTAATACCTATTTAACACTTTAATCCCGAAAAAGAATATAACTTCACAGAGTCTTAGCGAAAACCTCACCAAGTCCTAATAAATAGTGAGCTGAGACTATCCGTATTATGGGAATAATGAATATAGGATGATTAAGACTAAATTTAAAAAGACCTAAGTTTTTAACTTTCTGTTTTTTTGCACTCCTTTGTTGCAAAACTTCAGGTGATAAAGGTGCCTTTTCCATAGGGTTCATGATGAAGCTCTCGTGAAAAGGCAATCGCTTCTTTAGACGTTGCCAATTTATTCTTAACAAATCTATTAATCTCTTAATGGGTGACAGACGTGCCATATTTAATTTGCCAGTCCAATACACCGGATGAAATTAGCTACGAATTGAGCCTTGGTATTAACACCATTGGACGCGAAGAAAACAACAGCATTGTTGTCAGCCACGGGTATCTTTCCCGTTACCATTCTAAAATTGTTATTACTCCCGATCGTGTCATCCTCACTGACTTAAATAGCCTCAACGGAACCTTTGTAAATGAGTTAAAAGTAGACCACTGCGAACTTCAAGACGGGGACTTGATTCGGTTTGGTAATGTAGTTTTTGACTTTATCGAAACTCTTCAACCTCCCCAGCAAGAATCCCTAAATGATGAAACGACGCAGCTATCAATTATCAAGCAAGTCTCACCCGAACAAACCCGCATTGAAATACAAGATTTGCTGCATCCAGAGATGACTGAACGCTCGGTCTTGAAACTCCGGCAGCAGGATGCTCATCAGCGGCGAATCGATAAGTTACAAATTCTCCTAGAAGTTAGCAAACAGTTGTCTTCTCCTGAAGACCCCGATCGAATCCTACAGAAACTCCTCGACTTGCTGCTAGAGATTACCCATATCGATCGAGCGGCAATTCTTATGGTCAATCAGCGCACCAGAAAACTCGAACAAAAAGCAGTCAAGTGGCGGACAGGAATTCAGGCTGAAGCTCGTTTTTACAGTAAAAGAATTGTTAATTTTGTACGTTATCATGGCAATGCCATCTTAACAGATGATGCCTGTCTAGACAAGCTATTTGAAGATTCAGTTTCTATTCTTAAACAAGGGATTCATGCAGCGATGTGCGTTCCCTTGAAGCCTGGGCAGGATGTAATTGGAATCTTGTATGTTGATAATTTGTCGATGGCAGATGTTTACTCCGATGAAGATTTAGAATTTCTCACCTGTTTAGCCAACCAAGCGGCGATCGCTATTGAGAATGCCCGTCTCTACAAAAAGATGCAAGCCGAAGCCGTGATGCGGGATAAACTGGAGCGTTTCTTTCCCGAAGCCGTGAGTAGAAAACTCCGAGAAGAGGGCTATTTAGAGACTGTCGATACTGAAGTCACAGCTCTTTTTGCTGATATTAGTAGCTTCACCCAAATGTCCTCTATCATGGAACCACGCCAGGTGGTTGAGATGCTCAACGAATACTTTCAAGTTATGGTAGAAGAGATTGTATTTCCCTACGAAGGAACCTTAGAAAAATATATTGGCGATGCATTGCTAGCGGTTTGGGGTGCCCCTTATCAGAAAGACAATGATGTAGATCGGGCAGTTCATGCAGCCATTGAGATGCAGTGGGCAGTTCGCCGCTTGAATCAGGAGTGGGTTAAGCGCAAGCAGCAACCGATTAAAATCCACATCGGACTCAGTACCGGAAAAGTAGCAGCGGGGAATATTGGCTCTGCTAGACTGATTCAGTATGCCACGATTGGGGATACTACGAATGTGAGTAGCCGAATTTGTAGCGTTGCGAATGCAGGGGAGATATTAATTGCCAAAAGCACCTTTGATAAGCTTGGCAATCGAAACCTACCGATAGAAAAGCTATCGCCGGTGAGGGTTAAAGGAAAGAGTAAGCCCTTACAACTCTACCGCGTTCTCTGGGAGCAATTTCAATTAGTAGCAACTTCTGCTTGAACGTCCTGATAAGCTTCAATCATTCGCTGTGCGATCGCATTCCAGCTATAATTCCTCAATGCATAGTCCCTCGCATTGCTTCCCCGTCGCTTCTGTTCCCCATTATCAGCAAGCGCCTCCTGCAAACACTGCGTTAAGGCATCCACCTCACAAGCACAAACCCACCCAGCATCAGCATCACTGACATTTTCCCAGATATGAACTTGGTCAGAAATCAGGACAGGTGTTGCGGCAACCATTGCTTCTGCTACGGCAATGCCAAAGTTTTCGTAGTAAGATGGCAAAACAAACAAATCAGCCTCTTGTAGTAAAGTCTGTTTCAAGTTTCCATCCACAAAACCAGCGATCGCGGTATTAGATGAAAGAGGTGAATTCTTGATCTGTTCCCGAATCAAGTTTTCATAGGCGGGGTCTTGAGGATTAGCACCAGCAAGAACGAAGTGAAAATCAACTCCCTCACATAACAGCCTTTCCAGTGCTGGAATGAGCAGATTTAGCCCCTTTTTGGGGTCGATACGAGACATAAACAGCAGCAAAGGTCGTTGAGCAGGAATTTTCCATTTTGCCCGTGCCTCCCCCATCGGCAACTCTTTTGGCGGCGTTACTCCCAGTGGAATGACAATATCTTTGGTTAATGTGCCGAAACGTTCCGAAATTTTTGCCTCTTGCTGACTCGTAAAGTGAATTCCTGCTGCCCCAGCTAAATTAGGACGTTCCAGCAGAAACCCATAAAGTTGTTTCAATGCCCATTTCTTCTGCAAATCCGCTGGGTCAAGTGTACCCAAAGGACGCAACAGGTAAGGCAACTGCCGCTGTCTGGCAATGGTTGCCGCCGCCGTACTGACTGGGGAAAAGAGGGCGTGGATATGGGCGAGGTGAAACTCTCTACTGTGAATCCACAACCAACGCAATAAATCAAGGGAAAATTTATAGCGCTGGAAGGGAGAACAGTGGAAGTACCGCACCTGATAGCCATCTTGCTGAACGGGCTTATCTAGGGGAACATCTAAGGGAGGTTGACCGATATCCCCATTCGAGTCTGTTGTTAAGACAGTGACCTCAACACCTTGAGACGCTAGTGCTTTGGAAAGTCCCAGAACCATCTGACTGGGACCGCCATAGACGAGGGAAATGGAAGGGACAATTTGTAGGATGCGCATTAATGATGAATGACTGCTTTATAAAAATCTAATAGCCGTCTTGCTAACGCCTTATTCGTATACTGGTTCATCGCCCGTTCATAACCCAATTCTGCTAGCTTCTGAGTTAACTCCGGTTGTGCCATCAGCGATACCAAGGCATTCCGTAACCCCTCTACATTCCCTTCTGGAAACACCAAACCCGCATCACCAATCACATTTGGGATTTCCCCAGAATCAGACCCAATCACCGGCACCTTCGACGCCATTGCCTCAATTAAAACATGACCAAACTGTTCCTTCCAGCCCGCAGCCGTTAAGGTTTTAAATTTATAGGTTGTTTCCGAAGGCAGGACTAAGGCATTCATCAGGTTGATGTAGCGAGGCACTTGATCATGGGGAACACTTTCAACCCAAATTATCTGGTCTTTGATACCCCACTCCGTTGCTTTTTCCATCAACACGGACTGTAAGGAACCGCGCCCTAGCAACAACCATTTCCAAGGATGTTCTTTTATCCCAGCAAGAGCTTTACCCAGCGTCAGCAATCCTTTTTCTTCAACAAATCGCCCCACAAACCCCACTACAAATTCATCTGGCTGAATTCCCAATTGTTGTTTCAATTCCGGCTGCGGTTGTGGACGGAACCGACTCTCATCTACACCCAACTGGGGCATCACGATAAATTCACCGTTATAGCCATGCAGCTTAAGTACCTCCGCAGCATCCTGATTTCCAGCAACCAGTCCGTGGGTATTGTGCAGGTTATACGTGTGTAGCACCGATAGGGGAAATTTTACCTCGTAGGGCAGATTCCACCAGGTAAAAAATATAGTTTTTGCTTTCAGTCCCAATAGTTGGTTCAAGGCAATTAACTGAGCATAACCTAATGCCTTAGCACCTTGTTCTACCTGAATAATCTGGGGGCGAAACTGCCGCAATAAAGGAATGATATCCGCCCCAAAGGTGAGTAACCCCTGGTTATTTTCACTAAAGTTAGAAACAGGCACTACCCGAAACGACCCTTCCTGAAGCGGTTGGGTTTCAATAATCTTGTTCTGAACACCACCCGGACGCCAACGGCGTGGCACCACTACAGTCACTTCAATATTGGGTTCCAAACGAGCCAATTCTCGAAGCTTTTCACGGTTGAGGTCAACGATATAGGTGTGGCTGACAACTAAAATTTTCATGGGTTTTGCCATTTTGAATAGTGAATGGCTTACTGACTGACTGGTGCCGTACTAGCTATCGGCGGTGTTGGTGCTTCTTTATCTAGTTGGGTGTAAATTTGCCCCTTATCCCAACTCGACTTTACTAATGTACTAAGGGCATCAAGAAAGCCCAAGCTGTAGAAACCAGCACGACTGATTATTTTAATCGGAGAACCACTCTTGTTACAGGGGGGATTTCCAAGAACATGGCAATCAAACAGTTTGGCAAATAAGTGCAACTGCTGGGTGAGGGTGAGGTTTTTCATTGCCATCAGGAAATGATTGTGATAAAAAGTCATCTGATATTTAAGCGATCGCGTGCTGATGTCGTGACATCCCCCTGTCTCCTCCCCTAAATGCACCAAATAAGCATCGGGATCATACCAAATGTGGTAGCCTGTTTTACGCGATCGCAGACAAAAATCTGACTCCTCCCGCACGGCACTCCCCCGAAATCGCTCGTCAAACCATATCCCATACTGGGTAAAGATTTCGCGACGGTAAGACATATTGCAGCCCCTTGCCGAGATGACTCGCTGGGGCTTAACGGTATGAACCAAGTCAATGTAGTACCATGCTATTCCGGGGTCCATTGCTTGGGGGGGTAAATCCTCAATCGTATAGGGAGAATCCCCTTTGTTTGCCCATTGGGAATCTGCCAGTTTCATCCTATCGAACACTCGCCCAGCAACTGCCCCAACCTCATGTCGCTGGTAGTTTCGAGCGTGCGCCTGTAGATATCCGGCTGGCATTTTGATGTCATCATCTATAAACACCATAATTTCCCCAGATGCCCGCCGCACTCCATAATTACGCGCTCCAGGTAAGCTAGCCCAATCGACACGAAACCAGGTAATTTTTCGATCATTCGCTAACTGTTCCAAATAAGCTTGGATTTCCGGCTTGTGGGTGGGAGTTTGATCCACTACTAGCACTTCAAAACACGGATACTCCTGTTTAAGTACGTCGTCAAGGGTATCTCGCAAGGGTTCTTCGCGACTATAGGTGGGAATAATTACGGAAAGTGAGGGCAACGTCATAGTAGGTGATTAAGTTGGGTGAAATTTGCCAAGTGACATTGGCACTAAACGGAATGTTTCGGAATTTTTTGGGTGAGTTTCTTTACCAAAATTTCGAGTTGAATGAAAGCTAGCACGTAGAGTGTTAACAGTACTGTTGTAGCAAGAATCGAGACTAAAAGCCTAGGATAAGGAGCTAAACTCATTTCTCGCCCTAGGTAAGGCAGTATTAGAAAAAGTAAGGGCTGGTGAATGAGATAAATTTGATAGGAATAAAATCCCATCCGTGAAAAAATATCTCTAGGGCTAATTTTTTCTAGATTTATTCGTTTAAATAGCCAGTGTATGCCGATAAAAAATAGGGGTGTAAATGCCATATCAAAGCCAATTTTGTAGGCAAAATCAATATCTTTGACAATTAAATAAAAATAAAGGAAAGCCCCCAAGATAAAACTCAAGCTTGATATAGCTAGGTCAATTTTTCTAAATTTTTGTTGTTCAAAATAAATAAATCCCCAATATAATCCAAGACCTAATTGAAAAAAGTAGCTCCCTAAAAAATTATTTTGCAACAGGAACCAAAAAACATCGAAATCCCTGTAGAACAGCAAACAAGCAATTTTTGTTATCAAGCCTCCCAAAATCCCCAAGATTAGTATGAGCTGGGGTTTACTTTGGCAAAAAGAAAAGATAAGAGGGATAACTAAATAAGCCTGTAGAATGACTGAAAAAAACCAAAAGCCGGGATTAATCGTTTTAAATCGCTCGTAGCTTGGCAAGCCTATCACAATCCCTATAAAATCTTGAAAAGATTTAATTTCTATCTCTCGAAATAGGTAATACAGTAGCAAGGTAACACCTATAGCCAACCAGTAGGTTGGATACAGCCGACTTAATCGTTTGAGTAGCCATGACTTCCAATCGACTTGCACCAGGGGACTGAGTTGACGCGATTGCATCCGAGATGCCAAAGAATAGCTGGTGTTGAACCCAGCGATAACCAAAAAGATATCTACGGCAGCATATCCCCAACGGGCACCATTTCTATATAAATTTTGAACGAGTTCAATTCGATCGGGGTAATTTTGAAAAAAATGAAATGAAATAATCCCTAAAATTGCCAACCCTTTGAGCTGGTCAATCCAAGGCAGGTGTTTTTTGGAAGTGGTTTTTTTGCTAGACATTTAGCTAAGATAGATGATTGCATCAACTGACATGACTAGAGTTAGAGGTATCTATAAACAGCTCCACTTAATCCCCTCCTAATGAGAGGTGATAGCAACGGCTTTGGTTTTACTCCCCTTGAGCTTTCGTTGCTTTTTAGGTTTAAAGTTCTCGAACTGAGCTAGTTTTAGTTTTTCTTGTTCCTGCTTATCTAGTTCTGGCAATTTTAAAGCAACCCCAGCAAAGAACCAGTAATAGACAGCCACTGGATCAACATCAAGAGGGTAGTAATAGGTGTTGTAACTAATAATCAAAATAAAAACCCAAAAACTTGCCCCGAAGCTGCGCAGGTTTGGCTCCCGGATCGAGCGGTAACTCTTGAAGGTAATCACGGTAAGACTGGTGACAACAGCGAGGAAGGCAATCGTACCCAAATAACCCACTTCATACAGCACCTTGGGATAGTAGGTTTCAACAAGCTGGATTTTACCGAAGCTACGGGCAGAATTGGTGGCACGTCCCAAGCCTTTTCCGAGAAGTCCTGGCTCATTGCCGATCGCCCAATCAAATTGCTCTTGAATAAAGGCATATGGAGGTGAAGCATTCCAGCGACCAATGAAGCTATCTATTCGTTCCTGAACCACTTGGGGATTCTGGGCGGCAGCAATAGTCAACACTAAACCTAGTCCCACCCCAATCGGGATAAATCGTTTGAGGTTTGTGACTTGACCGGTCAGAAGCAAAAGGATAGCAATTACCGCTGGCACCAGTGCTAGAGCGATGCGCTGACCACAGATAACGGCGTTGACAAAGACTGCTGCCATACCAACCATGCCGCCAATTCGCCAGACGGGAGAGGGATCGCTAAAGGCAGTGGCAAAGGTTAAAAAAGCGTTGCCAATTAGAAACCAAGACCACTGCCAAGGGGCAACAAAGGTTCCTGGTAAGCGAATTACCCCTTGAGAGGGACTGTATAGCAATGCTCCTCCGACTAAGCACTTAGCATCTAGAGTGGCTTTAAACAATTGGTCTCCTGAGAGATGGTCGGTGCCCTGACATCGACCTGTTTTGAGAAACATATATTGAACAAAGCCAAGGGCGCAGCAGATGAGGACGAGAACTAAATGGAGGCGTGCGGTAAAGAGCAACTCCTTCTTAGTACGGATTAGGTAGTAGGCACAAAAAATTAAGGGTATATATCCGACAAACACTTTGAACCCTAAAATTCCCATTGCCAAGGGTTTTTCTACATCACCAGTCTCTAGCTGCTGAGAACCGTTAACAAACAGCAGAGTGATTAAACAGAGAAGAAATAAAATGACTACGCTGGGCTTCAGCCCGTTGGAAATCATGATGGGTAGATTTTTTCGCTGACATTCCAGAAGGAGGGCAATCAGTGCGGGAATGTAGAAAGCATCTTTGGCTAACTGGAGTACCGGACTGGCATTAGCACCACCAATGGTATAAATAACGGTGCCAGAAAAGGGCAGATAGATAAGAAATGCCCAAAGTGCTTTGCGAGGATATTTGTAGCAAATAACTAGACAAGCGATCGCAGCTCCGGCTAATATACCCAGCTTGGGTTCAGTCGCGAAGGAAAGAATCACACCGATGAAAGCTGACGCCAATACCGTTAGGGTTATGAAAGTGATGGCAGCTTGAAGTTGCTGCCGTGCCTTACGCTTTTGAGCTAACTGCTCCTTGCGACTGAGAATAGGAGCATCAGACTCCTTTGACTGCTGTTTGCGTTTCTTTGATTTTTTTGATTGAGATTTCAATTTAACCATGGCAAAGCCGCCGCGCTGCCCGTACCTCTCGATTTTGGCATATCTCAAAAAGTGACAAGGGAGAAAAGAGGACTTTTGATTCAATGTGGGTAATTGTCCCATCCCCTCGATAAAATCGTCAAAAGACCAATAGCCAAGCAATAAGCTGAGTTCCCCCTGCCACCTGAACCGGAAAACTAGATGTGTAGCCGCGTATTCCAGCCCCAACCCCCATGGCAAGTCCACCCCGACCCTGAAACTGTCCCTTATACAC
>NZ_JADEWY010000271.1 GCF_015207375.1 Coleofasciculus sp. LEGE 07092 | reverse complement strand
GTCGAGATTAGAGCAAATGTACTAAAGCGGCGACAAAATTATGGCGATCACTTTCTTAAATAAGTGTCTAAAAGCCTAGTTATATCAAGGTAAGCGCCGCCTAAGACAAAAGTTTTTGATCTACTGACTGTGGGCAGTGAGAGTCCTCACCTTTACAAGCGGTGGGATTTATGGAACATAGCAAGGCTTTGTGGTTTGTGAAAAACTTACAAGTCAGGCAAACTTTGGGAATAAATGGCTGTCTGCCCTCTTCACCCAGAGGCAGTCGGGTTTTGGCAATGTGTTCAATGATGTTCATAATCGATACGAGGGCGTGATGTCCAGCCGCACTGCCGCTAGGCTTTCGACTGAGCGCTCAAGCCGAAGTCTAGGGAAAAAACAGCCCAATGAGTAACCTGGCAGCTACACTGTTCTAAAGGGTGAGGTTGCTCCGAATATTCATGTTGGGTATTGCCATTTCAGTAAATGGGGTTGAGATTCGGTTGACGGAAGAACGATGGCAGCATATTACCCAACAGCATCCAGAGATGAGTTCGCTACAAGCTACGGTGCTAAATACGGTTGAGAATCCTGAGAAAATTTTGGCAGGTCGAGATGGGCAACTCATGGCAGTACGAACTATTAAGTCAGGGAAGTGGCTTTTAGTGGTCTATCGTGAGTTAGTCACTGAAGGTGTCATTGTTGATGGGTTTATCGTAACGGCTTTCTTCAATCGACGGTCTAGCTATTTGGAGGGAAAGGAGCAGATATGGCCCTAGCACAGGTTAATTTACAAAATTATTTGAAACTTGCCCAAGCGGTTCAAAAGATTGAAGAGCAGCGATCGCTCTGGATGTCCTATGATGCAGAAGCCGATGTACTGTATATCAATTTCTACTATCCGCCGAAGACAGCAACCGAAAGCGAGGTAACGGATGATGATGTGGTAATCCGTTATGAGAATGATGAGGTCATTGGGCTAACGATTTTGTCGGTTCAGACGCGATAATACTATCCTGCTGACCAAATCCACTTAACCATTTCCAACGCCACACAAGCTTGAGGAACAGTAATGGTTTGCCCCCCTAACTTTCTGGCGTCGATTCGTCCGGGATAATTACTCGGCACGGCGATAAGGCTCGGAACCAATCCGCCGGGAAACCGTGCAACGATGCTATTCCCTCTGCGCTCAACTGCCAACCATCTCGCTTGATCACGTTGTCTTTGAACCACTTCTCGCACTTTGTCGTTCCAGCATCGGCGCACCCCCTCCCTTTCCCACTCAGTAGGGTAGGAAATGATAAATAATCGCGTCCTCTCAAACGGCGCTCCCAATTCATCTGCCGCAATGACGAGTGGATCGAAGCTTGAATATTTTGCCAATTTGAGTCCTCCAACCCATGCTCTAAGTCCCCTATCGGCAAATCCCATAGGTTGTTCGAGCAGTACGATTCGGGGTTTGCATTGACAGACACATCGGAGAAATTCACGGAACATGGCTCCTGAAATTGAAGTGCGATCGCTCACTCCTGTTCTTTTCCCTGCCCCGCTGGTTTGAGTACATGGAAAACCACCCCAGATCATATCGAATTCGTAGAGACTGGGCTGGTATGTGCAGATATCAGAATAGATGGGGATATAGGGAAAGCGATCGCTCAGTACTATCTTCGCTGCGGTGTCAATTTCAACGAGCTGATTGATATCGAATCCGCCAATAATTTCTGCCGCATATTCTAAGCCACCAATACCTGAAAATAAGCTCAATACTCTCACAAGAAACCTGTTAATTACTAACTCCCCGGCTGTGCCACAAGCGGAAAGAACACTTACGGTATAAGGAATCCAAGGCAGTATCTACCGAAGTAAGCTTACCGCGCAAGCGCTCGAACCCTCTCATCTATTTAGTCACTCCTCTAAGAGTATTCCAAGAAAAAGATGATCCAAAACCAGGGATACTGAGAGAGTAATTAGTGTGCAATCTGCTGTATGTCTTCAGAATCGTTAATCAAACTAAGTGATAGTCTTCGGTCGTTGTACATCAAG
>NZ_JADEWY010000270.1 GCF_015207375.1 Coleofasciculus sp. LEGE 07092 | reverse complement strand
CAGGGTAAACGCATCTAAAATTATTGAGATTTTGAGGTAAAATAGGAGGTTAGCTCTTGCCATCAAACAACACTCAGCTCAAGAATCTATGTGTGGGTATCAATATTCAGAGGTAGGATAGAGGCTAAATATCTACATTCCCATTAAAGGTTCTCAAGGGCAGCCTAAAGATGAGTTTGAGCCTAGAATCTACCTTTATTCAACACTTCGCGTGTTTGTCAGACCCAAGAGTAGAACGTACTAAGCATCATTTACTCATAGATATCATCGCAATTGCCATCCTAGCAGTCATCAGTGGAGCTGATGGCTGGGTAGCAATAGAAACTTACGGACAAGCAAAAAAAGAATGGTTAGCCACGTTCTTGAGTCTACCCAATGGCATTCCCAGCCACGATACCTTTGCTAGGGTGTTTGCGCGGATAGAACCATCAGAGTTTGAAAAATGTTTCAATAATTGGATTAACACCATTACCGAGGAGTTAGGGGCGCAAGTGATTCCCATAGATGGAAAAACCTTGCGCGGTTCCTACGACCGGGAAGCTAAACAAAAACCTTTGACAGTAGTGAGTGCGTGGGCTTCTAACTATCGCTTAGTACTCGGACAATTTAGAGTCAACGATAAGTCCAACGAAATCACGGCGATTCCTCAACTGCTAAAGATGTTGAATATTAGCGGCAGTATCATCACCATTGATGCGATCGGCTGCCAGAAAAGTATCGCCACCTTGATTTGCCACCAAGGTGCTGACTATGTGCTGGCACTCAAAGGTAATCAAGGCAAGCTATATAACCAAGTCGAGCAATTCTTTAAGCAAGCGCGGGCAGCAGGTTTTTCAGGGATAGAACACAGCTATTATCATAGTACTGAGAGTTCTCATGGACGTATTGAAATTCGCCACTATTACAGCGTTCCCTTGTCAGTCTTGACAGGTCTATCCCAGCAGGATATGTGGACTGGGCTAGCCAGTGTAGGGATGGTAATTTGTGAGCGGCGGTTAGGGAAAAAAACTACAATCGAAGTGCGTTATTACCTTAGTAGTCTAAAAGCTGATGCTCAAGTTTTAGCTCATGCGGTACGGACACATTGGGGAGTGGAAAATTCTGTTCATTGGATAATAGATGTAACTTTCAAAGAAGATGCTAGTCGTATCCGTACAGCCCACAGCGCACAAAACTTTGCTTTGCTACGACGCATTGCTTTAAATCAGCTTGAGCGAGAAACTACTGTCAAAAGTAGTATCCGCCAGAAACGCTATCGAGCGGCTTTGGATAATCAGTATGCGGTCAAAGTACTTCTGGCTTAAAACTCGCTGTTGTGACTCCAAAAGTTTCTTAATTGGCGCCAGCGCTGTTTGTCCCCCTAACCCAGTTGATGATCATTCTTATCACTCTTGTGTCACTCTCGCTAGAGCCAAGTCTGAAACCCTTACAGAAAAAGACTTCCAGTAATTAGGCTAAAGACATGAGTTTCTATCAGGCAAGCGATCGCTAAATGTGTACAGGCTTAACTTGTCACCAATGCTCTTCTACCATCGGTCTGGTCGTCTTTTTGGCGTGGTCTCGGTTAGTATTTCGGTTGCCACTCACAAGCTTTCTGCCCCAATACCTTAATTACTTGTCGCCACAGTAGTGTCACATAATTTTCCAGCCGTGCAAATATTAGCTGACCCCGGCATTGATAATGATAATCGTGATGAAGGGGAGAAAGGCGAGCGTCGCTCGCCTTTCTCCCACCCCTAAACGTGTGATTATCATTCTCTATAACCCGAAGATTAAGTATATTTACTCATTTACAACCACCACATCACCTTAACTTGTCACCTATGTTCAACAAGGAGAACTGGGAACGGTGGGGTCAACCGTTTGGGAAGTGATGAGGTGATGGGGAAAGTGATCGCCCACCTCAAATCCCCTACATTTAAGATTGTGATCGCTCTTGGAATCGAGATGATAGGGAATCATGTCATTAGTGTTGTTTGATGACAAGAGCTAACCCCCTATCTTACCTCAAAACCTCAATAATTTTAGATGCGTTTACCCTG
>NZ_JADEWY010000269.1 GCF_015207375.1 Coleofasciculus sp. LEGE 07092 | reverse complement strand
AACTAATTGAGCGAACTAATACTATTATCACAGGTTCCAATCTCACCCAGGAACAGTGGAAGTTATTGCAAGCAGTAATTAGCGGTACGCCAGTTTTCCGCACCAAACGTTCTACTTCCCCTTACCAGGGGGAGGTTAAACAACCCCAACAAACCCGTGCCAGCGTGCTTGCCCAGGTGCGGCAGCGCTTATCGGAATTTGATATAGAGCAAGAACATATCGCCAAATCTATTCCCTCAGGACCCCAGCGAATTCGGGGAATTGCCGGGTCAGGGAAAACGGTGATGCTGTGTCAGAAAGCAGCACACATGCACCTGAAGCATCCAGAGTGGGATATTGCGTTAGTGTTCTTCAGCCGCAGCTTATACCACCCAATTATCAATCAGTTGGATAAGTGGTTGCGTCGTTTCAGTAGTGGTGAGGTGAGATATGATACCCAGAATTTAAAGTTGCGCGTCCTTCATGCTTGGGGAGCGAAACGGCAACCGGGACTTTATAGTACCCTTTGCCAAGCAGCGGGAGTAAAGCGGCTTACTGTCAGGGATACAGAACGTAAGCGACCGAATGAAGCGTTAGCGGAAGTCTGTTTTTACTTATTACAGGACACATTGCTTCCCCAATTATATAATGCCATCTTAATTGATGAAGGTCAAGACTTAATCGTTGATAACCCGTTGAAATTTGAGGGTAAACAGCCGTTCTATTGGATGGCGTATCAAGCGTTGCGCCCTGTTGACTTGGCACAGCCGGAGCAACGGCGGTTAATTTGGGGCTATGACGAAGCTCAAAGTTTGGAAAGCTTGAATATTCCCAATGCTAGCGAGTTGTTTGGGGAAGAGTTGGGGCATTTGGTGACGGGGCAGTATGCAGGCGGGATTAGAAAGAGTGAAACCATGCACCGTTGCTATCGCACACCTGGGGCAATTCTGACTGCTGCCCATGGTATTGGGATGGGGTTATTGCGGCGGGGGGGAATGCTGACGGGAATTACTCGTACCCAGGATTGGGAAGCGATCGGGTATGAGGTGACGGGGTGTTTTGTTCCAGGTCAACAAATTACCCTGAGACGCCCCAAGGAAAATTCTCCGAATCGGGTGCCGGAGTTGTGGGAGGGTGCGGTGTTGGAGTTTATCGCCTATCGATCGCGCCAGGAAGAGTTAACGGCATTAGCAGATAGCATTTTCTACAATCTCCGCTATGACGGACTCAAACCCAGTCGGGAAATTTTAGTCATTGTTTTAGGGTTGGGGTTGGATGCCATGGGATTGGAAACGACTGTGGCAGAGTTTTTGATGTCCCAGGGAATTGATATTTATATTCCCAGTGCGGTGGATTGCAATATCCTGCAAATTGATAAGGATAATCGCGATCCGAATAAGTTTTGGTGTGAGGGAGGGGTTACGGTATCTCGCATTCACCGGGCGAAGGGGAATGAGGCGGAGATGGTGTATGTGGTGGGGTTGGATCAGGTGGCGAAGGATGAGAGTAATCTGCAATTGCGGAATCAGTTATTTGTGGCGCTAACTCGTGCCAAGGGTTGGGTGAAGTTGAGTGGGGTGGGTTCTTATGGGTTGTATGAGGAGATGTGGCAGGTAATGCAGAGTGGGGATACGTTTACGTTTACCTTTCGGTATCCGCCGCAGCGAGAAATTAGTGTGACGGAAGCGGGGGAAATGCGATCGCGTTATGAGAGTGGGGGGCGAAATTTTCAGAATGCGGATTTAGCTGGGGCGCAGTTAGCGGGGGCAGATTTGCGGAATGCGAATTTAATTGGGGCGATTCTACGGGGTGCAGATTTAAAGAAGGCGCGGTTGGATGGGGCGAAATTAGCGATCGCGGATTTAAGTGGTGCGGATTTGAGTCATGCGAGTTTGCGGAAGGCGAAGTTGGTGGGTGCCAATTTGCAGGAAGCGCGGTTGCAGGGTGCGGATTTGAGTTGGGCGAAGTTGGGGAATGCGGATTTAAGGGGTGCTGTGTTAGTTGGGGCGACGTTGGTGGGTGCGAAGTTGAGTGGTGCGGATTTGGGTGGTGTGGATTTGACGGGGGCGAGTTTGGAAAAGGCGGATTTGAGTGAGGTGAATTG
>NZ_JADEWY010000045.1 GCF_015207375.1 Coleofasciculus sp. LEGE 07092 | reverse complement strand
CTGTTGATTCATTGAGTCAAATCTTGGCTCCGTTAATTAACTAAGTATTTTTACTCAGCCAATACCTCGTTTTAGCGAGCGCCCTTCATACTTCAGTTATACTACATTTTGAAGTGCGGAATGTGGGATACAAGCCTATATTTTCCAATTCGATAGCGCCATAATCCCTTCAATTCACCTTTTAGCGGCTTAACAGTATCTCCTGTAGATACTGTAGGTTGAGCGCTGATGTGACTAATTGCTTCCAGGATGCGTCCCTGAAGTTTGCGATCTATGTTTTGGATATTTTTGACGAATTCATCACTCCATGCAATCAACCATTGAGACGAACTAAATCTGGTATTTACGGAATAGCCATAGGGATGAACTAGGTTTTGGGTAGGAAAGGTTTGCATATTTTTGCCTAAGTTTTGACTTCAACAGCGTCAAAACATCAAGCATCTAGCGCCAACGGAGTATTTCTCAAGGAAGTTCCGAGAGGTAAAAATTCCCAAACGAAGGCGACATAGGAAGTAGCCATTAATGCCACATCCAAGTCACTCGTTATATTGGGATACTTTTCTTTCTGGAAGTCCATAAAGAATAACAACCCACACTCTGCAAGCATTTTTGATGTCTTACAGGGTGTGAGCCGATGTCTCACATACAGTATAAATAGATACATATACTGTAAATGAGACAGCAGCTCACCTATTGATTTAGATGCTGAAGTTTCATCTCCTCTACACTAGCATTCAAGTCAGTTCAGCGTCAATAAATTATGAATTATTCAATGCTGAACTTTTGACAATATCCTCAAGATACCTCAGTAGCGCCTCTCGGATTGGCAATAAATTTTTATAATCTTGCACATCAGAAGGCATTTGTCGGATAACCTCAGCTAAATTCAAAGCCATTATTGGATTATCCTCCAACACTCGTAAAGGATACACGTAAGTACGAACTGTAAAAAGAATATCGCTACTGATTATCAGCCGTCGTAGAGTCTGACGCTCGATTCTCAGAAAAAGCTTTTCCCCAGCATTTTGAGAATTTATCACTGCATACCAGTCCTTTTGTGCCATTTCTGGAGGGAAGAAAAGTTCTGGGGAATCCACAATACTCCAATTCAATCGCCAAGCTGGATGATTAGATTTGAGGCGGTTGAAGAAATTATCGACAGGATGAGATAATTTTTCCTGGTATCCCGGAACAGGGGAGTGGATTTGAGTCAATGGACGCCCCAACTTTTCTCGCAGTCGCCAACGTAAGGGAAAACACAGAGATGCTGCTGCCAAACAATAACCTTTAGGCGTGGATTGCATGAGTAATAAATCCTCTTGCACCAGACGCCCTGCTAAATCGAGGGGAGTTGATTCAAAATCCGGGATATGCCAAACTTGCCCAGTAGTGATGTTTTCAATACTTTGAGTGTGCCGTCGATAGTGTTGGGGGAATTCTTCGAGCAGGTGGTTGAGTAGTAAGTCTAGTACCTCTTGCTGACTGGGTTCGCTTCCTGGAAGGCTGGCGAAGACTTCTGAATGTCGGGTTTTGAGCAGTTGATCTTTAATCGCGAGTTGTTCGGACAAATGGGCGTCGATTTCAATCCACTCTTTTGGATCAAGTGCCTTGAGGCTCATGCTCATATGCCACTGCCCATCAGTAAAGGGTAGATACCTGGGTGGGCTGCTCATCCTCTTGCAGTTCATGACGATTACTGTAGCGATAGTAGCTGACAAGAATCGCGATCGCATTTTATCAGCACGATACCAGTTCAGAGATTGTCCTTATCTCAATGCTCCCTAAAACGCTGACTGCCGTGAAACTTACTATACGTTAGATATGCACTCTTTTTTAGTTGCATAGAGCTTTTCTTACGGCAAAAACGGGCATTCTACTGTTGAAGTATAAACAGTAGGAGATTGACACGCTCGTGTTTAACTTAACCTTTACTCGTAACTTAGCCGCCACAACCGTCATCCTGACTCTGGTTAGCCTTGGTTTAGCCGAAGTCCACAATCATCCCGAAACTACCCCCAAGCAACAAAGATTTCAACAAATCGAGAGCGGCATGAAAATGGTGGTGGTTGTCAAAACCCAACAACTCCCTCACCGCTAATTACAGAATGTGCGGTTATTAAGGAACTTCAGCTATTTTACTCACTACGCTCAAAGCTCTCAAGACTGACCTTGCAAATCGAAGTCATAACGATTATGATTTGAAAGTAGGGATTCACGAACGAAAGACAGCAACTAACACAGATGGTAGAGATTAGGGAAATTCAACTGCGGCAGATTCGCCGTCCCCTGCCGCGAGAGAATGATCCAGATAAGGTAGCAGCACTGATGGAGTCGATTGCTAAAGAAGGGTTGAGAGAACCCATCGACGTTCTAGAAGTAGACGGGCAGTACTACGGCTTCTCCGGCTGCCACAGATTTGAAGCACATCAACGCTTAGGAAAGGAAACCATTAAGTGCCGAGTTCGTCGCGCCCCGCGATCAGTCTTACAAAGGCACTTAGCCTAAGAACTGCGAATCTTTCACCAACTCCCTTCCCACCCAAAGTTATGTAACATCCCCTTCCCCACTCCCTACTCCCAAGTCCCCACCTCAACCAAAGATATTCTTTGAACGGCAAAAGAGTAGATAGTTCCTTCTCAGGGACGATTCTCGAACAGACCCCTAATTGCGTAAGATTGAAAATTGTAACGCCAGCCCTCAATTAGAGTTTTTTCGGACACTGATACTATAAATTAGGAGAGCATTATGCAAACGACTGACAAACCCGCACCAGTTAATATTGGTATCGGAGAACAAGACCGCAAAGAGATCGCTGACGGACTATCTCGCCTGTTAGCAGATACTTACACCCTTTACTTGAAGACTCACTACTTCCACTGGAACGTCACCGGTCCGATGTTCCACTCTCTGCATACGATGTTTGAGGAAGAGTACACCGAGTTAGCCGTCGCCGTGGATGATATTGCCGAGCGGATTCGGACTATCGGTTATACTGCTCCTGGCAGCTACAGTGAATTTTCGGAACTCTCCTCCATTGAGGAAACCCGTGGTGTTCCTGATGCCGAAGAAATGGTGCGCCTACTGGTAGAAGGAAATGAAGCGGTTGTACGGACTGCACGGGCGGCTTTCCCGGCTGCTGAACGTGCTAACGACGAATCCACCGTTGATATGTTAACGGAACGGATGCGGACGCACGAGAAGACAGCTTGGATGCTGCGGAGTATGATTAGATAAGCATTCTCGAGTATCACACTGATTGAGGCACGGAATCATCCCCTAGTTTCAAAAGGCTTTTTAGTCTTAGCAGAAATGGCAAGGAAGGGTATAAAGGCAAAAGTTCCTGATACCCACCGAGAACAGCGGCTCTTCGTGGTAACAGCAGGAGAGTGGGGTCTGTTCAAGAGGGAGAATCATCTCTATTCCTGTGCTTCTACCCTATCGACTCCGATGAACCAGTCGTCCCAAACCCATCACACCCAACTGTTGCAACAACTGATGCAGCAGGTGGGTGTTTCCAGTTTTCGGCAACTCAGTCGCACGGCTAGCGTTTCTGAGCGACAACTAAAGCGTCTGCGACAAGGACAGATATCGCAAATGCGGGTAGAGACAGTGCTGAAACTCGCTGAAGCATTGCAAGTGTCAGCAACTCAGTTATTAGCCTTATTTTCACCTGAATCGAAATCTTCCAACCCGCCTGAACCCGAAAATTTGGCATTAAAGCAAGAATACCAGCGACTGCAACAGCAGCTAGAGCAGCAGCGAGAAGGGTTAATGAAAGAGTTTCAGCAGTCAAGTTTGCAAGTGCTGGAATCTTGGCTGATACAGTGGCCCACTGCTGCTTATGCCGCGCAACAAAATGAGCAGTTATCTGCCCTGAAATTACTGCCCTTGGTCAAACCTGTAGAGCAATTGCTGCAACAATGGGGAATAGAAGCGATCGCATCTGTTGGTGACGAACTCCCCTATGAACCCCAGTGGCATCAATTAATGTCAGGTACAGCTCAACCCGGAGATAGGGTAAGAGTTCGCTACACTGGGTATCGCCAAGGAGATAAGCTACTCTACCGAGCTAAAGTTAGTCCTGTGTCTGGATAATTGAACTCGGCTCAATCCCAATAACACATCCGTTACATCCGCTATCATAATCCGTTGCCAAATCCGTAAATTATGAAAATTGCGACGTGGAACGTCAACTCAATTCGCAGCCGCCAAGAGCAAGTCGTGAATTGGTTGCAGGATAACTCTGTAGATGTGCTTTGCCTGCAAGAAACGAAGGTAGTGGATGAGGATTTTCCGCGATCGCCCTTCGAGTCCCTCGGCTATCATCTCTACAATTCGGGACAAAAATCCTATAACGGTGTTGCCCTCTTTAGTCAAAAACCCTTGGAAGCCGTCAGTACTGGCTTTGCAGGAGTATTACCCGTTGCAGAAGTGGGGGACTTGGACGAACAAAAGCGGGTGATTACTGGCATTATCGATGGGATTCGGGTTGTCAATCTCTACGTCCCCAATGGTGCTTCTGTGGGAAGCGATAAGTACGACTACAAGCTACGCTGGCTAAACTTACTGCGGGAGTATGTGCAATCGCTCTTAGCCGAACAGCCCAACGAACTCTGTATCTGCGGGGACTTTAACATCGCTCTAGAAGACCGAGATATTTACAAACCCAAGGATAAAAACCATATCATGGCATCCCCTGCCGAACGGCAAGCTTTGCAGGATGTCTTGGAACTCGGGTTAGCCGATGCGTTCCGCAAATTCACCCCAGAAGAGGGACATTTTACCTGGTGGGACTATCGTCAGGGCGGGTTTAGCCGCAATCGAGGTTGGCGAATTGACCATCATTACCTCACCTCCAACCTCTACAAACGTACAAGGAGTTGTAGGATTGATACAACACCCAGAAAACTGGACAAGCCGAGCGATCACGCGCCGGTTATTGTTGAATTTTAGGGTCTTTGTGGATCACAAAATTGATGCACTCCAGCAAGCTAGGATTAGAAACCTAGGAAGCAAAGGCATTACAAAATTTTAGCTGGGCTTATAGCTGTGAGTCTTGATCATCGATCCCCCTAATGGGATGATGGGGGTGTAGCCTTGGGGCAGAGTCACCCTTGCTTTAACTCACACAAATCTTGCGTTAAACCCTAGTTTCCTAGAGTCATTTAGATAAAAATCATGGCCGTTGCAACCCAATCTCTCGAAGAACTTTGCATCAATTCAATTCGTTTTCTAGCGATTGACGCGGTACAAAAAGCCAACTCTGGTCATCCAGGGCTGCCGATGGGTGCGGCTCCTATGGCATTCGTGCTTTGGGATCGCTTTATGCGGTACAACCCGAAAAATCCAGCCTGGTTTAACCGCGATCGCTTCGTCCTGTCAGCCGGTCATGGCAGTATGTTACAGTATGCCCTGCTTTACCTGACGGGCTACAACGACATCACTCTCGAAGACCTCAAACAGTTTCGCCAGTGGGAATCCAAAACCCCAGGACACCCAGAAAACTTCATGACCGAAGGTGTGGAAGTTACCACAGGTCCTCTGGGACAGGGAATTTCCAATGCTGTAGGGCTGGCAATGGCTGAAGCCCATCTAGCCGCTGTATTCAATAAACCCGATTGCCCGATTGTAGACCACTACACCTACACCATCGTAGGTGATGGTTGCAATATGGAAGGCGTCTCTGGCGAAGCCTGCTCCCTTGCCGGACACCTGGGACTGGGTAAGCTAATTGCCTTCTACGACGACAACCACATCTCTATCGATGGGTCTACTGATTTATCATTCACCGAAGATGTAGGTAAGCGGTTTGAAGCCTACGGCTGGCACGTCCAGGTTGTAGAAGAAGGCAACACCAACCTTGATGCCATTCACAAGGCAATTGAAGCGGCAAAAGGGGTTACGGACAAGCCTTCCTTAATTAAAGTCCGCACCACCATCGGCTATGGCTCTCCCAATAAAGCTGGTACCCACGGCGTTCATGGTGAAGCCCTTGGCGATTCCGAAGTAGAAGCAACCCGCAAGCATCTGGGTTGGGAACATGGACTCTTTGAAGTTCCTGACGATGCCTTAAGCCACTTCCGCAAAGCAGTAGACCGGGGAGCCAAGTACGAAGACGAGTGGAATAAACTCTTCACCAAGTACAAAACCCAGTATGCAGAAGAAGCCGCTACCCTAGAACGGATGATGAGCGGTAAGCTTCCCGAAGGTTGGGATAAGGTTCTGCCGACCTACACCCCAGAAGAGAAAGGGGATGCTACCCGCAACCACTCCGGTAAAGTCCTCAACGCCTTAGCTGGAGTCTTACCAGAACTGATTGGCGGTTCTGCTGACTTGGCTCCCTCTAACAAAACCCTGCTGAAGTCGTCCGGTGATTTCCAAAAAGGTCAGTACGAAAACCGCAACCTCCGCTTTGGCGTGCGGGAACACGGTATGGGCGCAATTTGCAACGGCATGGCGCTGCATGGTTCGGGTCTGATTCCCTACGGTGCCACCTTCCTGGTATTTACCGACTATATGCGGGCGTCGATTCGTCTCTCAGCCCTGTCTCATGCAGGTGTTATCTGGGTAATGACTCACGACTCTATCGCCCTCGGCGAAGATGGTCCAACCCACCAACCCATTGAACATATACCGACCCTGCGGGCGATTCCGAGCCTGATTGTGATGCGCCCTGCGGATGGGAATGAAACCTCTGGTGCTTATAAAGTGGCGGTTGAAAACCGTAAACGACCCACACTGCTGGCACTGACGCGGCAAAGCTTGCCAAACCTGGCTGGTAGCTCAATTGAGAATGTGAGCAAAGGCGGTTACATTCTTTCGGATAGTGATGGCACTCCGGATATCATTTTGATCGGTACGGGTAGTGAAACTCAACTCTGTGTCAAAGCTGCCGAGCAGTTGCGCGGTGAGGGCAAAAAAGTCCGTGTCGTCTCGATGCCGAGTTGCGAATTGTTTGACGAGCAGGATGAAGCTTATCGGGAATCGGTACTGCCCAAGGCTGTGAAGAAGCGTGTGTCAGTAGAGGCAGGTTCTAGCTTTGGCTGGTGTCGTTATGTTGGCTCTGAAGGTTCCACGATCAGTATCGATCGCTTTGGTTCCTCGGCTCCTGGTAACGTTGCCTTAGAAAAGTTTGGCTTCACGGTGGATAACGTGGTGGCTAAGGCGAAGGAACTGTTAGGGTAGTAATCCAATTTTAGGATACCCGCTTTAATTCAAGAGGCTCTCTAGCAATAGGGAGCCTTTTGATTTTTTTGGAAAAGGTGAGGGAGATGGGGAAAGTGAGCGGTATTTTAATCAACATTTAGTCTGAAATTTTTCCCCTATCTTCCCTACCAACTCAGTCTCAAGACTTCCCGTGAAAAGTCAGCCCTAGGATAGGTCAATTCATTTTGCCAAGATTCCTATCATTGAAAGCATCGTCGATTGAGAGCGGTTTTCTTCATGGAATCTTACGATGTTGTGATCATTGGCGCAGGACACAATGGCTTGGTTTGTGCTGCTTATTTATTGAAAGCGGGTTATAGTGTTCTGCTATTAGAGAAACGCTCCGTTCCTGGTGGTGCAGCCACCACCGAAGAATCCTTACCCGACGAAGCTCCTGGCTTTTATTTCAACCTTTGCGCTATTGACCATGAGTTTATTCACTTAGGTCCTGTGGTTGAAGAGCTGGAGCTAACGAAATACGGCTTAGAGTATCTGTATTGCGATCCAGTTGTCTTCTGCCCCCACCCGGACGGTAAATATTTCTTAGCTCATCGTTCCGTTGAAAAAACTTGTGCAGAAATTGCTCGCTATAGCGAGCGCGATGCCCAAAAGTACAGGGAATTTATGGACTTTTGGCATCGCCTGACGCAAGCCATCACCCCTGTCTTCAATGCGCCACCTAAATCGATCGTAGATATCGCCGGTAATTACGGGTGGCACAATATTCAAGATCTTTTCTCGATTCTAGGGGGTTCCAACCAGACTCTGGATCTGATTCGTACTATGCTGAGTAGTGCGAAGGATACCCTTGAGGAGTGGTTTGATTCGGAATTTGTCAAAGCTCCCCTAGCGAGACTGGCATCAGAACTCGGTGCTGCCCCTTCCCAAAAAATCATGTCTATTGGAGCCATGATGATGGCACTACGGCATGATCCGGGAATGGCTCGACCGAGAGGGGGAACAGGTGCCCTCACTCAAGCCTTGGTTAACCTGGTTACAAGTAAGGGAGGAACGATTCTCTGTGACCAAAGCGTTGAGCGGATTTTAATTGATAATAAGGGTCGAGCTGTTGGGGTGCGAGTTGCGGGGGGACAGGAATATCGAGCTGAAAAGGGCGTCATTTCTAATATCGATGCTAGACGAGTCTTTCTGGAGTTAATTGAACCCGCTACCGCAGAGGCGATTGCTCCCGAACTGCGAGAACGTCTAAAGCGCCGCATCGTTAACAGCAACGAGGGTATTTTCAAAATTGACTGCGCCCTCTCAGAAGCTCCCCGCTTTGAAGGCTACGATCACAAAGAGGAGTACTTGATAGGCTCAGTGCTGATTGCAGATTCCATGAATCAGCTAGAAGCAGCTCATAATTTGCCAGTCATGGGGCAGATTCCTGACAGCGATCCATCTCTCTACGTTGTTGTGCCGACGGTACTCGATCCTTCAATGGCTCCCGATGGAAAGCATACCCTGTGGATTGAATTCTTCGCCCCCTATCAAATTGAAGGCGCGGAAGGAACAGGACTCTTTGGTACGGGTTGGACAGATGAGCTAAAGAACAAAGTAGCAGATCGGCTGATGGATAAGCTAGCAGACTACGCGCCAAATGTCAAAAATGCCGTGATTGCCCGTCGGGTTGAGAGTCCGGCGGAGTTGAGCGATCGCTTAGGGGTCTATAAAGGCAACCACTATCATATCGACATGACCTTAGAGCAAATGGTGGTCTTCCGTCCTCTACCCGAAATTGCCAACTACCAAACCCCCATTGATGGACTGTTCTTAACCGGTGCTGGCACCCATCCCGGTGGTTCGATTTCCGGACTGCCTGGTCGCAATTGTGCTCGTGTGTTTCTTAACGTCCAGGAGCCTTTAGCGCAGAACCTTAAGGAAGCTGGAAATTGGCTGAAATCCAGATTAGAGTCAGTGCCAAAACTCTCCCAATAAAGCAAACAATCAATTTCATGCGATCGCTAGGAGAAACAAATGGAAAGCAGAGAGTTTCAGCAAGAAACACAGACCAATGTTCCCTATTCAAGTATTCCACCCCTCATTGATAGTCGCCAGACCGAGTATCGAGGGACAGGAGTTACGAGTTCCGTTGCCATTTTTGGTCATCCCATCCATCCCATCATCGTTATCTTCCCGATAGGGGCTTTGAGTTTTGTTGCTGGTACAGATTTGGGTTACTGGCTAACCAAGGATACATTTTGGGCACAAGCCTCGGTTTGGTTACTGGGAGTGGGGTTGCTCTCAGGTCTTGCCGCCGGGATTATTGGTATGGCAGATTTCATCAACATTCCGAGAGTCCGCAGGCGCACGGCAGGGTGGGTACACATGGTTGTCAACATTACTGCCATTGGACTAACCACCATTAATTTCATCCTCCGATGGGTCAGTCCAGCAACTATCATTCTCCCTGTAGGACTGATTTTGTCGTGGGTGGTGGCAGTACTGCTCTTGGTTAGTGGCTGGTATGGTGGGGAGTTGATGTTTCGCCATAAAGTTGGCATTGTCGGCTCTGATGAAACCTACATTTCCTAAAAGCCTCACGATTTCCGTTATCCTTGCCAGTACTGCTAGCTCAGTGAGCGAAATATCGATAAAAGCGATCGCACGTCAAAGCTAGAGCTGCATAAGTAGCATAATGTACACTTGACAATATAGACCCTTAAGCCATCCCAACCCCTAGCCCCCAATCGCAATGCTAGAAGGATTTCACCAAATTTTTCCTACACCACAACCTCCAGCAGATAATTTTGCTAGCTACCAAATCACTCATAAATTTTACAGAGAAGCGCACCATCGGCAGGAATTTAAGCGCTACTGCGAGTGGTATCGCCTAACCGCTAAATGCCACCAGCAAGAATTCCAGAAAATGCAAGGTGATATCAACCTGTTTGCTTGGTTCTGTCGCCGCTGATGGAGGGCAAAAGATGATTTTTAGTGGAGTAGAGACACGGCATTATGAGCATTTGAAGCTTGGAAACTACTGTTGCTCGTGCCGTATCCCTCCCCTACTTTTTGGTTATGGGCGTTGCTGTCTACCTGAATGAGCTGGATAATCCTAGGATTAGGGATTTAGCAGCGCTCACAAGACTTCTAGCTCGTCTTCCCGGAAGTGACCGCGAAATTTTTTGTCAAACTTGACTTGCACCGGTAAGTTGGCGCTCACAGGTCTTCCCTGCCACTCCGTAACAATTCCCATCACTTCGCCTTCCATCCCTTTAATATCAACGGGTTCGTTGCGTTGGGAAGGATGGTGGTAAACAATAACAGATGTCTTCACTCGGACGCGATCGCCAACTTTCATAAAAAAGTTCGTTTTCTCTCCAACAGCCTGAATTTAGCCGGAAGTTACCCCGACAACTTAAACTATTCTTGCATAGCAGTGTTCTTTCCTATACCAACAATCCCGTAATCGCAAAACTTGGTGGGGTAATCGGGCAAGCGATCGCATCGATAAGTTGTACAATCGCCCCAGTTGGACAAAATGGAAAAGGGGGAAAAGAGAGGGTTGTAATCCCCATAATCCCCTAAACCCTACTGAATCTCTCACGCTGCAACAGACGCTTGAGGTCGGGCAAAAATCATCCGTCCCGCTGAAGTCTGCAACGCTGAAGTCACAACCACCCGCACTTCACCGCCAACCAGATTGCGCCCCTCGTCCACCACAACCATCGTGCCATCATCCAGATAGCCAACTCCCTGAGTGGGTTCTTTGCCCTCTTTGAGAATTTTCAACTCCAGGCTGTCACCGGGAAGGTAAATTGGGCGCATTGCATGAGCTAAATCATTGACATTGAGAACCGGGACTTTTTGCAAATTGGCAACTTTACTCAGATTGTAGTCATTGGTTACGAGGGTCCCATTGATTTCCTGAGTAAACCGCACTAACTTAGCATCTACAGTGTGAATGTCTTCGTAATCGGCTGGGTGAACAACCAAGCGATCTGGGTAACTTTGTTGCATCTGCTTAAGGATATCCAATCCCCGACGCCCTCGAATTCGCTTTTGATCGTTGGCAGCATCCGCTAATTGCTGCAATTCTTGCAAGACAAACTGCGGCACTAAGATTTGACCCTCAATAAAGCCCGTATTGAGCAGCTCCTCAATGCGACCATCAATGATACAACTCGTATCTAAAACCTTACTCGATGCTGATTTGAGGGTGCCTTCTGCCACCAAAATAGTGTCCAAGCTATTGGGGTTGATCAACCGCAAGAAGGTTCTACCGTGGGTATCTGCCAGACTAATCCCCAAAAAGGCAAACATCACGCTGCCCAAAATGGCAGCGATGGGTTTAATAAAGGCAAACTCTGATGGGAAAGGCAGCAAGAAAACGGGTGCCAGCATCAAGTTGGCTAGCAGCAGTCCCAACACTAAACCAACAGCTCTGGTTAAAATCACCTCAATCGGCAGTTGGCGCACTTGTGCTTCTATGCGACGGTAAGTCACCTGTACCGTTAAACCAACGGCAAGACCAATAAGGGCGGCAAAGCCAGCAGTAGTCCAGCGTAACGCTTCTAGATTAGTTACCTGCTCTTGGGCAGATGGGGGTAGTAATTCGACGCTATCGAACCCTATCCCCGCCCCTGCTAGGATGAATAAAAGAATAATGACAAAATCAAGCATTGTTCCGATCCAAGTAATTGGTGTAGAAATTCCTTAAGGAATTTAGTAGAAAAAAAATGATAGTTGACGGTCACATTCATTATATCTTTCACGCTATTTTACCTCTTTATACCTATTGGGTTAAATCAATCATGCAATTGCCCTTTCTAGTCAGGGAGATTTTTGGCAGTTAGAGAGTTGACTTGATACAACCTGATCTAGCGTGATCGCCGTCTTTATTAATAAGTGTTAATTAAGCATTAAGAATTGGCTGAACATAGTCAAGTCAGGCAAAAAGAACGTGTTAAATTCCTTAAAGAAATCTGAGAAACAATTCGAGTTTGAAGTTCCCAGTTCTGCCTATGTCCACATTCCCTTTTGCCGACGACGATGCTACTACTGTGACTTTCCCGTTTCTGTAGTCGGAGATCGAGCAACTGGCAGTACTTCTGGCACTATTGCGCAATATGTCGAAGTGTTATGTCAAGAAATAGCGATAACACCAGCTCCCAACTCCTCTTTAGAAACGGTTTTCTTCGGCGGTGGCACCCCTTCTCTACTATCCGTCGAACAGCTAGAACGCATCCTGGCTACCTTAGAAAAGTACATTGGAATTGCTGCCCAGGCTGAAATTTCTATGGAAATAGATCCAGGAACATTTAGCCGACAACAGATCCAAGGATACCGGAACGCCGGGGTCACGCGAATCAGCCTGGGAGTTCAGGCATTTCAGGATGAACTACTAACCGCTTGTGGGCGATCGCACCAGCTTAAGGATATACTCGCCGCCATCGATTTAATCTGCCAAGTAGAGGTTCCCGACTTCAGCCTAGACTTAATTTCTGGACTCCCCCATCAAACCCTAGAGCAGTGGCACGCATCCTTAGAAGCCGCCATCAATCTTGCCCCCACTCATATTTCCTGCTATGACCTAACGGTAGAACCCATCACCGCCTTTGGACGCCAGTACACCCCAGGCAACAAACCCTTACCAACAGAGGACGCAACTGCCCAGATGTACCGCCTCGCCCAGCAAGTTCTCACCCATGCAGGTTACAAGCATTACGAGATTTCCAACTACGCCTTACCTAGTCATCAATGCCGTCACAATCGGGTTTATTGGGAAAACCGCCCCTTCTACGGCTTTGGCATGGGGGCAGCTAGTTACCTTCGAGGGCAACGGTTCACTCGCGCTCGGACTCGACGCGAATATTACGCCTGGGTACAGCAGCTTGTTGAAGTGGGTGGCATCTTAGATTATCCCAAACTTTCAGATACCGATGTTTTGTTAGAGACTTTAATGCTGGGATTGCGCTTGGCAGAAGGTTTGAGCTTGTCTACTCTGCAAGAGCAGTTTGGAGCAAAGACGCTAGAGCTTCTTTGGAAAAGCTTGCAGCCTTACTACCAAGACGGTTGGGTAGAAGTCAGGGGGACGGATGAGAAAATTGTTCATCTTGAAGCGGCTCAAAAACTACCAATGACTGGACGGGTACGGTTAAGCGATCCAGAGGGGTTCTTGTTTTCCAACACAGTACTCTCAGATTTGTTTAATAAGTTAGGTTAGGCTCGAGCCTACCCCTTCTCTCCAGAAATCCGATAAGCACTGGCTAGAAGT
This sequence comes from Coleofasciculus sp. LEGE 07092, assembly GCF_015207375.1. Taxonomy (GTDB): domain Bacteria; phylum Cyanobacteriota; class Cyanobacteriia; order Cyanobacteriales; family Coleofasciculaceae; genus LEGE-07092. The sequence continues at coordinate 31,365 of NZ_JADEWY010000045.1, read as the reverse complement.
TTATGTATCCGGAGTCCCTGACAAGGACTCTGTATCGAATACATATACATATAGAGTCTAATGATGAGCCTGCCTCCTTATGATTCAGTATGATTGGATGAACCAGATCGCTGGGAACGGAATCACGACGCTGATGGATCACGATGAAATGATAAGACTAGGTGCTTCCCTACGACAGATTGACCCAGGGATAATGAGTCCAGCCAAGGAGGGGATGACGAAAATCTGGTACCAGGGGGGGGAGCCTTATTTCGATATGGTTGTAGAACTACGCAACGGCAAACTTGAGTGGTTTCAATTTACGCTGCGGGGCAAATCAATTTCCTGGAAGCCAGAGTTTTCGGGCTTCCAAACTGGCAAGACGAATGAATTGCAAACAGACGACATGATTTTCCATCCCGCCAGTAAACTGATTGAGAACAATCCCCAACAAGATGAAAAGTTTATGGGATTAGTCCAAGCAATTCTACAAACCCGTGCAGGGGAACCGCTCTTTGACGAGATACTGAAACTGTTTCACGAACATAGCGATCGCTCCTAAACCCAGTTTAATCTGTGTCCCATTCCCTAAAATTCCTAGTGTGACACCCGGATATAACACCAGGTAGATAGAAATTTTCCACTCTTCTGCAATAATGGCTATCTGTCCAAATTAGGGTCAAGGAGGGTAGTCTGATGGCTGGTAGCCAAGTGGGTGCTGATTTTTGGATGAGCGAGTACATTACGCCTTGGGATGTTTACGTTCACGGCGTCATTAAAGTTCTGGCTTACAAAAAAACGACATACCAGGAAATGTATATCGTTGAAACTGGTGTTTATGGCAAAGCGCTGGTTCTGGATGGTAAGTGGCAGTCTTGCACGGGTGATGAGTTCCTTTACCACGAAGCCCTCGTCCATCCCGCTATGATTTGCCATGGCTCTCCTCGCAATGTACTCGTCTTAGGCGGTGGAGAGGGAGCGACAGTTAGGGAAATCCTGCGTTGGAATACCGTTGAACAGGTGACGATGGTAGACATTGATGGTGAGGTGGTGGAAGCGTGCCGCGAACACTTACCAGAAATGCATCAAAATGCTTTTGATGACAAGCGTACCCATCTGATTATAGGTGATGCCCTAGAAGTCTTAGACAATACTGACCAGCAGTGGGATATTGTTATCTCTGATCTTTCTGATCCGATAGAAGAAGGACCATCCTTTCAGCTCTTTACCAAAGAGTACTTTGAAAAAGTTCAGCGGGTTTTGGCACCGGGTGGGTATTTTGTGGTGCAAGCTGGACCTGTAGCTCCTAGTGAACTGAGGCTTCACGCACGTCTAGTCAATACTCTCAAGGCAGTATTTCCTAACGTCCATTCCTATACGTCTTATACCCCTACCTATGGCTCTCCGTGGGGGTTTGCGATCGCCTCAGCCGAAGCGATCGCCACACAACCCGATCCTGCCACTACCGATCAACTCCTGCAAGAAAAAACCGCAGGGGGTTTGCAACTAGTTGATGGTATGACTCTGTTGGGACTATTCCAAACCCTTGCCTACATCCGCAAAGCGATCGCCACAGAAACTGAGGTTTATACCTTGAAAGAGCCGCCAAAATTCTTTGGCAAAGGCACGCTTGGTCATTAGGCTGGTTACAGAAGTAGGGAATAGGGAACTCTAGAGTACTACAACCCGATAGTTGCCAGAGGAGAGGTCTATTCTACAGATCTGCCCCAATAAGCACAACTTTTAAGGGAAAGGGTGAAGAGGAAAAAGAATTTTTCTTTGAACCTTTCTCCTTCATTTTTTTTCTAAAATTGTTACAATCAAAAGTCTCACTATAATTACTTCCAGTAATTGTGCATTTTCAAGAATCAGTTATTAATTACTTCATCAAAAAATAAAAGCAGCGAACCGGGTAGCTAGGTACAAAAACTTAAGCAATGTAAAGATTTGTTGCGTCAATGTAAGGATTTATTGCAATTTCTAAAAAAATGAGGGGAGGCTCACAGGTTCAGAGCTTAAAATTACCTTAAAATTATCTGTACATAACTGCAGAAAAAAATTCCTTCTTTCTGAGCGTCAGCTACTACCTTAACTCCACTCCCAATTTGCCCTCTGCCTTTGTAAAAACTCCCGTTCGGGCAGTAGGGCATTTCTAGGAACAGTTGAATGCTGCGCGAACCTCTCGGGTTATGTCAATGCCAACTTCATAGAAATTGCTCATGCAGCCTTTAGGTCTGCGACACCATTCCCTAGCGTTAGATCCAGCAATTGACTCTCATTTTTTGACCGTGGCATCAGATACCCTATTGGTTGATGTTTTGGCGCTCATGAGTCAATTTCGGAGTTGTATGCTGCCAGCCAGCCCTTTAGGTGAAAGCAGCGAGGAAATACAGACTGGCAAAATTTCCTGCATCAGTCAGGAAGGAGAACTCCTTTTCGATGTTTCTGATACCGCCGCAGGCTGTGTCTTAGTCATGAAAGAGTCACAACTGGCTGGCGTCTTTACAGAGCGGGATATCGTGAAGCTGACGGCAACCGGGATTTCCCTAGCAAAGGTCAAAATTGCCGACATCATGGCTCAACCGCCAATCCTGCTTAGACAGTCCCAGACTCACGACATTTTTACAGCGCTGGGGCTGTTTCGCCAACATCGAATTCGCCACCTACCGATTGTAGACGAGCAAGGACAACCGATGGGCATTGTCACCCACGAGAGCATTCGTCGAGCCTTGCAACCCGTCAATCTATTGACACGACTGCGGTGTGTCAAAGATGTCATGACAACCCAAGTCATTCACGCCCCAGTAACGGCTTCAGGACTGAGGCTAGCCCAGCTCATGACAGAGCATCAGGTAAGCTGTGTTATTATCGCTGAACAAGATTGGGAAGCTGGGGAAACACGAGAGAATTTTTCCCAATCCTTAATAATTCCTGTTGGCATTGTCACCGAACGAGATATCGTGCAATTTCAGGCACTAGAACTGGATATGTCACGGATGTGTGCTGGAGATGTGATGAGTACACCAGTCTTTTGTCTGCATCCGTCTGATTCACTGTGGGTTGCCCATGAAGAAATGCATCGCCGTCATGTCCGCCGTCTGATTGTCACAGGGGATTGGGGAGAATTGGTGGGAATTGTTTCCCAAACCAGTCTTTTGCAAGTACTCAACCCAGCCGATATGTATGGTGTCATTGAACTGTTGCAACAAGCAGTGGAGGAGCGAACGGTTGAATTAAAACAGACAAATGAGCGGCTGCGCCATGAGATTTTTGAACGCCAGAAAGCCGAGTTAGAACTCCTGAAGGCACACGATCAGTTGAAAATAAAAGTTGAGCAAAGAACAGCTCAGTTAACGCAAGCCAATTTCCAGCTCAAACAAGATATTCAGGAACGCCAGCGGGTAGAGGCGGCACTGCGGCAAAGCGAAGCTAAATTAAAGCAACAAACCAACGAACTGAAACAGGCTCTCCAAAAATTACATTCTTACCAGAGTCAGCTCATTCAAACCGAAAAAATGTCCTCTCTGGGTCAACTGGTTGCTGGAGTGGCACACGAAATTAATAATCCAATTAATTTCATTTACGGCAATATTGCTTACGCTTCTCAGTACATTCAAGATATCATGCACCTGCTGCAACTTTACGAGCAAGAGTATCCCCAACCAGAACGACTTATTCAGGAAGTTACCCAAGAAATTGACTTAGAGTTTGTAAAAACGGATCTTCCCAAAATTATTGATTCAATGAAGTTGGGAGCAGACCGCATTCGAAACTTAGTGCTGTCGTTGCGAAATTTCTCACGACTGGATGAAGCTGAGATGAAATCAGTGAATCTCCATGAGGGACTCGATAATACCCTGCTAATTTTGCAGAATCAACTCAAAGCAGCGCCTGGTCATTCTGAAATTAAAGTTATTAAAAAATATGGAGATCTTCCCCTATTAGAATGCTATCCGGGGCAACTCAATCAGGTATTTATGAATCTGATCGGTAATGCCATTGATGCTCTGGAAGAGTTGAGAACGCAAAATTCTCAATTAGCAACGACAAATGGCAAATGTCCTGCCGTCGTACCGACAATTGTGATCTGTACCGACATCGAGGAAGGAAAGGATTGGGACAGTCGCCCTCAAGGTTCAGCGATTAACCCCCATGTCGCAATCCGAATTGCTGATAACGGTTCTGGCATGACAGAAACCGTGCGTCAGCGTCTGTTTGATCCCTTTTTCACGACAAAACCAGTCGGTAAAGGTACGGGATTGGGTTTGTCAATCAGCTATCAGATTGTGGTAGAAAAACACGGCGGACGCATCCACTGCGTTTCCACACCGGGACAAGGAACAGAGTTTGTTATTGAAATTCCTATCCGGCAGCGTAGCCATTCCCCTGGATTTGCGATCGCCTAACTAGTGGGACAGACGGCAAACACAACTGATTCTTTACGGTTCGCACCAATACCTAGAGCCATTGATTTTCCTACATTAGACACAGTGATAGCAATCAGCAGACTGTATGAATGTTGATTGACCTTGATGGGAGAAAGAGTAGCAAAAACGATCCGAGGTAGAACCGTCCCATCTCAGGTTCGGCAACCCCTCCTTCATGAGACAGGCAAACTCTGTTCAGTATAGAGATTGGTAGCAAGCCAATGGCAAGAGATGCTCGCGGTAGCTGCTGATTGAACCAATTAGGATTCAATGGTGACACTCCCATACCCCACCGATATTTGTAGTTAAACGAACCTGGAACACTCTTATGGCAAAAGTTGTTGGAATTGACTTAGGTACAACAAACTCCTGTGTAGCTGTCATGGAAGGCGGCAAACCCACCGTTATTGCTAACGCTGAAGGGGCTCGTACAACCCCTTCGGTGGTTGCCTATGCGAAAAATGGCGACGATCGCTTGGTGGGTCAAATCGCCAAGCGTCAGGCGGTAATGAACCCGGAAAACACCTTCTACTCTGTCAAACGCTTCATTGGGCGCAGACACGGTGAAGTCACGAATGAAGCCACCGAAGTCTCTTACAAAGTCCTCAAGGTTGGTGATAACGTCAAGCTAGACTGCCCAGCCCAAGGTAAGCAGTTTGCACCCGAAGAAATTTCAGCTCAGGTGCTGCGCAAACTAGTCGAGGATGCATCCAAGTACCTCGGTGAAACCGTTACCCAAGCCGTCCTTACCGTTCCCGCTTACTTCAATGATTCCCAGCGTCAAGCCACCAAGGATGCGGGCAAAATTGCAGGCATTGAAGTCCTGCGGATTATCAATGAGCCTACCGCTGCTTCTCTGGCATACGGCTTAGACAAGAAGAGCAACGAAACCATTCTAGTATTTGACCTTGGCGGCGGTACGTTCGACGTATCCATTCTGGAAGTGGGTGACGGTGTATTTGAAGTATTAGCAACCTCCGGTGACACTCACTTGGGGGGTGACGACTTCGACAAGAAAATCGTTGACTACCTAGCCGCAGAATTCCAAAAATCTGAAGGCATTGACTTGCGTAAAGATAAGCAAGCCCTGCAACGCCTAACAGAAGCCGCTGAGAAAGCTAAGATCGAGCTTTCTAGCGTCACGCAAGCTGAAATCAACCTGCCCTTCATCACGGCAACCCAGGATGGACCCAAGCACCTGGACATGACCCTAACACGGGCTAAATTTGAAGAACTATGCGCTGACTTGATCGACCGTTGCCGCATCCCCGTTGAGAATGCGGTGCGCGATGCCAAACTTGACAAGAGCGCCATTGATGAAATTGTCTTAGTGGGAGGTTCGACTCGTATTCCTGCCGTCCAAGAAGTGGTCAAGCGGGTATTGGGTAAAGATCCCAACCAAACCGTGAATCCTGATGAAGTGGTCGCCATTGGTGCGGCAATTCAAGCAGGTGTGCTAGCGGGTGAAGTTAAAGACATTCTGCTGTTGGATGTCACGCCCCTATCTCTGGGTGTGGAAACCTTGGGCGGTGTCATGACTAAGATCATCCCCCGTAACACCACTATCCCCACCAAGAAGTCAGAAACCTTCTCCACGGCGGTGGATGGTCAAACGAACGTAGAAATCCACGTTCTCCAAGGTGAACGGGAAATGTCCAACGACAACAAGAGTCTGGGTACTTTCCGTCTTGATGGAATTCCTCCAGCTCCTCGTGGCGTACCCCAAATTGAAGTCATCTTCGATATTGACGCCAACGGTATCCTTAACGTCACTGCCAAAGACAAAGGTACAAATAAAGAGCAATCGATCAGCATTACTGGGGCTTCAACCCTGCCGAATGAGGATGTCGAGCGCATGGTCAAGGAAGCAGAAGCCAATGCCTCTGCTGACAAAGAGCGCCGTGAAAAAATTGATCGCAAGAACCAAGCTGATTCTCTCTCTTACCAAGCTGAGAAGCAAATCAGCGAACTGGGTGACAAAGTCCCAGCCGCTGATAAGACGAAGGTAGAAGGGCTGATTAAAGACTTGCGAGAGGCTGTTGCCAAAGAAGACGACGAGCAGATTAAGACTTTGACGACTGAGTTACAGCAGTCTCTTTACAGCATCAGTGCTAACCTGTATCAACAAAGTGGCGGTGGTGCAGAAGCTGGTGCTCCTGGTGCTGGTGCTCCTGGTACTGGTGCTCCTGGTGCTGGTGCGCCCGGTTCTGATGCTGCTTCTGGTGGCGATGATGTCATCGACGCTGAGTTCTCGGAACCAGAAACGAAGTAGCACGGTGGGATTGGAGGTGAGTGAAGAACTGCCTCAATCCCTACCCATTAAAGTTAAAGAGATGATGGAAAGCGATCGCTCTCCATCACTTTTTTATTCCTTAGCTGGAAACGCCCCCGGTCGCACTAAGACTTTTTCTGCCTTACCCTGGCGACTGACTTCAATTTCTAAATCAGAACCCACCTGGCTGGCTTCAACGCGCTCCTGTACGTCAGAGGCGCTCTCAATCGCTTTACCGCCAACTCTTTGAATAACATCCCCAGGTTTGAGTCCCCCTTGCTGGGCTGGTGAGTTAGGAACGACACGGACAATCAAGACACCTTTGTCTTGGGTGACTTTGATACCTGCCTCGCTGTCTTGGTTGATTTCTTTCTTCACATCTGGTGTTAGCGTCACCATCTGAATGCCCAGGTAGGGATGCTCAACGCGACCATTTTCAAAAAGCTGATTAGAGATTCGGTCAGCAGTTTCAACCGGGATGGCAAAGCCTAAACCTTGGGCATTGGCTCGAATAGCTGTATTGATGCCAATGACTTCGCCCTTCGCATTCAACAATGGTCCCCCCGAGTTACCAGGGTTAATTGCTGCGTCAGTTTGGATAAAGCTGACTCGTTTCTCTGGAACACCGACTTGAGAACTCGATCGCCCCAAAGCACTAATGATGCCAACGGTCACGGTATTATCTAAACCTAAGGGATTGCCAATAGCGATCGCCCATTCTCCTGGAATTAGCGTTTCCGCTTTTCCTAAACGTACAGTGGGTAAACCCGTGGCATCAATCTTGATAACAGCAATGTCTGTCACCGAATCTGTACCCATGACGCGCCCATCAAATGATCGACCGTCTTTAAGAGTAACTTTTACGGCATCAGCCCCATCAACAACATGAGCATTGGTAATCAGCCGCCCATCGGAGCTGAGAATAAACCCGGAACCGGTGCCTCGCTCAACGTGTTGCTCTGGAATTGGCAACTCATCCCCAAAAAACCGACGGAAGAAGGGGTTTTTCAACGGTTCTGGAATTTCGTTCGATACCTGACGTGCCGCATCTATCCTCACGACAGCCGGTCCGACTTGCTCTACTGCCCTAGCAATAAAGTTGAGGTTTTCGTCAGCCGGACGAGTTAATGGTTTTGAAAAGGGTTCCAATACGGCAGGCATTGCTGTCGGGGGCTTTACCACCTGCTGCTCTGCCATGAGATACTGACTACCCAATACTCCTGCTCCACCGCCTAAGCCCAGTAAAGTCAGATAAACGGTTAGCTGCTTCAAGGATAAACTCATGGTCTTGAAAACTAAATTTAAGAGGTGAGTGCAGGTTAATAGTTCCCCTATAGCAACCAGCAATTTCCGCCTTGTTGCTGCCTCAATTGTACAACTTCAGTTTAGATCCTGCCCGTTATTCCTCCCCTATTCTTGCGACTGACGAAGAAGGGGTGTAGGGTTTAGTTAAGAAATGAAGAAACCTTAAACCTAAACTCAGCAACAATCTGCACGTAAAATAGCTGATGAAATCCTTCTGTATAAGAAGGGGGTGTTAATTTCTTGATAGTGGCGTAAATTGCCACGTCTGGCACCCTAGCTTTTCCCAATCGCTGCTGATTGCGTTCCAGACAACATTCTACTTGGGATTTAAAGTAATAACCAATTATTTGGACATCGTAGACTTGACCCCATTGAATAAGTGCTGCACGATCCTCAACTTTGGGATTAGTATTGTCTACAACCACGGAACGTCCCGCACGAAGTGCCTCTTTAATGAGTTGTGCCTGCCTCCGGGAAGGGTTTTTATTATTACGCATTAAGTCTTTGCTAACCAGGAGGTGGGTTTCTGCAAAGTGTTGGCGAAAAAAGGTACTTTTTCCAGAAGCCTGCAAACCGATAAAGATGATTAATTCCATCGAATCTTTAGGCGTTGAAGATGAAAAGATAAGGGAATTTTCCCATTGTCCCCTTGTCTCCTTGTCTCCTTGTCCCTCAATTCAGCGGCTCAATCGTGGCATTTAAACCCTTACTGTCAAGCAGTTGCAGAATTTTTTCAGCATTCTCGCGGGTGCTGAATAATCCCGCTTGCATCAGGGTTTGCCCATCTAATGAGGTACGGAACGCACCGGGAACGAGCGATCGCACTAATTCTTGTTGGCTATCACTTTTTACCTCAACCAAAACCCGGTAACGCTGCTCCCCTACTGCCGCTATCTGCCCTGCACCACTATCTGCTAATGGGTTAGTACTGTTGAGTACAGGGACTGAATTTTCTACTGAGTTGGGTTGAGAACTCGCAATTACACCAGACTCCTCAGATGTTTGCTCAGATGCAGGTGGTATGGCAGCAGACTCCGGTTGCGGCACGGGAATTTCCACGGATTCACTCTGGGGAGTTGCCTGAACCATTGGGATTTGAGCAGAATTGAAGGAAGGTTTTTGGGGAGGAATTGCTGCCATTGGAGGAGAAGCAGTAGACTCGTTGATAACAGGATGTTGAGGAATTGCTTGCTCGTTGGTGGAGTTTGACGTTGCTGGTGTTGAGCTGACTTCAACCCTAGAGGTTGAGGGTTTGGGTTTTAGACTGGAGGGAACGGGAAAGGATGCAGCCGTGATAGAGTTCGCCAATGAGGATTCGGCAACTTCGTTCTGGGTTGAGGAACTTGCCACGCTGTCTGGGGGAGTAGAGTTATCGGGTTGTGAATTAACAGTTGTTGTTGATGCAGCAGGGGCTGAATCTGAAGGATTATTCGCTTCTCCAGTTGTCGTAGAGTCAACACCTGAAGTCGATAGGTTATTTTCTATCCCATTTAAGGGGACATTTTGTAGCTGTCTTTCTGGCTGCTTGATTTCAGCAGCAGGGAAGGGGATTTGAGGATTGGATTCACCGTTTGCCCCTTCCCCAGTAAGATTACTGTCAGGTTCTGTTCTGGGATAATTGCCAGATGCTATCGGTGTGTTGTCCGCTTCATTGCTAAGGTTGGTGGAGGGTTTAGTACTGGGTAGCCTTGTTTGGCGATCGCTGATTAACTGGAGTGCAGCATTCTCAGTTCCTTCAAAAACATTCTCCCGCACATCTGCTTGTAAGGTGCCGTCAGCGATAATTCCCTTGCCGCCGTTATTGTAGAAGTAATTGCTGCGAATAGTTGGCGCACTGTTGCCTTTAATAACAATTCCAGCATTACTATTACCCGTAAAGGTATTGTCTACAACCACCGGAGAACTCGATTCAATCCAAAGACCATAGCCTGCTGGATTAGGATTGGTGATGGTGACTCCTGTTAAGGTGGCTTGGTCAGCACCTAGAATCGTAATAGTCTCACTCTTAGCGGTAGAACTTTCAAACGTCCCACCTCCCCGAATTTCGATAGTTTGCCCCCTAGTACGGGAATTGCCCTGAATCGTCACACCTGGTTTCAGAATTAGAGGAAAGCTTTCCCCCGTTTCCGCACTATAAATACCTGGAGCGAGCAGAATTACGGTGTTGGGTTGAGCAAGTTGCAAGGCTCGGGCGATCGTTTTGAACGGCGAATCCGCTTTGCCGTTACCTTTATTGTCATCCCCAGTCGCTGGGTTAACAAACAACAAATTAATGTCTAACTCGTTTTGAGCAATGCTGAAACTCTGAACCCGAGTCAACTGTGCCACTGCTGTCGGCACTCTCAAGCCCAAGGTAGCAAAGGCGATTAATCCTACAGAAACCGCTGCAATTGCCCATTTCTCCTGTCGGAAGTGGAGCGGGTGACGAAGCCATTGAATTCCCCAAAGCAGACGCATCTTAGGTGGGTGCATCATTATACTCTGCACGGTTATGAATTGAGCGTTTAGTTTAAGGGAGCTATCAGGTATCAGCTTTGGCTGATTCGGTGAGTGCTAATTACTGACTGCTCAAAGTATAGTTTTGAGTGTACAGGAATCGAAGCAGAAAGCCCACGTTCTGTAAGGATAATGTTCATGGGGAGCTCTGTTACGATTAGGAATAATGGAGTAGTTCGCGATGAGCGATCAGTACAGTGGTTGTAGCGGACAAGAATCAGCGGTTTACCGTATCTTGGATGCCAATTTAGACAGAGCCAGAGAAGGTTTGCGAATTATTGAAGAGTGGTGTCGCTTTGGTTTCAACAGTTCGCAAATGGCTGGCGAATGTAAGCAAATGCGTCAAGAATTAGCAAGCTGGCATAGTCCGGAAATTCGGGCAGCACGGGATACTCCGGGAGATCCTGGTACTGAGCTGACTCATCCTCAAGAAGAGCAACGCGCTAACATCCATCAGCTCTTGCAGGCTAATCTTTGCCGAGTCGAAGAGGCAATGCGGGTGTTGGAAGAATATGGCAAGCTTTACAACCCGAATATGGGTGCTGCATTCAAGCAGATGCGTTATCGAGTCTATAGCTTAGAGAGCAATCTATTCGCTTACCACCGCTATCAGCTCCTCCAGCAATCGCGCCTTTATCTGGTTACTTCTAGCTCAGAGCGGCTATTGTCAACGGTAGAAGCAGCGCTTCAAGGGGGACTAACCCTAGTTCAGTACCGGGAAAAAGATGCTGACGATGTGGTAAAAGCTGCTCATGCTCAGAAACTCTCTCAACTGTGCCATCATTACGGAGCGTTGTTTATTATGAACGATCGCGTCGATTTAGCTTTAGCAGTCGATGCCGATGGGGTTCATTTGGGACAAAAGGATGTACCAATCGCTCTGGCACGGCAGTTACTCGGTTCCCAGCGCTTGATTGGTCGTTCGACGACTAACCCGGACGAAATGCAGCTAGCGATCGCACAAGGAGCCGATTACATTGGCGTTGGTCCTGTTTATGAAACGCCGACCAAACCAGATAGACCTGCGGCTAGTTTGGATTATGTCAAGTATGCCGCCGAAAATGCTTCGATTCCATGGTTTGCGATTGGGGGAATCGATCCGAATAACATCAATGAAGTTTTAGGGGCGGGTGCTCAACGAGTGGCAATTGTGCGGGCAATCATGCAGGCAGAACAACCGACTCTTGTTACTCAGTATTTTCTATCTCAACTCAGCAGACAGCAAACCCTCCGCCGTCTTGAATCCAACGTTTTCTAACTTATGAACCCCAGCAGCGATCGCATTACCCTCCAAGTCAACGGCGAACCCCACACTTGTCCTCCTCAAACTCGACTCCCCCAGTTACTTGAACGGCTCGGCTTAAATCCGCGCCTAGTTGCCGTCGAATATAATGGTGAAATTCTCCACCGACAGTTTTGGACTCAGACTCAGATACAACCAGGGGACAGGTTGGAAATAGTCACCATTGTCGGAGGAGGTTAAAGGAAAAGGAGGAGCGTGCTTAATCTCTATTAATTCAGGCTGGCAGAAATAACTGACCAAGTATATATACTTTCTCTGCTCCCCAGCTCCCCAGCCTGACAATAGGTGGTCACTTTCCGCCACGCTGTACTAGTCTTCGTGATCTTCAAAGGGATCGCTCAATTCAGCAGAGGGCGGACCGAAAGAGGTATAGATTGAAAAAGCAGTGACCGCGATCACAATGACGGCGATAGAAATGCTAAGAACTATTGCGGGTTCCATAGTTGACATAAATTATGAGTGTTCTTCCCCTATAATATTACAGAACATTACAAAACTTGTTCACAATCCATTCATTAGGACACCCATGGCACAACAGACTCGGTTAGGAGATATTCTAAAACCCTTGAATTCTGAGTATGGTAAAGTTGCTCCCGGTTGGGGAACTACGCCACTGATGGCAGTCTTCATGCTTCTGTTTTTTGTTTTCTTGCTAATCATCCTGCAGCTGTACAACTCTTCACTGCTGCTTGAAAACATCAATGTAGACTGGAGAAGCTTGGGTCAGTAGTCTGCTGTACTCACACTCTAAGCCATTGTTCCCAATCCCAGTTCATCTGGTTGTTTCAATTACTTCCCACAAGAGCTAAATTCCTCCAAAACTGAGTTTTGAGGGGAATTTAGCTTTAAAAAGACTCCCTCTTGAAGATGTTCGTGGGAATGGTAAAAGGGTATGCCATTTTTCCACGGCTACTAGCAATAGCGATACAATCAAGGGTATATCGCCCGAGTACCCGCTCTATTTAATTCCCAGAATCACGCTCATCCGCGTCTCAAATCAAAGCTGGGAGGAGCTACCGACAAATTGCAGGAGGTCATTAGGTGAACGTTTTTGGTATTGGTCTTCCGGAAATGGCGCTGATTCTCGTCATCGCTCTTCTGGTATTTGGACCCAAGAAGTTGCCGGAAATTGGTCGAAGTCTGGGTAAAGCAATCCGGGGTTTTCAAGACGCATCGAAGGAGTTTGAAACTGAATTTAAGCGTGAAGCTGAACAGCTAGAGCAAACGGTAAATACGGCAACGCTGCCTCAAAGCAAGGAAGTAGCTGAAAAGGAACCTGCCACAGTAGAGGCTTCCAACCATAGGGCTATTTCCTCTCAAGAAAGCTGAGAGGACTAGGGTAGGGCTTGTATCACGGGTACAAGCTTTAGTCACGGGCTGCTACTCTAGCCAATTGTGTCGGTAATCAAACAAAGGGTTCATTAGCCGGAACACTCTTGGAATTGCTCACTAGAGTTAGGGCTTTTCAGGCTTGAGCTTTGCCATTTTGCGTGTTGTTAGGAGCTTCAAACTTGTAACCCACTCCACGAACAGTTTGGATTAATTGTGGGTCACTAGAATCGAGTTCAATCTTCCGGCGAATTTGACCGATATGAACGTCAACAACCCGCTGGTCTCCGACGTAGTCGTACTCCCAAACTTCCTGGATTAGCTCGGAACGACGCAGTACTTGACCCGGATGAGAAGCCAGAAAATGCAAGAGATCGAATTCTAGAGCAGTTAACTGAACGAGCTTCTCGTGGAGAGTCACCTCCCGACGTACCGGATCGATGACCAAATCGCTGAAAATGAGGCGCGTTTGCTCAGTTGGGGTTACTTCCCGCTTGCGCCTCAAAATCGCTCCAACTCGGTTTTCCAGTTCCTGTAAATCAAAGGGTTTGGTAATGTAATCATCCCCACCTTGCTTAAATCCTAGATTTCTGTCAGAAGCGTCTGATCGACTGGTGAGAAACAGGACAAAGACATCGGTACGGCGCTGCATTTCCTGGCAAAGGTTGTAGCCAATAGCATCAGGCAAATTTACATCCAAAATTACTAGGTCTGGGTTGAATTGCTCAAACACGACTAGAGCAGTCTTGCCATCTTCAGCCGACTGCATTTCATAGCTCTTCTGGCTTAAAAAGCGCATAATTAAATTACGGATTGCCGGATCGTCATCCACGACAAGAATTTTGGCGGCGGCCATGGTCATAAATTTTCACAGAGAACTGAATCAGGAATTTGAGAGGAGATGCACATTTTTTCACACCACTGGTGGATTAGGGCATTTTAGTCATTACTTTCCACACAGAACTGAATCAGGAATCAAGATACAGAAGTTTTGACACCAATGGTGTTATACAGCCTTTAAGTCAATTATCGTCGCAGAACTGGGGTATGCCAATAGCTGCTACATCATACCTAGGTTGATAGTCCACAAGCTACCCAAAAGCCTAAAAACTTCTAGCACTGACTCGTGACTGATTCCAAAACGGCAGACAAGCAAAAAGCTGACCCTAAATGCCCTGAGGCTATATTATCCAAATGTCACGGCTTTATCCTAACAGCTTTAACCCTCTAGAGCCTGTTTCCTATCCAAACGCAAAGAAATGCTCGTTTGAGAGGACTTGTTTTCGAGGATCAGGCTACACTAGCTTTCAGGGGGAGTTAGTATTACACTCGATAACGCCTAACCTGTTTCCTGTCGGGTGCAACAGCAGGATATGAGCGTCATCGGTCTCCAACCTAATATCCAGCCTAATGTTGCACTCCTATTAGTGAAAACAAGGGATGTCTCGGAGGTTTTGAATGAGCGATCAAAATCCCTATGAAAAGCTTGGGGTTACGGAAGACGCATCGTTTGATGAAATTCAGGATGCGAAAGGACGCCTGATGCAACAATATCGAGGCGACCCAAAGCTTGTAGAAACTGTAGAGGCGGCTTACGATGCCATTATTATGGATCGCCTCAGAATGCGGCAAGAGGGAAAAATCAAGGTGCCGGAACGCATTCGCTTCCCAGAGAGATTGCCTCAAACCCCCTTGAATGTTTCCCAAACTCCTGCTAATTCCCCTCCAGCTTGGCTGCAACGGTTTTTAGACACACCGACGACCAGCGATTTGCTTTGGCCTGGTGTCGTGTTCTTGATATTGAGCGGTCTGGCAGTTTTGTACTCCGGTGTGTCAATTCTCCCCTTGGCTGTCGCCTTAGGCTTTGGATGTAACATTTACTTTCTCAATCGCAAAGAACAACAATTTGGTCGGGCTGTATTGCTAACGTTGGCAGGTTTGTTAATCGGTGTTGGACTGGGAACTGCGCTGGGGGGTGTCATAGAGTCGCAATTAATGGGTATTGGCTTGACTATTGAAAAATTTGCCACGTTGATAACGTTTGTGTTGCTCTGGCTGATTAGTAGTTTTCTCCGTTGATAAACATTTTGAGGAATAAATAAAGAAATAGGGAATAGGGAAGAAGAATTTTCCCTTGCCCCTTCCTTTTTAACGACCCTATCCTGACTGAATCCCCAAACTGCCTCGTTTCAACTGCTCCCGCTCAATCGCTTCAAACAAAGCGCGGAAATTTCCTTCTCCAAAACCTTGAGCTTGGCTGCGACGCTCAATCACCTCAAAAAAGAACGTGGGCTGCTTGAAAATAGGCTGGGTAAAGGTTTGAAGTAACAGCGCTTGGGGCGACTCTTCCTGCCAGTCTGCCAAAATTTGTTGAGCGGCAATCTTCTGCCATTGGGCTATTGGTAGATCGCTTTTTGGGTAGCGCTGTCGTAGCTGGGTGTAATAGTTGGCAGGAACTTCTAAAAAGGATAAACCCCGATGACGCAATTGAGCGATCGCCGCTACGATATTATCCGTTGCCAAAGCAATATGCTGAATTCCCGATCCTCGATTTACATCTAAAAATTCCTGAATCTGGGAATTAGCTGACGTTGGTTGATTAATTGGCAGTTGCACCCCAGTTACAGGATGAACCATCACCTGAGAACACAAACCCGATTGCTCTGTCTCAATCGCAAAAACTTGCTGTGGCTGGAATCCCAAAACAGTTTGATACCACTGCACTGCCCGCCCTAAATCCCCAGGAGCAACATTCAACACAATATGATCGATACTCGTAAAAAGAGCAATTGCCCCGGAAACCTCAGTCGGTGAGTATCCAACCTCATTCGCCTCTCCAACCCAGTCAGCTTGAACGGGTAGCCACAACCCAGGATGAATGCCCTGCCGTTCTACCAGGGTATGAGTCAGCGTACCCCAAGCCGCAATTTTGCCCCACTTCAAACATCCCCCGACTAAATACTGTTCCCGAACGGGTTGCAGGACTTTAGCTCCTTGCTCAACCAGTCGATCCATAGTACCTTCTAGATCTGAAACTGCAAAAGCAATATCAGCAACGCCGGGAGGATGTAGGTGTAGAAATTCGGCAACTGGACTATCGGTAGTCAGTGGGGACGACAGCACGATGCAAACCTTGCCACTTTTTACCACCGTTGTGCGAGTGTGGTGACTAGCACCCACTCCTAAAGCTTGAAAGCCCATGAACTTGATAAACCAGTCGCGAGAGGATGTAGCATCTTCTACATAGAAATGAATGTGATCGATTTTCATTATCTATCCCATCTGGGAGCTTACCTGATTGTCAATTTTGCCGTTTTTTGAAGATTTACAGGTCATTCCCAAGAAAGAAGAAACATTATTTCCGCTGCGATAGTATGCCCCATCAGAAAAATAAGTGACTTTCCGGCTGAAGGTTGATTTCCATTGGCACGGCTTGCGGCTCGGCTTTGAGTGCAAACAGAATAGCATCAGCCGCCGTTTGAGGACTCAGCATCTTCTGCCGATCAACCTTTAAGCTGACATTATCCCAGAAGGGAGTATCTATACCCCCAAAGTAGAACAGCGTAAACTTGATACCAAAACGCTTCAGTTCCTCTGCCATGCATTTGCTAAAACCGACAACACCAAACTTTGAGGCACAATATGCCGATGCCATCGCCATGGAGTGCTTGCCCAAGATGCCAACAATATTGCAGATGTGACCAGACTTCTGCCCTTTCATCACCTCTGCTGCTGCCTGACAGGTATAGAAACTCCCCTTGAGATTTAAGTCCAACATGGCATCTAAGTCAGTCGGTTGAATTTTATTGTACTGTTTCAAAACTCCAGCTCCCGCAGCATTCACTAGCACATCAATTTGACCGAACTGAGCAACCGCTTTCTCCATGAGTGTCTCCACTTCTAAGGGGTTAGTGATGTCAGTCGGCACCACCAAGACTTGCTCTGGAGAGGCAGTGGGTAGCTGGGATGCCAAAGTCTCTAGGCTCACGCTCTTTCTTGCCGCCAACACCAGACGGGAACCGCTCCGCGCCAGTTGGTGCGTTAAGGCAGAACCAATACCGCCAGTGGCACCTACAATAACAACAACTTTATCCTGCATGATTGTTTACATATCTTTACATTAATGATTATAGTGCTGATACAAACTTGCCTATAATTAAGCAAGTTTACTCAGGGGTTGGCTGCTACCTTGAGAGCATCCAGAGCCAGTCTGCTGTCTTCTTTGAAACGATTACAGATGTTTCATCAACTCAATCAGCTCCCTCGGATGATCAATTAAAAAATCCGGATTGCACTCGGCTAATGCTTCCGATGAATTAAATCCCCAAGTCACTGCAACGATTTTGATGTTAATCTTTTGGGCTGATTCAATATCTCTTGTTTCATCTCCCACATAAATAATATTTTCGGGTTTGAATTTATTTTTTTTGATCCATTTTTTCAAAATCTTGTGTTTTCCAAATAGTGTTGTCCCCGAATCAATAAAATCAAACAAATTTTGCATATCATGCTTTTTTAGAAAAATGCTGACGTTCTCCTCGGAATTAGAAGTTAGAATGCCGATTATTTTTCCATCATTTTTTAAATTTTCTAATGTTTCTTTAATTCCAGTAATTGTATTGAGCTGCTCAATTTCTTGGCGTAGGTCTGTTTTCAACCTTTTCAGCAAGAAAGGAATTTTAAAAATTGAAAGACCTGATAGTTTAATAATTTGTCGAGAGCTAATTTTTCTAACTTGTTCGAGTTCCTCAGGAGTGGTTGGTTTATAGCCAAATTCGACAGCCAAACGATTGGTAATCCTGACAATAGCATCAAGGGTGTCAGCGATAGTACCGTCAAAATCAAAAATAATTACTTTTACGCTCATGAGTTAACTCGGACTGTTGATAGGTGTTAGTTAATACAGCAACGTAACGTATAGGATAAATTTTACAAGCCTTCCAACGTTAGCTGCTCAAAAATCTACAATGTTCAATAGTTTTACTCAAACCCTAACTTATGCTACCAGTCATAGTGATAAATTTGTTGAAGCATTTGGACAGCATTTGCTGCTGGTGGGAGTGCCATTAGGTATTGGGTTAGTGCTGGGTTTGCCATTCGGACTGCTGAGTTCTCGTTCGCAGGTGGTATCAACTGTCTTAATTAACAGTTTTAATGCGTTGCGGGTTATTCCGAGTTTAGCGATTCTATTTATTGCCATTCCTTATTTTGGTCTTGGCTTCCAATCTGCCGCGATCGCTCTAACGATTTTGGTTATGCCGCCCATTCTGATTGGCACCGATGTTGCCTTTCGCAGCATAGATCCAGCTATTCTAGAGGCAGCAAAGGGTATGGGAATGGCACCCAAACAACTTCTGCTACAGGTAGAAATCCCTTTAGCGTTACCTTTAATTGTTGCTGGCATCAAAACCGCTACCGTGGAAGCGATCGCTAGCGCTACCCTTGCTGCTTTTATCGGTGCCGGAGGATTCGGGAGTTTCATCGTCCTAGGCTTCTCGCTTTACGATACGGCAATTCTGTTGGTTGGTGCCATTCCCGTGGCGCTGCTAGCAGTGGTGGCTGAGGTAAGTTTGAGTGTTTTGCAACGGTATCTGCAACCAAGAAGGAATTCGGAATGATAAATGTGTTCTATAGCTATTTCAAATAAAGTCTATTTAGATTTCTTTCAAGAAGAAATTGCACAAATGGTAGTCGAATTAAGGAGACTGACTTGTGACAATATCAGCCGCCGTCAGCACTCGACTGATTAATGCCTTACAAATAAACCAGGCGGGATAACTTTTCGGGTTGAACTTGAAAGCCACTGCAAGCCCAATAGCAAACTATTTAGGAAAAACGCCAGTACAGCTACAGCAATAGCTCCTGTCCAAATCTTATCGTAACGAGTTTGGGCAACACCCTCAAAGAGTAATACTCCCAATCCTCCAGCACCAAACTTGGCTCCGATAGTGGCAATTGCGATCGCTACAATAGTAGCTAGACGCACCCCCGCCAAACAAATTGGTAAAATTAACGGCACCTGTACCCACCACCAACGCTGCCAAGAATTCATTCCCATCCCTCGTGACGCTTCCAGAATAGTGGGTTCAACCGATTGCAGCGCTACCGAGAAATTTCGTACCAAAATGACTTGGGTATAAACAATCATCGCCACCACTACAGACTGACGATTCAATCCAAAAATTGGCACTAGTAAAATAATTAACGCCAGACTCGGTATGGTGTAAAGGGTTCCCAGAACTCCTAAAACCGGAACGTTAAGCCAGCGATAGCGAGTAATTAGTAATGATAAGGGTAGAGCGATCGCTACAGCAACTGCCATTGTCAAAGCAGTCATTTTGAGGTGTTCTAACAGTAATTTAAAAACATTTTCAGGATTTTGGATGATGTAGTTCATGGGATTACAGGGGAATTCTTTTCCCAGTTATTTTGCACCTCATTTTCAACACCTCTTTTAACCGCAATCCTGTAGAGACGATGCTAGGAAACGCTATACACGATGTCTACTCGTTTTCCTCAGTAGGCGATGGCTTTTCTTCTGTTGCTGGTGTCTCTTTTTTCTCAGTAGGCGATGGTTTTGCCTCCGTAGCAGGTTGCTCTTTGTCCTCAGTAGGCGATGGTTTTCCTTCTGTTGCTGGTGTCTCTTTGTCCTCAGTAGGCGATGGGGTTTGTTCAGCCTCTGGTTCCTGGAAACGTTCAGGTTCTTCCTCTGTACTTTGCTCCCATTCTGATACAGGACGATTGACAGCATACTCAAAGTCTACTGGCACTAAAAGCACATCCACCTGCCCCGAATCCTGAGTTCGCGGATCAATCTGAGCGTATAAGAAACTGCGATTAAAGTCCGGCTTACCTAAATTGATCCGATGAATTTCCCGATTTTTTAGCTCCACTTTTACCGTGGCTTGCGGCTTGTCTAACCCATATTCCTTGAGTTGGGTTGCCGGAACGGTGAAAGAGCGATCGCTCTTTCCTTCCACAAGTAAGTCCAATAAAAAAGCAACAGAGGCATCACTGGCTGAAACATCCTTAGGATACTTCATCTGCCAAGGCATTTTCTCCTTGCCGACTCTCTCAAACTTGAAAATCTTTTTACGTTGATCCTTATTGAGGTAAATTGTCACCCCTTGAATCTGGTCTTCTTCAAAGGAAAAAATTGGCTTCTTAGTTTCCTTTGCTGCTTCCCGCTTCGGTGCTCCCTGAACTTCATAAAAATAAACAAAACCGCCTAAGAACACCGCTAAGACTAACAAAATCAGAGTAGTTCGCTGTAGTTTCATTAGTCAACCATTTTGAATGCGTGAATTTTGAACATTAACGACGCAGCCACCATATTACTCCGGCTGTCAAAAACCCTACTATCGGCACAATCCCAATTGCTGTCCAAGCCAATAACCCAGCTTGCCCAGGCGTTAGATTAATCCGACGATTTTGCTGTTCTTTGGGGCGAATCGAAAGGGCTTGTTCGTTCCCTTTGCTCAACCAGGTAACGGAGTTGAGAAAGACATCACTGTTCAACTGTTGCTCAAACCAACCATCGGTGGCAAAATTTGAGTTGCCAAAAACAACAAGTCGCGCCTCATCAGCCGTTTTCTTGGGACTGGTTTCCTTTTTATCGGTATCCTCTTCCTCAGGAGATGGCGATGCTTCAGCGTTTTCCTGGGGAAAGACTTCAGGACTAGCTGTTGCCTCAGCTTCCGGGGAACGTGAAGCGTCGGCTTCCTTAGCTTCAGCGTTTTTCTCGTCCTGAGAAGCAGTCTGAGAACTTTCTGTATCTTCGCCTTTTGCCTGGGATGACGCTGTTGTGGATTCGGGTGTACCGCTTAAAGCAACACCCAACATCAGAGGACCTGGAATATCACCCTCTTCCTCATTAAATTCTAGAGGTTGGTTTTCCGGTGAACTCTCTGCCCAACTCTGGTCATTCGTAATGACTAGAGGAGTTTCCTTAATACCCTCTATGGGTTTCGTTTCTAGAGGTCGCGCTAACGGATATAATGAAAAGCCATCCCCAAAATCGTTAGTAATGGGATGGTCGCCGTATTTATTGACCAGAGGCGTTGCCGGACCCAAACCTACAACACGTCCCTGACCGGAAGCATCAATGGCAATTCGGTTATCTAACTTAACACCCCAGTCGGCGAGCAAGCTGTTCAGTCCGGGATTAGTATCTGGATCTGCCATTACTAATAGACTGCCACCCTTTGAAAGATACTGTCTGAAGGCTTCAACTTCTGGCTCAAACAGCGCCCGTTTGGGACCTGCGATAACCACAAGTGAGGCATCTTCGGGAATCTCTGAGCGATCGGCTAGGTTAAGGGGTTGAGCCGTAAAATTTTTCTCTGCCAAGGCTTGTACTGCCAGAGAGAGTCCATCTTCTCCCTCAAGAGGGCGTTCCCCATGCCCTTGGAGGAAGTAAACTGTAGCGGCGCGATCGTTCGTGATACGTTCGATGGCATTAGTCAACTCGACTTCCGAAAGCGGTTCCGAGGGAGTTAAAACTTGCACTAACTGCCGTTCAGTTCCGTATTCTAGGTAAACCTCTCCCGGAGACTGCACGTTAAATTTTTGAGCCAGTGCGGGTTTAAGCTGCGGGTCAACAAACTCAAATTCCAACTCTGACCCGTATCGGCGATAATTTGCCAGTAATTCCCGATCAGCCGGACTTGCAGGTCTTTGAAATACCCAAACCTTTACCGACTGCTCCAAATTTTTTACCACTTCCTGGGACAGAGGCGAGAGGCTAAAAAGCTTATTTTCCGTTAAATCCAGTTGCACCGCATAGCGAACCCCCAAAAAGTTAATTAGCCCCAAAATTACAAACACCGATAGGGTAGCAACAACGGCATTCGTCCCTACCTGAGTGGAACGGCGTCCCCAAAAACCAGGTGCTAAACTCTCCAGCAATAGCACCCACAATCCAATAATGATGAGTCCCGCAATCAGTAACCCCAAAGTGACGGGCGACCATTCACCAGAGACGACTCTGGCGCTGATACCCATAATAGTTAGGATGGGACCGAGCCAAAATAGATAGTTTAAATACTTCCCTTTAATTCTGCTTGTTTTCATAGTGGTCTTTATATCATTTGTCCTTTGTCATTTGTTTTTTGTCATGTTTCTTTTTCTAAAAGTCAATTATCCAACTATTTAAGAACGCTGAAAACGTAAAGTTTCGATTGACTGGGCAGTTAAAAATATGCCGAGAAGGATGTAACTAGTAAATAAAATGAGGCTGCTAGTATCAAGAACACCTCGTATTAAATTGTTATAGTTTTCTAGGAGCGACAAATGACCTAAAGCTTGTCCAACTAGACCGCCAATACCCTCAGCAATCAAATCGATAATCCAGAGAAATAAAATTAAAACAAAGGTCAAAAAAGCTGCCAGAATTGAGCTATCGGTTAGGGATGAAATGAACATTCCCAAGGAGAGAACCGATGCGGCTAGCAAAATCAATCCGGCATGAGCCAGTAAAGGCACGGCGGGTTGAATGGCGGGATCGGCTGCACTCAGGGCGATCGCTTCATAAGCCAGCAAAGGCAGAACCATGATGGTAAAAAATGTTAGCACACCCAACAATTTTCCCACTGCCACTGTCCAGTTCGTCATCGGTGACGTTGCTAGCAGTTCCAGCGTACCGCGTTTGCGCTCCTCGGCGTAAAGCCCCATCGAGAGAATCGGCAGCACGAACAGAACCAGGGAACCCATAACGCTTAAAAACCAGTTCAAAAATTCATAGGCAACATCTACTGGGGGCGTTGGCATTCCCAGTTGGTCCCGCGCCGCTGCTTGCTGAATGATACCATTCGGACCCAATAGAATAGTTACGAAAAAGAAGCCAGATAGCAGCCAGAAAAAGCCTGCTACCACATAAGCTAAGGGCGAGGCAAAATAGCCCTGCAATTCCTTACGAAAAATTGCCACGATGTTGCCAATGATGATTCGCATTTAGACTTCCTTTCGATTACTAACGCTTTGGTTTTCACGCTCAGAACCAGAGCAACTGAGTACAGACTTGCCTTCTCTTGCCCTCAGTACACTGACAAGGGTAATTCCTGAGCCATGGGATTAGCTAGCGCTTACCTGTATCCCGCTTTGCTAAGGCTAACAGATAGGTTTGAGTATCCTACTGTCCGCTCTCACCCTACCAAATAGGGTAGATTTTGGGAGTCTGGGGCTTATCTCTCACACCTGTGGCTACAGGACTAACCTTGTAGAGGTATCATATGGCAAGAGGAACCCAAGTGTTTATTAAACCTTTCCTCAAGACGTTGGTGCAGAATCAGTAACCTCAGACTCCTCTAAATCCTGATGCTCCACTGGAGTAGCCGGTTGCTCCTGTGTCGTCAATTTTAAAAAGACATCTTCTAAAGTAGCGCGAGTGCGTCGCATCTCATGCAATCCTAAACCCGCCCCAGTTGTGACAGCAGCAATATCCCGTCCGGGTTCAGCGCCTGGTGCTGAGACAATGCGAATTAAAGAGCGACTGGGAGGTAACTCTTGAGTGGGAACAATTTCTACTAAACAAACTCCTGGCAGAATTTGCAAGAGCTTTTGCAATTGCACAACGTCACCATCGACTTCCAACTCATATCCCGTTCCCCCAAATAACTGCGCCATCAAATTTTCTGGGCTATTGGTTGCGACAATACGACCTTGGTTGATAATGGCAACGCGGCTACAGGTCATACTCACCTCTGGCAGGATATGAGTTGAGAGAATAATAGTATGTTCCCCTGCCAGACTTTTAATTAAGTTGCGGACATCAATGATTTGTCGGGGGTCAAGACCTACCGTTGGCTCGTCTAAAATAATGGCAGGGGGGTCATGAACGATCGCTTGAGCAATACCAACTCGCTGCCGAAACCCTTTCGATAGTTTGCGGATGAGTACGTTGCTTTTTTCACTGAGGTTGCAACGTTCTATCGCCTGTTTAACCCGGTTAGGGCGATCGCCTGCGGCTACCCCCTTGATGCGACCCACAAAATGCAGAAATCCTTCAACCGTCATCTCCGGGTACAGAGGCGGTATTTCCGGTAAATAACCGATTCGCTGTCGGACTGCCAGAGAATTTTCATGCACATCGTAGCCCGCTATGCGAGCACTGCCACTAGTTGCCGGTAAATAACCCGCTAAAATCCGCATGGTTGTAGTTTTTCCAGCACCGTTCGGTCCGAGAAACCCTAAAATTTCTCCAGGTTCAACCTCGAAAGTGACATCCTGAATGGCTGGAGTAGAACCGTAGATTTTGCTAAGATGCTCGACTTCGATCATAGTGTCAGGGGTCAATAATTGAGCAGAATAAAGAATGCACCGAGACAAGGAGACAAGGAAAAAATGGGATAGAACAGCCGCATTTTCCTACACAACTCCCCCCATCCTCTTTACATAAGGACTGAAGAAGCTTGCTTTATGGTTCAATCCACACTTCGACAAGGCTCAGTTACCACACTTTACGTCAACCCAGTCACTGGTAGTGATGCCAATGCGGGTTCTGTCAACACCCCCTTTAAAACCTTGACTTGGGCAATCGAGCAAGTGGCTGCTGACACTACAATTTACCTGGCTCCCAGCACCTACAATACCGCTAATGGAGAACAATTTCCCCTGGTTATTCCCGCAGGAACGATTGTAGTAGGACACGAACCCAGTAAAGGGAAGGAGATTGCGATCGTGGGGAGCGGACAGTATAACAGCCCAACTTTTGGCAATCAAGCGATCGCTCTGCGGTTGGAGTCGGGTGCTGAACTGCGAGGCGTCACCGTCACTAATCCAGCAGAGAATGGTACGGGTGTTTGGATTGAATCCGCAGCACCTGTAGTTGCCAATAGTACCTTCACGCGCTGCCGTCGGGAGGGGATTTTTGTCACTGGAACCAGCAAACCTCTGATTTTAGATAATGAATTGAAGGAAAATGCTGCCAGTGGTATTTTCTTGGTGCGCAATGCTAAAGGAGAAGTGCTGCGAAATCTCTGTCAAACCACTGGTTACGGCATTGCCATTAGCGATTCGGCAGCACCGTTAGTGGCAGACAACACCTTAGTTAACAATAGGGCAGGAATTGTCCTCTCCCGCGATGCCCGACCCGTTTTGCGCCGTAATCGTATTGAAAATAATACTGAGGCAGGGCTGATGGTGAACGGTAACGCCCAACCCAATTTGGGCAGTACCCAAGACCCAGCCGGGAATATTTTGCAAAATAACGGTAAGGTGGATTTGCAAAACGGCACGTCTTTGACCTTGGTATCGGTAGGCAATCTGCTGAATCCAGCCCGGATTTCCGGTTCGATCGACTTGCGTTCCGCTCAAGTTCTAGTACCTGCCCTTGGTCCGGTTCAGTTCCGCGATTTGACGGGTCATTGGGCAGGGGCATTTATTCGGGGACTGGTTGATAAGGGGCTGATTAGTGGCTTTCCTGATGGTACATTTAAGCCAGAAGAGAGTATTACCCGCGCACAGTATGCCGCGATCATTGCCAAAGCGTTTGATTTACCCCGGCAGGTGGGTGCTAGTACCGGGTCGTTTCGAGATATTCCCAGTGATTTTTGGGCATCAGCGGCGATTCAGAAAGCTGGGACTATGGGATTTATTTCCGGATTTCCCGATAACACATTTCGCCCCCAGCAAAATTTAACCCGGACCCAGGCGCTGGTGTCACTGATCAATGGTTTGGGACTTACGGGAGGAAATTCTAACATCTTGCAGTTCTACCGCGATCGCGCCCAGATTCCCAGTTACGCCACAGACCCCATCTCGACAGCAACTGGGCGACGCATGGTGGTGAATTATCCCCAAACCGATGTGATCGAACCGATGCGGGCAATTAGTCGCGCGGAGGTAGCCGTGTTGATTTATCAGGCATTGGTATCAGCAGGCAAAGCAGAAGCAATCGCCTCTCCTTACATTGTCAATCCCGATTCCTACGTTCCTTCGTTTACCGATATTCAAAACCATTGGGCAGAGGACTTTATTCGCCGCCTTGCTGGTCTAAACTTAGTGAGTGGCTTTGCCGATGGTAGCTTCAAACCCGATGTACCACTCAATCGGGCGCAATACGCCGCCTTGGTGGTAAAAGTGTTCAACCCAACTCCCATCCGCCCAGCCACTCAGTTTAGCGACGTTCCCACTAATTTCTGGGCAGCATCTGTTATTCAAGCTGCCTATCGCGGCGGCTTCCTGTCTGGATTTCCCGATCAAACCTTCCATCCCCAGCAGAGTTTGCGGCGTGTTGAGTTAATTGTTTCGTTAGTGAATGGGCTTTCTTTACCTAAGGCGGCAGCTAATGCTTTGGAAACTTACCAAGATCGAGATACCATTCCAGCCTATGCTCAAAGTGCAGTTGCTGCTTCCACCCAAGCTGGCATTATTGTTAATTATCCTCAACAATCCCTCCTGCAACCGAAACAGGCAGCGACACGCGCCGATGCCAGTGCTTTTCTGTATCAGGCGTTGGTGAATAAAGGACGTGCAAACGCGATCAACTCACCCTATATAGTCCGTAGTTCTTAGTCATTTATTCTTTGTAAAAGCCAACCATTAATGACAAATAACCAATGACCAGGGACTCAGATTCAGCAGTTGGCTATGCAGTAGAGTTGCTCAGTCACTACGGGTTTGAACTGAGGGGTTATAGTGCTGAAGAATTGGTGCATCAGTGGTTGAAGCACTATACGAGTAACTGGATACGTCTAGCTGTAATCGAAGCGTTATATCAGGGACGTTATAAAGCCGTTTCTGTGGAGCAAATTCTAACCGTTTGGTTTCGACGCGGACAACCAATCTATCGCTTTAACCACGAGTTTGAGCGGCTGATTTGCCGCAAACTCCCCAAAAATTTAACAGGAGGAACTGATACGGCTAAACCGAACCAACAATTGAGTTTGTTGTCTGCGATCGAGAGTTTGCCTGACGCTGTTGATGAAAATCTAAGAGTTGAGGTTTGTGAACCGGAGGAACCAGTACCCATTGATGACTCAGAGGAGCTGTTTTCAGCAACATCTACAATTGAAGAAGTAAGTGAGATGCTTATTGATGAGGAAAAATTACGTTCAGACGTGGTGAATGATACGGATGTTAGTTCTCTTTACGAGGCAGATTGGTCTCGCAGCGATGCCAATAAAAACCCTATTCATCAATTCACTCCACTGCCGGATTATTCGGGTTTTTACTTTAAACTCAAAAAAGTTGCTGACCAGGAAGATACTACTTCAACGAATGTACTGACACCAGGGGAGCAGGAGTAATTGCTCGGGATTAGTACGGACAAGGGATCTCGTACTGATTCAATGGAGGTTGAAGCTGACTCCCTCTCTAGTCAGAATCACGGAAGAGGACAATTGAGTATAGTGACGGATGTAATTCTGTAAAGGACTTGTAAAATTTTGTAATAGTTGAACCCTTGCAGATTGGTGCCAAACTATGTCCAACACGCCCCGCGATCGCGCCTATCCCCAGGTCCCCCTGACCCAAGCAGATCAGGAGGCATTGGAAACCCTCTTCAAAGGAGTCAACGCTGAAGAGATTCATCAAATTGAAAAAATTGCTGCCTTTTACGCGGTTGCCCCCCTCGAACCTTGGGAAGAGCAAGGTTGGATACTCAATAGTTCCATCTCAAAACTCTAGAACCTCATCGTCGAGAAAGGCGCTGGAAAATTTGCCGTTAAAACACCGCTAGTAGCAGCTAATAGAGTAATGATGCCGAGCAGTCCGCTTCGTAGGTGCATGAGTTCTCAAGACGTAGGTTCTTTCAGTTTATAATTGTCCACCCGTCTTTTTGGGGAGCAGACTTTGCAGCATTGTGAACCAGATCTTTTGCTGACATAGGATACTGTTTGGGCAAATGAACTCCTGCCAAAGATTAGAAATTTCTCCTCCCCACTCTTCACAACCCATTACCAATTAGAATAAACGGTGCCCAATAATAAGGATGACTGAGACGATTCACCACCGCTTCTGGCAGACTATCCCGTACTACTGCAATAGTGCTTCGCTGTTCACCTAACGTTTCGTAGTTGTCAGTAATTAAGGCAATTTGTGCCTGTCTCAAGGCTTCGGCTTTGGTAATCTTGTCCTCTTGCAATGCCGCATAGAACGCATTCATCAAGACTTGAGTCCCCCCATCACTGACTTGCCACAGAGAAGCAATTGCCGCCCTTGCCCCAGCATTTTGCATCAAATAGCCAAAGCCGAGAATTTCTTCGCCAGTGCCAAATTGTCCGCCTAATCCTGTCTCGCAAGCACTCAGCACGATTAAGTCTACATTCGTCAAAAACCAGGTGTTTTGGACTTCGCGCATGGAAATGCGATCGCCATTCCCCAATAGGATAAACGATTCGTCCGGCAAGCCCTGCACTAACGCCCCATGGGTGGCAAAATGAACGATGGAATGATTGTCCATGCGGGGGAGTATGGCGGTTTTGCTGAATTCCTCATCAATGAGTTTCGTTGTATTGGGAACCGCCTCTGCTAAGATTTCCACTTCTTTCCCAGCAAAGGGAAGTCCGGCAAAGGTAAATTGCTCATTACCCACAGAAAAGCTGTAACTCCCTTGGGTAAAGGCACCCGCTAAGATTCGCAGTTGTGCTTGGGGTGCCTTATCAAAGTCGGTGAGACTGTCTGCGGTAATATTATTGACTCGGAAGCGTTGGACTAACCAGTTATTTCCATCATGTAATGCGGCTAAGGGAATATAGCGCAGTTGAGCGTCAGGGGCGTAGATAATAGTTTGGGCGTCTGCTGTGGCTAGGTCATTTTCTAGGGGTTTAATCAGCCAGTCGTATAATTGACGGGCGGGAGTCACAGCGTCACTACGCGGATTTTGTAAAGCTTGCCGAAACTCAACAATGGTTCGATTTAATTCTTCTCGCGTGACTTGTACTGTGCGGCGAATGGGGGGAGAATCAGGACTTGCTAGGACTAATTCTAAGCGGTCTTCTAGTATTAGGGGATACAGCAGGACGGCATTTTGCTCTAAGTTGCGGAGGTTGTCGGAGATATTGGTAAGTCGGGGGAGTTGCAGACTCTGTTCTTTGGCAGTTTGGTTTAACTGATTAACCAGTGCGACGACATCGGGACGTTGGGTAAATTCTACGAATAGGCGCTTGAGTTGTCCTTGTTTAGCGACGAGTTCAGCAATACGTTGTTCTTGCGCGGGTGTCCATTCAGATTCAGGAATTTGGCGTAACTGTGCGAGTTCTTTGCCCAGTTCAATGGCTTGGTTTTGCAGTTGGTTGTATTCGGCGAGGATTTGCTGTTCTGGGGGAAGTGTTTCAATTCCTTGGGCTGTTTCTTCATTTCCTCGCACATTATGGAGGTAGTCGTCGAGTTCTTGGAGTTTGAGTAAGTCGAGTACTCGTTGCGCTTCGAGGATGCGGTTTTGTTGGAGGAGTAAGTCGGCGAGGCGGCGATAGGTGCTTGCCACGGTTTCGGTGTAGGATTGTTGTTGTTCTTGGGGTAGTCCTTGGATATCTCGCCGAATTGCTTCTGTGACATTGACGGATTGTTTGAGGAAGATAATTGCTAATTCTGGTTGATTCTGTTGGGCTAGCAAGCTACCAAGATTGTTGAGAACTAAACCTTCTAGTGCGCGATCGCCGATTTCTTGTGTGATTGCCAAGGACTGTTGATGAAACTCCATCGCCTTCTGGTATTGCCCTAGAGAAGCGTAAACATTGCCCAGAGTAGCCAGAGAATAAGCAACTCCTGAGCGATCGCCTATCTCCTGTGAAATTGCCAAAGACTGTTGATGAAACTCAATCGCCTTCTGGTATTGCTCTAGATCATCGTAAACATTGCCCAGATTACCCAAAACTTTACCTTCAATTTCTCGACTGTCTATCTCCTGTGCGATTGCCAAGGACTGTTGAAAAAACTCAATTGCTTTCTGGTATTGCCCTAGAAAAGCGTAAGCATTGCCCAGATTAGCCAGAGAACTAGCAACTCCTGAGCGAACACCTATTTCTCGTTTGATTTCCAAAGACTGTTGATGAAACTCAATCGCCTTCTGGTATTGCCCTAGAGAACCGTAAACATTGCCCAGATTACCCAAAAGTATAGCTTCAGTTTCTGGACTGTCTATCTCTTGTGCGATTACCAAGGACTGTTGAAAAAACTCAATTGTTTTCTGGTATTGCCCTAGAGAAGCGTAAGCAGTGCCCAGATTAGCGAAAGAAGCAGCAATTCCTGAGCGATCGCCTATTTCTTGTTGAATTGCCAAAGACTGTTGATGAAACTCAATCGCCTTCTGGTATTGCCCTAGAGCCTCGTAAACTACGCCCAGATTACTCAGAGAATTAGCAACTGCTGCCCGTGAAGCGAAGCTATTGCCGTTGGGCGAATCATCTATTTCTCGTTTAATTGCCAAGGACTGTTGATGAAACTCAATCGCTTTCTGGTATTGTCCTAGGAAATAGTAAGCATTACCCAAATTAGCGAAAGAAGCAGCAACGGCTACACGATCGTCTATTTCTTGTTGAATTACCAAGGCAATTTGAAAAAACTCAATCGCTTTCTCGTATTGCCCTAAAGAAAGGTAAACTACGCCCAAACTACCCGAAGAATTAGCAATTCCAGAGTTATTTCCTATCTCCAGATAAATATCCAACGCTTGCTGCCAAGACTGTATGGCAGCTTGGAATTGACTAGTTTTATACTGTTCAATCCCCTGTTGAAAAAGTCTACCAGCTTCCTGAAAAAGTTGATCGGCTTCCGCTTCCTGTTCAGTAGAGGTTTGAGCCATTACTGGCAGCACAGAGAATGGCGCTGCAAAACTTGCAGTAAAAACACCACCAGTAGCAGCCAATAGGGTAATGATGCCGAATAGTCTGCTTCGTAGTTGCATAAGTTACTCTCAGGATGAATAATTAGATTTCTTGCCTGTAAATAAGAAAGCCGAGTGCTGACTCAATCTATCTATGCTATATCTCCGATGGGTGAGAGGTTATGCAATTTGAGATGTTCAGATGCCCGACTTCTCTAAGAAGTCGGGCATCTCACTTTCAATCGAGACTCAGAATCTCTTTAATGAGTCTTTGAGTGTGGTGATTGAGTCTTTGAGTGTGGCGAATGAATCCTAGAACCTCATCGTCGAGTCTTCAATTCTCGCCCACGACTATCATCAGCGCGACGAAGAGTAGTTGAATGCGATCGCTCAATCTTATAGCTAGGGACTAGGGTTTTTTTGAAGAGACAAGGACACAAAGGGATAGAAGCGCCGGATTTTCCATCATAACTCCCCCCATCTCCCCCTCACC